>JAGDYV010000098.1:0-42919 GCA_049116495.1 Hyphomicrobiaceae bacterium | reverse complement strand
TGATCTGCGAGATCATGAACGACGACGGCTCGATGTCGCGGCTGCCGGAACTGGTTGCGTTTGCCCAGCAGCATGGCCTCAAGATCGGCACGATCGAAGATCTGATCGCCTACCGGTTGCGCAACGACCGGATCGTCAATGAGGTGTCGCAGCGGGTTGTTTCGAGCCGTTATGGTGGCGAGTTTGCCATGCACGTTTACGAGCGCGACGGCGTCGACGTGGAACACCTGGCGCTCGTCAAGGGGGATTTGTCGGCGCCCGGCCCGGTGCTTGTGCGTGTGCATTCGGTGAGTTTCATGGCGGACGCGCTCGGCATCGGGCCGGCGGCGGCGGGTGGTGAAACGCGCATCGAGATCGCGATGAACGCGATTGCCGAAGAAGGTCGTGGCGTGCTTGTCGTGATCCGCGATCATCGCCGCAATGAGGTATCCGAGACCCTGAGTACGACCAAAGACAGCGCCGTGCGCAAGGCGCAGGCCAATGAGAAGCGTAACGTCGAGATCGGTATCGGCAGCCAGATTTTGCGTGATCTTGGTGTGACGGACATGATCCTGCTCACCAATTCGCCGCAATCAGTGTATGTCGGTCTCGAAGCGTATGGATTGAAAGTCGTTGACCAAAGACTGATGAAATAGCGAGGAACGCATGTCACGGCGAGACGACATGGGCGGCATCGAGCCGGTGACGATCGATGGCAAAGGCCATCGGTTCCTGATCATTGAAGCGCCATACTACGACGATGTCGCGACGGCCCTGATCGAAGGCGCGATCGCGGAATTCGATGCGGCAGGCGCCACGTACGATCGCGTGGAAGTGCCCGGCGCGCTGGAGATTCCGCAGGCGCTGGGTGCGGCTGTGGCGGCCGGGCTGATGACGACACCGGCGGCAATCGGTAAATATTCAGGTGTAGTCGCACTTGGCTGCGTTATTCGCGGCGAGACGAGCCATTATGATATTGTGTGCAACAACGCCAATCATTGGATGATGGACGTGGCGATGCACGGCTCGATCCCGCTCGGCAATGCGATCCTGACGGTCGATACGCACGAACAGGCGATGGTGCGCGCCTCCGGCGGGCGCAAGGGCAAAGGCGCGGATGCGGCGCGCGCCTGTCTGAGACTGGTCGAGTTGGCGCGAACCTTTGATGAGGCTGACAAATGATAGGCCAGCACATGATGGGGCGATCGTAATGGCGGGCAGGAAGAAAGGCGGCGCGCAGGCGCGTTCAGCTGCCCGGCTGGCCGCCGTCCAGGCGCTCTATCAAATGGATATGGCAAAGACCGACCTCAACGACATCATTGAGGAGTTCACCGCCTTTCGTCTGCAGGGCCGGGATGCCGAGGATGAGGGCCAGGCGGTTGAACTTGCCAGCGCGGACCAGACGTATTTTGCCGAGTTGGTGCGCGGTGCCGTTCGTCGCCAACGCGATATCGACCCGCTGGTTGACCAGAAGCTCGCGACCGGGTGGCGGCTGGTACGCGTCGATTCAACGTTACGGGCGATTTTCCGAGCGGCCGTGTTCGAGTTGATGGACCGAGTCGAGGTGCCGGCGCGCGTCGTGATCAACGAATATATCAATGTTGCGCATGCGTTCTTTAGCGATGATCAGTCAAAGGTCGTCAACGGGCTGCTCGATCAACTGGCGCGGGAACTGCGTGCTCCTGAATTCGACAAGGTCCGCACCGTACCGGTTGGCGACGCGTAGTTCTCGGCTGATCCGGCAGGGAGGACGCCTCAATGCCGTGCCGACGGGCCATCGGCCGCTGCGATGAGGGTGGCATTGCGCGACGTCATCGGCCTATTGAGCGAGATGTGCCAGCACGAACAGGGCTCGGGCGGCAAAGGTTGACCCGCAGGAGCCTGACGGAGTGACGATGAGTGCGAGCGGTGAGGAACGGTTTATCGCACAATACCTGGCGCCCCTCGCGGCGGCCCATCCGGGTGCCTACGGCCTCACTGACGATTGCGCCGAATTCGAACCATTGCCCGGCCATGCGTTGATTTTCAAGACCGATCCGATCGTCGAGGGCGTGCATTTTCTGCCCGATGATGCTCCCGAAGACCTCGCCTGGAAAGCGCTGGCGGTGAACGTCTCCGATCTGGCCGCCAAGGCCGCACGGCCGGTCGCCTACCTGTTGGCATTGACGTTGCCAGCGAAACCGGAAGCTGAATGGATGCGCCGCTTCGCAGAAGGGTTGCGGGTGGCGCAGACGGCATTCGGGTGCGTGTTGATCGGCGGCGACACCGATAGCAGTTCCGGGCCACTGAGCATTGCGGTGACGGCGATTGGCGAAGCCCGTGCGGGACAGATGGTGCGCCGTGCGGGCGCCATGACCGGCGATGCGATTTACGTCAGCGGCACGCTCGGTGCGGCGGCGCTGGGCTTGCGCCTGCGGCTTGACGCGGAAGTCTTGGAGTGGCCACTGACCGAGGCGGACCAAACCGCCGCGCTGGCAAGATATCTGCGGCCTGAACCACGCCTCGGTTTGCGGGCGGCGCTGCGCGCACATGCCCGCTCGGCGATGGATATCTCGGACGGCTTGCTCAAAGATCTCGACCGGATGTGCCGATTGAGTGATCGCGGCGCGCGCATTGAAATGGCAGCTTTGCCGCTTGCAGGCGGCGTGCAGGCCGGTCTCGCGGTGGCGCGGGCCCCTGCCTTGCGGCTCGCCACGGCCGGCGATGACTACGAGATTCTGGCAACAGTGCCACCCGAATCAGCCGTGGCCTTCGAAACGGCGGCCCGGCGCGGTGCCGTCGAGGTTGTGCGAATCGGGCATGTCGTCGCCGATTCCGGCGTGCGGCTGATTGACGAGTCAGGTGGTGAATACGACGTCGGCCCGACCGGATATGACCACTTCGACGTTAAGTAACCTGCGAATTTCGCGTAACAACCGCCGAACCGAGACGAAAGTGCCACCGTCACTATGTTGCAAGTTGGCATGTCTTTTGGCATGGTCCGCGCGGAATTCGGGCCTGACCACACAACATATCGGTCTGGACCGTTGAAAGTTCTCTGGTTTCCGCCGGTGCACCTTGTGCCGCGCGTCTTCTTGTGTTGGCGATTTGCCCCAGTCCGAGCCGTTTTCGTGCGTCTCGTCAGTGGTTGGTTGCGTGCACTATCAAATATAACGGGGGAATACCCATGACTGAAATGCTCTGGGCGATCATCGCCTGCGGCGCCGTGTCGATCATTTATGCCGTAATCACCATTCAACAGGTGATGGCTGCGGATGCCGGCAATGAAAAGATGCAGGAAATTGCAACGGCCATCCGCGAAGGCGCGCAGGCCTATCTCAGCCGCCAATACATAACCATTGCGATGGTTGGCGGGGTGATTTTCCTGGCGGCGTTTTATCTCGGCTGGCAGGTCGCGATCGGTTTTGCGATCGGCGCGATTCTGTCCGGACTCGCAGGTTTCATTGGCATGCACGTTTCTGTACGCGCCAACGTGCGCACCGCGCAGGCCGCCGCAACATCGCTGGCCGATGGCCTGAGCATCGCATTCAAGTCCGGCGCGGTGACGGGAATGCTGGTGGCTGGTTTGGCGCTGCTCGGCGTCGCCTGCTACTACTTCTTCCTGACATCGGCGATGGGCTACAAGCCAGAAGAGCGTGTCGTGATCGATGCGTTGGTGGCGCTCGGTTTCGGCGCTTCGCTGATTTCGATCTTTGCCCGTTTGGGTGGCGGTATCTTCACCAAAGGCGCCGATGTCGGTGGCGACCTGGTCGGCAAGGTCGAAGCCGGTATCCCGGAAGACGACCCCCGCAACCCGGCGACGATCGCAGACAACGTTGGCGACAACGTCGGCGACTGCGCGGGCATGGCCGCTGATCTGTTCGAGACGTACGCGGTGACCGTGGTGGCGACGATGGTGCTGGCGGCGATTTTCTTTGCCGGTCAGCCCATTCTCGAGACGATGATGATCTATCCGCTGGCGATCGGCGCGGTCTGCCTGTTGACCTCGATCATCGGCACCTACTTCGTACGCCTCGGCACCAACGGTTCGATCATGGGCGCGCTCTATCAGGGCCTGATCGCAACCGCTGTACTCTCGATCGGCGGTCTCTATATCGCGACCGAGTTCGTGCTTGGTAACTGGGGTGAAGTTGGCAAGGCCGACGGCATCGCGATCACCGGCATCAACCTGTTCTACTGTGGTCTTGTTGGTCTCGCCGTCACCGGCCTGATCGTGTGGATCACGGAGTACTACACCGGCATCGGGTTTCGCCCGGTGCGCTCGATCAGCCAGTCATCTGTCACCGGTCACGGCACCAACGTCATTCAGGGCCTGGCGATCTCGTTGGAAGCCTGTGCGTTGCCGACCCTGGCAATCGTGGTTGGGATCATCGTGACTTACAAGCTTGGCGGTCTGTTCGGCACCGCGATCGCGACGACGACGATGCTTGGCGTTGCCGGCATGATCGTTGCGCTCGACGCGTTCGGCCCCGTCACGGATAACGCCGGCGGTATCGCCGAGATGTCGGGCCTGCCAGCGGAAGTGCGCAAGTCAACGGACGCGCTCGATGCGGTTGGCAATACCACGAAAGCGGTGACCAAGGGGTACGCGATCGGTTCTGCCGGTCTGGGTGCGCTGGTGCTGTTTGGTGCCTACAACTATGACCTTCAGTATTTTACGGCGAACGCAGAAAAGTTCCCGTTCTTTGAGGGCGTCAAGGCCAACTTCGAGCTGTCCAACCCGTACGTCGTGGTTGGCCTGCTGATCGGCGGCCTGATCCCTTATCTGTTCAGTGGTATGGCAATGACGGCAGTGGGCCGGGCCGGTGGTGCAGTGGTCGAAGAAGTCCGCCGCCAGTTCCGCGAAAAGCCGGGCATCATGGAAGGCAAGGATCGTCCTGATTATGCAGCGGCTGTCGATATGCTGACGCGCGCTGCGATCAAGGAAATGATCGTGCCATCGTTGCTGCCGGTGCTCTCGCCGATCGTGCTGTTCATCCTGATCTACTACGTCGGCGGCGGCGGTGCCGAAGGCAAGAGCGCGGCGTTCTCGGCTGTCGGTGCGATGTTGCTCGGTGTGATCGTGACAGGTCTGTTCGTTGCGATCTCAATGACATCCGGCGGCGGCGCCTGGGACAATGCGAAAAAGTCGTTCGAGGACGGATTTGTCGACAAGGACGGTGAGAAGCACCTCAAGGGCTCCGATGCGCACATGGCATCGGTGACCGGCGACACCGTCGGCGACCCCTACAAGGACACGGCCGGTCCGGCGGTGAACCCGGTGATCAAGATCACCAACATCGTCGCCCTGCTGCTGTTGGCCGTGCTGGCGCACTAAAGCGTGTCGCATAAAATGCGTCCCGCTTTAGCTCCTTTGGGCTCACGGCTATTCCTTCGCTTCGCTCAGGGCCTCCGCCAGGGCGGCGCTTACGCCGGGCCGCGGTTGCGGCCTTGATAGTGAATCCGATTGGATGCGACATGCAATAGGCGCTACACAACGGTTCACACACGGTTCAGGCTCCGCGGGCAATGCTCGCGGGGCCTTTTTTGCGGGCGCACAGGGCGTGAAATTATCGCCACATACCTGTCATTGACCTTTGCTGGACTTGTCAGTGCCGAAGTACGACGCAATGATGGCCGGAAATCAACGCTGAGAGCACAAGTAGTATGAAACATGCATTAGGGATCATTGGCTTGCTGGCCGTATGCCAGGTGCTGGGGACAGCCGGGCAGGCGCAGGTTGCACGCGCGTGCGACGGCCTTGATGCGCGCTTCGAACGCCAGGATCGCATTGGCCGGGCCCACCAGTGTGTACTTGCCGGCAATGCGCAGGCCGTCCGCCAGCGCCAACGCGCGCTGAGCCGATGCCGGTCCGTGGATCAGGAGGCGCTCAGCAACGCCATCGAACGGCGTGCGGTGCAGCTGGAGACGTGTCTGGCCGGCAATCTTGAGCGACAGACCAAAGTTGGGTCGCGGTTGCGCGGTGGTGAGGCGGAGGGACGCGACACTGGCAAGACCGCCGCTGAGCAGATCAAGGAATTGCTGGCCGGGGGACCGCGCCTGAAGCCGGTTGTTGGAATCGGCTTGCCGCCGCTGCGTGATCGCTCGTTCCGCGCCGGCCTGGTGTGGAGTTACGCCGGACGCATCGCCGGCATGCATTGCGTGCAGTGGCGCGAGCCGAGCGACCCGCACAAGTGGGACGACAACTTCCTGTGCACCGAGCGTGATGTCGGCTTTAAGTGGTCGTTCCGCGGACCGATCCTGGGGCGTGGCCTGAAATGCATCCAGGTGCGCGAAAAATCCGATCCGCACGACTGGCACGACAACTATTTCTGCTGGCCGCGCGACCTGGCCGTGACCTTCCGCTTCAGTGCGTCCGGTCGGCTGCCGGGCATGCGCTGCGTCGCGATCGTCGAGCCGAGCGATCCGCACACCTGGCGGGACAATTATTTGTGCCACGAGCGCAAGGCGGGTTGAGGGCGGCGGCCAACTGGCAAACACAAGACGGACAGCTCCGCACGTATGGACGCCTGCGCCAGTCAATCCGCTCCCGAGACCACATCACCGCATCATGATTTCAATTTCGACGTTTTTGCCGGACTCTACGGTGAACGCACCGGTGTAGTTCTCGCCGGCGCGGCTGGCGATGACATTGTAGCTGCCCGGTGCCAGGACGTGCGTCGGCAAGGCGCCGGCCGTCTCTTTGATGATGTCACCGGTTTTGGTCATGATGACCCATTGGGTGTCGGCATGGGCTTCGCCGGACTCGGTCTTGACCAGCTTGAACGTGACCTTGGCGGCTTCGTGACTGACGACTGCCTCGGTCAGCTTGCCCGCCTCAACGGCCACTTCAGCCGAGACAGAGGCGTTGGCGTCGCCGAGGCGCGAGACGATGTGGTAGATCCCGGAATTCAGCCGCGTGATCCGGCCGGGGCGCGCATTGCTGATCACGCGCAGGCGATTGCCGGATTGGTCGCGCTCGTCGGAAAAGATGTCATAGCGGGCCGTATCCTTGGCAATGCCGCCGCCAGCGACGCGGGTGATGACGCGCAGGCCACCCGCGTTGAGGACAAAGGTTTCGCGCTGCCGCGTCCCGCCGCGAACATCAATGATCTGGGTGAGATGCGCCCGGCCAAAGGCGGCGTTGATGGCATACTTTCCGGCAGGGATCTCGAACGTCGGCTTCGATTCACGGCGTGTGACCAACAGCTTGGCAGGCTCGCTCGGCCGCTCGATGGTGTAGATCCGCCAGACGAGGCCGCGATCAATGGCGCGGCGGCTGAGCTGGCTGCCATCTGCCGTCAGAAAGGCCGAAAGTGACAGCACGCCCGATTGAGCTGGAATGGCTGCGGGCTGACGCGGCAAGACGGTGGTAGTGAGGCTGCTGCCTGGGCTGCCTGGGGTGCTTGGCGTGCCGGAGGTCCCTTGGGCAGTTCCTGGGGTCCCTGGGGTTGTTGGCGCGGCCTGCGTGCCGGTCGACCAACCGCTCTGGGCAGCAGCGGGCAGCGCGGCACTAAGTGTCCATGCAAGGCACAGCGCCAGCATTTGCACGAGCAACCGCAGGGCAGCGCGGCAGCGCACGCAGGTGAGGGGCAGGGGATGGTCATGCATTGATCGGAACATGGGATCAAGCTCTATTTCTTTTGCAACGTTACGGTGTCCCTACGACCGGCGACCACCACGAACTTTGTTGAAAATTTCTCATCCTTGGTTGCCATGGTGGCCGTGTAGGCGCCGGCTGTCAGCGTCGCCGATGGCGTAGGTTCAAAAGATCGCCAGATCAACCGGTTGTTTGGGTCGAGAACTTCCCAGTAGGCGAATTGGCGGGTCGCGCGTGCCGTGGCTGGCGCAGCAAACAGCACCTGGCCCGCATTATGGCGCAGTTGCAGGCTGCCGGCACGGCCCACTCCGACATCGAATTCGCGGATCATAACGGCATTTTGGTGGCCGACGCGGCTTTCGATGCGGTATTTGCCGGGTGCCAGATGGAACACGGACTGTGCCTTGCGGCTGATGGCGATCGGCTCAACCAGGGCTTCGGCGCGCCAGATCCGGTAGCGGACGCCGGCACCGCCGAGTTTCGGCCCGTCGCCGATGTGCGATGAGACGCGCAGCGCCATCTGCGACAGGCGTGGTGTGTGCGTGACGGCCTCGCCGGCCGCAAGCAGCACGAGCGACGTCGTTTCATTGTCGTGCACACGCAGCGTCACGTAGTAGGGACCCGGCGCCAGCGTAAACGTCGCACGCGGGGCCGCCGAGCGGGCGACAATCGTGCGCTTTTCCGGTTGATCCAGGTCTTTGCGCGCCACGCGGATCTCGGCATTGGCAGCCAACACCGCATCCGAGGCGGCCAATGCGACGGTCAGGTGCGCAGGCGCCGTCTCAAAGCCGATTTTTTGACTGGAGCCGGCAGATACGTCGATTGTCCGCGAAACCTGGCTGAGGCCGTTGCTGACGGTGATCCGATAGTATCCCGGCGCAAGGACCAGGGCGCGGGCGGCGCTGGCGGACCCTGTCCAGACGGCACCGGCCGCCTGGCCGCCGGACGCGGCGGTGCGCACAACAGAGACGGTCGCCTCGTTTGCGGCCAAGGCTGCGTGCTGTGCCGGGGCGGGTGCGGCCGGCGCGATGACCTCGACAATGCCGCCGGCAACGTCGAATGCGACGGCTGAGCGCGCGTCCTTGCGCACTTCGACCTGCTTGGCCATGCGGACCAACTCGGTATTGAGGATGACCTCATAGGTCGCGGGCGGCAGGGCAATGTCCAATGCGGCCCGGTGGATCGTCCGGTCGACCGGATGAACCATCTTGGAGCGGCTTTTGATCTGCCAGGAAATGCCATGTTTGATGGCGGTCTTGGTTTTGGCCAGACGGGCGCTGAGCGTCAGGCCGCTGGATCTTGGTGGCACCTTGGCCGTTGCCGTCGCGGCGGGGCTGTCCGTCCCGGGGCGTTTGGCTGCGACCGGCCGGGCCGCATTGAGGGCTGTGAGGATGGTGTCGATACCGGCCTCCGCGGCATCCATCGTGGCGGCATGGATCTGGCGCCCGCCGGTCGCCTTGGCAAGGCAGGCCATGCCGTCACGGTCTTTCGGCTTGAGCCCGAGCGAAAGGACATCGACGGCCATCTGCGGCTGTGCCTTGGCAAGATCGCGGGCAAAGCTGCAAACGTTCTGGTTGCAATTGTCCGGGCTGTCGTGGATCAGCAGCAGGCGCGCCGGCCCGGGTGTGGCACTGAGCGCGTCGACGGCGGTTCTGAGACCAAGCACGACCGGGCCGCGGCCTTGCGGGTTAAACGCGCTCAAGAGCCGGTCGAGCTGATCAAACTGGCCGGGACCGGCGTTCAGCGATGTCTCGGCCGAGGAACAGGACGCACCGGAACGCGCGCCGAACGTCGTCAGCCCGACGGCAATGTTCTGCCCCTTGGCGCGCAGCGCCGCGCCGAGTTCCTGGCGGATGGCCGCCAGTTTGCTGCGCGATGAACCATTGAGGCGCCCCCACATCGAGCCGGAGCCATCCAAGACGATCATCAGGCGGGGCGCCTGCTGGGCGCGCGCCGCAGCCTGCCATCCGCTCAACCCGAGCAAGAAGGCTGCGGCGCACATGGCGCACATCAGGGCGTCGCGTAGCGCGCGGGGAGTGACACGGCTGGTGTCCGCTGCTGTCATGGGGTCTGCTCGCCTCCCAGGATCACACTGCCCACGGTGTTGGCACGATTCGGGCGTTGGCCGGATGCGACGGGTCGCTTACCGCTAAGCGCCTGGCAGAGGCTGGCTCCGATATACCGCGTTGCGGTTGGCGTCCGAAGTGCCGCGTCGTTTGCCCGTTGTTCGAATGTATAATAGATCGTTTGCAGGTAAACTGCAGCGCAAACATGGACGAATGGGCTCGATATGACTGCAACCGTGTTAGATTTCCTACTCTCGCGCCGCTCATCGCGTCCGGCAATGCTGGCCGAACCCGGTCCGTCGCCGGCTCAGTTGCGCCAGATCCTGACCGCGGCGGCGCGCGTGCCGGACCACAAGAAGCTGGTGCCGTGGCGATTTATCGTATTCGAGGGCGAGGCACGGGCGGCGTTCGGCGAGCGCCTGGCCGAGATTTGCGCATCGGAAGAGGCCGAGCCGCCATCCGATGTCCGCCTGCAGACCGAGCGCGAGCGCCTGACCCGGGCGCCGCTCGTGGTCGCCGTCGTCTCGCGAATCGCACAGCCGCCGAAGGTGCCGGAAATCGAGCAGACACTGTCGGCCGGCGCGGCGTGCATGAACCTGTGCCATGCTGCCAACGCGCTCGGCTTCGGAACCAGCTGGATCACCGAGTGGTATGCGTTCAGTGATGGCGCCCGCGCGGCGCTGGGGCTAGCCGATGGCGAGGCGATTGCCGGCTTCGTCTATGTCGGCACCGCGGCCGAGCAGCAGGCCGACCGCGACCGGCCCGACCTCGATGCGATCACGACGCACTGGCAGCCGTGAGAGGGGCGCCATGACGGTCACATGACGGCGCCAAGACGCCCAATGGCGCCTGATCGGTGAACACTGCCCGCGAGCCAGCGCGGCCCGCGGCGGATACCAACAACGACAGCCATACAACTCGAACCACACCCTCCAACCGACACCTTGGGAGCTTCCATGTTTTACGAAACCGCCGCCAACGACCACGGCCTGCCGCGCGACCCCTACAAGGCGTTGATTCTGCCGCGCCCGATCGGCTGGATCTCGACGGTCAGCAAGGACGGTGTGTGCAACATCGCGCCGTACAGCTTTTTCAATGCGATCAGCGAGAAGCCGCATTACGTGATCTTCGGCTCGGCGACGGCCAAGGACAGCGTGCGCAACATCGAGGAGACCGGCGAGTTCGTGTGTTCGCTGTCGACCTATGCGTTGCGCGATGAGATGAACGTGACGTCGGCGGCGGTGCCGCATGGCGTCGACGAGTTTCCGCTCTCCGGCCTGACCGCGGTGAAATCGCAGATGGTGGCGCCGCCGCGCGTCAAGGAGAGCCCGGCGGCACTCGAGTGCAAGCACTGGAAGACGATCGAGCTGCCCCCGGCGGTTCCGGGCGGCAAGCATGGCAGTTTCGCGGTGATCGGGCTGGTGGTCGGGATTTATATCGACGATGCGGCGTTGAAGGACGGCTTTGTTGATACGGCGCGGCTGATGCCGCTGTCGCGGCTGGGCTACATGGATTATTCGTGGGTCGCGCCTGAGACGATGGTCACGATCAACCGGCCGGAGGTCGGTGAGGATGGCAAGGTGAAGGTTTAGGGGGAGGGGGAATAGTTAATAATTAATAATTAATTGTTAACTATTAATTATTTGGCGCGTGGTGCGCTTGGTGGGTGACCGCTGGCGCACGGCGCGTTGCGACGCGTCTGGATCCCGGCCTGCGCCGGGAAGACGGCCTGGGGGTGAGGCGGGGTGGTGGTTGAGTTATTGGGGGTTGGCGGTAGCGTCGGCTGACAGTCGCCGCACGCAGGGTGCGTTACGATTGGATTCGTCGTCTTGGATAATGGCAAATTGTAAGACTAAAGAGCTGGAAGGATACAATATTGGAGTTATAGTTCCTCTACATTATGAGTGGAGTTTGTGAGCACGTGACTTTAATGTCTAAGCCTAGGTGTTGTAGGTAGGTGCGCAAACGCAAGCGTCGTATATCTTGATCACTACTAGGTCCTACAATTATTCTTTCAATTGGAAGGTTCTCGCGCCCCTCTTCACTATTGAGTATAATATACGGAGCTAGATCTGGCCGAACGCAGCGTTGTTTTATCTTCAGCGCACCTGTTCCTAACAAATCGCTCCTTTCCATAAGCGTTATATGTTTTTCTCTTTTTGGAGCAGCTACAAATCCAATTTCTTTTTCTTCTTCAAAGCTGCGATGTTTAAACGCGCAGAGAGCAAAATATAAGGGGCTCAATTGAATGCCGTTTAGTCCTCCGTTCTTGCCTGCTTGCTTCAGCAGTTTCTCTAACCCAGGAAAGTTATTCTCTAAACGTTGCACGTCGTCTTCGTATACTACATCCCGGAAACTACAGCCATGCGTGTAAAATGGTAGATTTCCGTTTATAAGTAAGTGCCTCAATTGCGGGTCGTTGAACACCAATGCATAACCCGAGCTGCCGCCGTATGCTCGCCACTGGCTAAGCAACCCGTTTTCAGTTTCGTAGGCTTTTTCGTTGTGGTCACAAAAAGAGGTGATGAATGGTTCAAACACGCCGTTGTCGAGCCTCATTTCATAAAAGTGCTCTGCGATCCCCGAAGCAATATTTTTCGCATCACGCTCTCGTTGGGGGAGCGTTCTTATTTCTGCAGTTTGTCGTTCCAGTGGGCGTTCGTCCAAGTGATCTGGATGCGCCATAAGTGTCAATGCTTTGTCCTGGTCGTCCGCGAGGAGTCTCTCCAAAATTCCCGGCATCATCAATTCCTCAATCTTCGGTCTCAAAGCGAGCGTTTCGGTGGTGTCATTTAAAAATCTGTAGTGTGTGGCATGAATTGTTTGTGTTTCTAGAATACCTTTAAGTCCCGCCGTATTCGTGTAGTGAAAAGTTCTCTTTTCCGCGCTGGGTGACGTTCTGAACCAAACATGCGGTTTCCCCTCCGGTCAGCTGCTTTGTTTATACTCGGAAACCTTGACCATCGAGCAGGCAGATCGTCGAAACCGAGTGCCAATAGAAACTGCCGACATATTCCCACGTCGATATCCGTGGCCGTGATCGATCCAAGATATTGTTCGCGATTCTCCAAACCTTCGCATGAACGCCAAATTAAATCGGTCTGAAGTCGGCAGCGATGCGCTAGGCTCGACGTTGTCGGGTAACCTCGACGCCTGCACCCGGCCGAGAAATGGGTCCTCGGGACGAGCCCGAGGATGACAACTGAGAGGGGGGCGTGCGCGGCAATGCGCCGATCGCCGGAGAGGTCGAGCAGATGTGGTCGTCTTGGCGTTGCCAGCACGTGGCATGCGGCACTGATTGGTGGCGCTGGAGTAGGCGGTACCGGAGTTGGGCAGGGCTGGGCAAACCATGGCGTCGAATTTGGCGGCACGAACCGGGCATGGCCCCACGTCTGTCATCCTCGGGCTTGGCCCGAGGACCCATCCCGCCGCAATCGCCGCCGTCGACAGTGACCGGAGCCGTGCCATGCGCACTTACTGGGTCTACATCCTGGCCAGCCGTTCGTATGGGACGCTGTACATCGGCGTGACCAACAATTTGCTCGGAAGGATCGAGCGGCACAGGGAGGGTGACGGGTCCCGTTTCACCAGCCGATATGGCGTCGGGCGGCTTGTGCATTTCGAAGCGTTCAATTCAATCGACGATGCGATCCGGCGTGAGAAGTCGCTGAAGAAGTATCGGCGGCAATGGAAGATCCATCTGATTGAGGGCAACAATCCACATTGGGCTGATCTTTATCCCGCGCTGCGTGCGCTACCGGAAAATCGAGCTGCCGCCACCCAGCGAGAAATGGACCCTCGGCCTGTGCACGAGGGCAGGCAAGCCCGAGGATGACACTTGAGAGGTGGGTGCCTGGATGCTACGGGCCCTTGAGCTGGCGCAGCAGTTGCTTGCTCGGAAGGCCAAGTGGAACATCGTTGCGGTCGTACTGATAATGTTTGATGGCCGCGGTCAGACCCGGTGACACCCTGGCGTTTACTTTGCCGCGAAAATAGTATTTCGCCTTAAGCAACGCTTTTATTTCTCGCGTCGTTGTGCGCGCGTCAACGAACTCGAGGTCGAGAAAAGCTGCCAGTTTCCAGTTCAACTCGAACGGGAGCGCCGCGACATTGACCCGGCGAAGCCGCTTGGACTTGCGATCCCCGAATTGAAAAGACTGCCGTGATTTGAATGTTATCCAGCCCGTGTTGATCGCAAGGACGTCGAGACCGAAGGAGCTTTCCAAAACGATCGGGCTGCCGGATGACATCTGCTTGCTGTCGCATGAGTGAACGGCGATGCCATTGCCGAGATTTCGCATCATGTTGGTAATGTAACAGCTGGTATAGCTCAATCGGCGCTTGCTGCGATCGCGATGGAAACCAATCATGGCAACCTTCAGGCTGCCGGCTTCGGCGATTGCCTTGACGAGGTCATTGTTGGCCAGTTTGAGCGCCTTGCCAGCGCAGATTGGCTTGGCAAGGCGCGCCACCGTCCAATCGCCACTACTGTTGTCTATCGGCGTTTTGCCAGGCCAATTCGAGAGCGTTGAGAGGTACGGATTGCCAATCGGCTTGATATTTTGCCACTTCAGGCGTGTCGATTTCCTGCCAAGACGGAAAGACATGTGTCGCATGTTGCGTTTGAGGCGACGTCGCCCTTTGACGCGCCATGCAATGCAATGGCTGTTGGTGATGACGGCATTTTTGGCGACGCAGAACGCGGTGCAGCGCCCTCTGATCGAAGAGTCATAAAGCTGGCCGACACCGCGCGTCGCCGAACGTAGTCGTTTTGGCACGCGGCGCCGGGTGTCCTTGCCGATGACGACAACCTTGTTGATTGAATTTCGTTGGCCATCAACCGCTTGACGATCGGCCGTACGCGGCACGGCGTTGGCCGATGAGGTGTGTGTGATCAGCAAAACCAAGATGGTGGTCAGATGTCGTCGGCGCATACCGTCCTCCTGCGGTCGCCAGAGTGGCACGGTAACGCCAATCGTTCATGAACGGTGTATTAAGTTGGCGTGATTTGTCCGAGCCGGCGACGAACGCGGGCGCGTGCTAAGACGGTCTTCATACCAGTCCAACCGCCTCAAACCCCGAACTGTTCGACCAGGATGCGTTCGTCCAGATTGTGCCCGGGGTCGAACATCATCAGGTATTCGGTCGAGGCGTCTTCTTCGATCAGAACCTCGACGACGCTGCGGGTTTCGCGGTTGTCGGCGACGGCGCTGACGGGGCGGATGTCGGCGTCGTGGACCTCGATCTTGATGTGGGCGCGGTCGGAAAGCAGGGCGCCGCGCCAGCGCCGCGGACGGAACGGGCTGATCGGGGTCAGGGCAAGCAGCGGCGCGCCGATCGGCAGGATCGGGCCTTGCGCGGACAGATTGTAGGCGGTCGAGCCGGAGGGCGTGGCAACCAGCAGGCCGTCGGCGATCAATTCGTCAAGGCGGACTTTGCCGTCGACCGATATGCGCAGCTTGGCCGCCTGATGGGTCTGGCGGAACAAGGAGACCTCGTTGATCGCCAGGCGATGGTGGGTGGTACCATCGGTGTCGATGGCGGTCATCTTGAGCGGGTTGAGCGCCGTCGTCTCGGCGCCCTCGAGACGCTCGATGAGATTGTCGACGTTATACTCGTTCATCAGAAAGCCGACCGAACCACGGTTCATGCCGTAGACCGGGACGCCGTCGTTCATGTGCCCGTGCAACGTTTCGAGCATCAAGCCATCGCCACCGAGGGCGACGATGACCTGCGCCTGGCTCGGATCGACATGGTTGTATTTCGCCGTCAACTTGGCGAGCGCGCGCTGGGCGATTTCGTGGTCGCTCGCGACAAAGGCGATGCGATCGAATGTCGAACTGGTGTCAGGCATCTTTGTCGGTTTTAATGGCCGCTTGGCTGGTTCCTGGCCCCGCAAGGGGATCCGCAACGCATGGATGGCCCGAACGCGCTGAAATAGCAAGGAAGTGGCGGGGCGGGCTTCGACTGATTATTAAGTTGTGCCCTGTTGGCTGCGCTTTCGGGAGACTGTGCGATGAGCAAGAACGAGCAGGTGTTGATCTATACGACATGGCCCGATACGGACAGTGCCGAGGCGGCCGGCCGCGCGCTGGTTGGTGGCCGGCAGGCCGCGTGCGTCAACGTTCTGGGTGTCGCGACGGCGATCTACGCCTGGCAGGGCGCGATCGAGCGCGACAGCGAATACCCGATGCTGATCAAGACGGTAGGGGCCCAGGTGGCGGGCGTGATAGAGACGGTGCGCCGGTTGCACCCTTATGATGTGCCGGCCGTGGCGGTGGTGCCGATCGCGGGCGGCGATCCGGAATTCCTCGCATGGATCGAGGCCCAAACCCACCAGAACGAGACCATCGAGGAGACCGGGGCGCTGGGCGCGGAACACAACAGTAAGGATAACGGCAACGATGCAGAGTAATAATCAGGCGTTCGGGCTGCTGCTGCGCCAGCCGGTGGTGCCGGTGGTGACGATCGATGACCCGGCCCGCGCCGTGGCGTTGGCGCGGGCGCTGAGCGATGGCGGATTGCCGGTGATCGAGGTGACGTTGCGCACCGACGCGGCGCTGGGGGCGATCCGCGCGATGACCGAGGCGCTGCCAGGCCGGGCCGTGATTGGCGCCGGCACGGTGCGTTCGCCAGCGCAGGCCGCCGAGGCGATGGCGGCAGGAGCGGCGTTCCTGGTGTCGCCGGGCGTGACGCCGAGCCTGATCGAGGCGGCGATGGGCTGGCGGGTGCCGTTCCTGCCGGGCGTTGCAACGGCGTCGGAGGCGATGGCGCTCGCGGATATGGGCTATGTTTTCCAGAAATTCTTTCCCGCCGAGCAGGCCGGCGGCGCGGCTGCCTTGAAGTCGCTCGGCGCACCGTTGCCCGATATCTCGTTTTGCCCGACCGGCGGGATCCATGCCGGTAACGCGATGGACTACCTGAGCCTCGACAACGTCGTGTGTGTCGGCGGCTCGTGGGTGGCGCCGAAGCAACTGGTTGATGCGGACGATTGGGCGGCGATCGGCCAACTCGCCGAAGCAGCAGCGGAGCTCAGACCGTAAAAGAAGCGGTGGCGGCGGCGGGGGCGATGGCGCCGGGGTGCTGGATGACGATGCCAGCCAGTCGATTGCCATGCGCGGCCGCGCGCGCTGGCGCCTGGTTGTCGAGGCGGGCGGCAAGATAGGCCGCGCTGAAACTGTCCCCGGCGGCCGTGGTGCCAACCGGCGACAGGGTTTCAGCCGGCGGCACGTGCTGCGGCGCATTGCCGGTGGTCACCATGGCACCGCCAGTTGCCATCTTGAGGCAGGTTTCGCCAACCCCGAATTGGGTCAGCCGGGCGAAGGTGTCATCCGGTGTGTTGTCGCCCCAGAGCGCCTGTTCGTCATCGAAAGAGGGCAATGCGATATCGGTCAGCGCCCAGAAGCGGGCGTAGACGATTTGCGCACGGGCCGTGTCCTGGCGCCAACCGGCCGGCCGGTAATTGCTGTCGATGACGACCCGTGCACCGTTTTGACGGGCCTGGGCGAGGGCGGCGGCGAGCCGGTCAAGGCCATCGGTTGAGTAGAGCGAGAGCGTGATGCCGCTGAGATAGATCGTGCCGGCGGCGGCCAGACGGGTGATGAGCGCGTCGGCGTCCGGCAGCTCGAACAGGTCGCGCGCCGGTGCGTTGTCGCGCCAATACCAGAAGCTGCGCTCGCCCGAAGCGGTCTCGATCAGGTACAGCCCCGGCATGCGGCCGGCAACGACGCGGATCGCGTCCGTCCCGATCCGCTCGCTCCGGGCGGCGTTAACGATCATTGCACTATAGGGGTCGTCGCCAACGGCGGTCATGTACGAAACAGGGACGCCGAGCCGGCTGAGGTAAATGGCGGTATTGAACGTGTCGCCGCCGACGCGCAGGTCGAAGGCGCCATCACGCCGCCGCGCCATTTCGACCATGCATTCACCAACAGACAGGATTTCGGGCATGTTTTCAGGAGTCCCGCATAAATCAACGGTGCGTCTTCTGGTTGACGCTGTGCCGTCAACACCATACTTCGGCAGCGGGTGAGCGCCTAGCATAGAGGGTTGTTTATGGACATTTGTATGATCGGCGCGGGCTACGTCGGCCTCGTATCAGGAGCATGCTTTTCGGAGTTCGGCTGGCAGGTGACCTGTGTCGATACCGATGCGGCCAAGGTGGGGAAACTGCGCGCCGGTGACGTGCCGATCTATGAGCCGGGCCTCGATGAAGTGCTGGCGCGCAACACAACGTCCGGCCGGCTGTCCTTCGAGACCGATCTCGCCGCCGTCGTGCCGAGGGCAGACGTCGTGTTCTTGGCGGTTGGCACGCCGATGCGCCGGGGAGATGGCTATGCCGATCTGACCTACGTCTATCAGGCCGTCGAAGAATTGGCCCCGCATCTTAGTGGTTTCACGGTTATCACGACCAAATCGACCGTGCCCGTGGGCACCAGCCGCGAAATCGAGCGCCGGGTCCGCAAAGTCAATCCCGATGCTGATGTGGCGGTGTGCTCGAACCCGGAATTCCTACGTGAAGGATCGGCGATCCAGGATTTCACGCATCCGGACCGCGTGCTGATTGGCTGCGATGATGCGCGCGCTGAAGAGGTCATGGGCCGGCTCTATCAGCCCCTGGCGCTGCGCAATGCGCCGATCATGTTTGTTTCACGTGAATCGGCCGAGCTCGCCAAATACGCGGCGAACGCCTTCCTGGCGATGAAGATCAGTTTCATCAACGAGATGGCGGACGTCTGCGAGGCGGTTGGCGCCAATGTGCAGGAGGTGGCGGATGCGATCGGTCGCGACGGCCGGATCGGCGATAAATTCCTGCATCCCGGGCCCGGCTATGGCGGTTCGTGTTTCCCGAAGGATGTCTCGGCGATCATCCGTACGGCGCGCGAGGCACGCGCCCCGCTGACACTGATCGAGCAGGTTCAACGGGTCAACGACGAGCGCAAGATTGCAATGGTGCCACGGATAGAACGCGCGCTGAGCGGCAACCTGGACGGCAAAACGATTGCAATGATGGGGGTGACGTTCAAGCCGAACACCGACGATATGCGTGATGCACCGAGTTTGACGGTGGTGCCGATGTTGCTGGAACGCGGCGCGACCGTGCGTGTGTTTGATCCGCAGGGCCGCGCACATGGCGAAGAACTGCTGCCCGGCGTGACGTGGGCTGCGAGCGCATTGGATGCCGCTACGGGTGCGGATGCAACTATTATTATGACGGAGTGGAATGAATTTCGGGCCCTCAATCTGGGCGACTTGAAGGCTGCGATGGCAGGTGACATCCTGATTGATCTGCGCAACGTCTTCCGGCCGGAAGAGGCACAGGGTCACGGGTTCCGCTACGAAAGCATCGGTCGCCCGGCCGCCGCGTAGGGTGCCATATAGGGCGATTGCGGGCCCATGCCCGAGAAGACATCTGCAGGCGGCTAGAGGCGCGTGCATTGGCCGCTTGTGGAGCGCCCGCCATCCGATATTTCTCGTATGAACGACAGCCCAGAGGTCAGTTGTCGACCCTGAACGCGTTCTTGCGCCATGATACGGACCGCGAACGGCGGTAGTAGCGGCGGCGCTTGACGCTGCGGCGCGCGCGCGGCGGTGACCTGCGGATGCGCCGACGAGGCTCGGCGGACGGGCGGTCTGTGCGCTGATGACCGAATAACCCGCGCGGCAGTGCCGTCAATGGTCCGGCAGCCTCAGGTTCCGGCACGACGCCAAGCGACATCCGGCCCTGATTGGAGAGGCGTGACCGCGCACTGGATGCAGCAACGGTCGTCGCGCCGGCGTTGGATGGCGTAACGGCGGCTGCACGTGTTGCGACGACACCATCCGCCCGAATGATGCGTGGAACACCGACAAGTTGTTTTGATGGCCGGGCGCGTTGTGTTTGACCGCTAGGTGCCGTTTGAATGGCAGGCGGTCGGGCCAGACCAGCGGCAGGAGCGGCTGGTGCCGCCGTGATACGGGCCTGCCAGGCGCTGGTGCGTTGTGCGCCGATCTGCGGTGTCGGTGCGGCAGCGGTAATGGTCGGCGCCGACGTCGTCCGGTTGTTGCCGCAGGCGCGGCCAGCATGTCGGCGGACAAGCGTGAGCAAGACAAGATCCGGTCGGTCGGTGGGTAACGCGGCATTGGCTGCCTTGATGAAGGCCGCCATCGCAAAGCGCGAGGCGGGACCCCAGTCGCCGTCAATGCGGCCATGATAGCAGCCGACGCGGCGCAGTTCGCCTTGCAGATTGCGCACCATGGCAGCCGACGTCGGTCCGGCTGGAACGATGGCAGGAGCGGGCGGTGCGATCAAACGCATAGGTCGGGCCGCCGCCAACTGCCCGATGCGCGACGACGTCTTGGCAGCGCCGTTTTGCTTGGCCTGATAGGGAGAGCCGGCTGGCGGAGAAACGACGTGGATCGCTGTCCCGCTTTCGACGTTGCTGCCGTTCGAGACGATCTTGAGAGGGTAAGCCGGTTTGGTCTGGTTGGTCCGAGCGACGGTATGAGGCGCGCCGCCATCGTCGCCCAGCAAACCAACCGCTCGCAGGTAGGCAGGATCAATCGGGACAAACAGCGCTGCGGCACCCGTCGTGGCAGCAACGCTACTCCACAAAACGACTTTAAACATCGAACGCCTCCTACAACTCACGCAAACAACGGCGACTGCAATATCGCTTTCGGGATCGAGCCGGATCGGCCATCCCCTAACAATTCATTAAAGTCCGCAATCTGAGTTAATTAACATCGCACTATCGCGCTGGCTAGCCTTTAGACGCGGGGCGCCTGATCGCCGTTCACGTCAGCTACCCACACTTTCTCCCCATAGGATCAGGCGTTTGTGGATAAATGATGGAGATGTGCAAAGCAGTGCATCCACGTGGACAGGTGCGGAATTGCAACAATTAATCTCCCTCATCCACGATTGGCTGTGATTCCGGCGGTTTAAGGGACGAATCGCATTACTTAATGCTGAGAGGGACAGTGATGTTGCGCACAATGCGTTACATCACTGTATGTCTTCTGGGGTTGGTTATCCACAAAACCACTATCTAGCGGAGATTTTTGGTGGTGGCATGACCCGAACAGGATGTTTGCAAGTTCTAAACTGCAACGAGTGCGTGAACGACAGGTTGCCAGGTCGCATTTGGGGAAATGCTCTGGAGCTCACAATCGGTTGGCCAAATGTTTCGTTGCCGTCTCAAGCTGCGCAAAACCGTAACGACAACTCTCTTACAAAGAAAATGTCCGCTGCGATCGGGTTCGCACTGGTATCGCGTATTGCCGTTATGGCACGAGCTGGTTCGCTCCAAAATGGAGAGGGCAATGAGACATGCTCTGGGCGCTTTAGGCGTCCTAGCGGCTGGTGTACTGTTAGCAGTATCAGCTGCGATGAACTGGCGTTTTGGATATCAACTCGGGGTTACCGAATTCGATAGCCATTTGTACGCATCTGCGAGTGCAGCCGCAGATTGTTTGAAGGCGCTTGTGCCTTTCTTGATCTTTGCTGCAATTCGCAACCGGATGTGGAGCCAAGCGCTCGCATCGGGATTGGTCTGGTTTGTCGTCACGGCTTACTCGCTGACGTCGGCCTTAGGCCATGCCGCGCTCAACCGGGGAGATACCTCGGGCAAGCGTGCTAACGAGGTTCAGACCTACAAGGATCTGCGCTCAGACCTGACACGTGCAACGGCTCAGCTTGGCTGGGTTCCGGCACATCGTCCGGCAGCGACAGTTCAAGCTGATCTGAACCGTTTATCGAACCAGCGTCGATGGAAGTGGACCAAAGGCTGTACATCAGTCAAAGGTTCTTCGAACCGTCGTTTTTGCGATAATCACGCAAAGCTGGGAGCTGAGCTCGCGTCTGCCAACGAGGCGGCGAAGCTCGAAACTCGGATTGCCTCAGTGCAGGCAAAGCTGAGTGGTCTGAACGGTGTGACACACTCCTCCGCAGACCCCCAAGCAACCGTCCTTGCAAATCTAGCCAGTGTCTTTGTACCTGGTGTCAAGGTCGAGAATGTTCAAACCGCGCTGACGATCTTTATCGCGCTGTTGCTTGAAGTGGGCTCCGGACTGGGCATGTACATCGCCTTCAGCCAATGGAAGCTGGATCCAACTCGTGTTGGCCGCCGCGAAGAGGTTGCTCAACCTCAGGCCGCCAACGACGTCCAGCCACTTACTGCAGATCCGATTGTTGTTGACCACGAAGAAGCGGTCGCATCAATCTCAATCACCAAGCCAGGAGATGGAGCGAATGATAATGTCGCGACACCTAAACTTGCCGCCCCGACAGCTGACACAACCAGTGCCGTGGAGCGGTATCGTGAGGAACGGACGGAAGACCAGTCGGGATCGACCCTAACCGCCCAAGAACTTTACGAAGATTATTGCACTTGGTGTGAAGATCAGCAGAAGGAGCCTCTGGCACTTCCGACATTTGGACGTGAATTTGGTGAACTAGGCGTACAGAAAGCAAAAGTCTCAGGACGTGTACGATACATTGGTATCGCACTGCGCTCTGGTGGGGCTAACCGGGAGGAAACGAAACTCCCTGTTACAAATGTCAAAGCTGCCTGATTTAACGATCAGGAATTAAAGAAAAGGGTCGCTTAGGCGGCCCTTTTTGCATTTGTGGGGCATCGGTGGAAACACCGGTGCCCTTTTTGTGTTTTGGGGCGGGTATGCCGTTGGGTTACGGGGTCGACGTCTCACCATGATGCGACGACAGAGGACCGCTAACCCAACAAGGCCTGGCACTGAGCCGTAGCAAGGTTGGGTTAGCCGGCGACCGCGTCAGCGATGCGCCTTGGCGTCTGCTCCGGCGTAACCCAACATCCGCGATCAATCATCCTGGTGGATGCACGCCGGCGCGGGGCGTGCTATGCGCCTGCCAACACAAACACACGATGTATCGAACGAGGAGCAGCTCAGATGGCACGCGCAGAGAAGATCACCGATCGCGCAGGACAGTTCTTTATTGGCGGCGACTGGGTCGACGCCCATGCGGCGAAGACGCTCGATGTGGTCAGCCCGGAGACCGAACAGGCGCTTTGTCAGGTTTCGCTTGGCACCGCAGATGATCTCGACCGCGCGGTACAGGCGGCGCGCGCGGCGTTTCCATCGTACAGCGAAACAAGCGTCACTGAGCGCCGCGAACTGCTTGGTGAAATCGTCAACGTCTACAAGAAGCGGTTCAATGAGATGGGCGCGACGATCTCGATGGAAATGGGCGCGCCGATCGCATTCGCGACGCGCTTCCAGGCGGGCGCCGGCATGGGCCATTTCAAGACGGCGCAAGGGCTGCTCGAAACGTTCCACTTTCACGAAGACATGGGGCCGACCGCGATCGTGCGTGAGCCGATCGGAGTGATCGGCATGATCACGCCGTGGAACTGGCCGTCGAACCAGATCAGCTGCAAGGTCGCGGGTGCTTTGGCTGCCGGCTGTACGATGGTGTTGAAGCCGTCCGAGGTGGCGCCGCTCTCTGCAATGCTGATCGCTGAGATCCTGGATGAGGCAGGCGTGCCAAAGGGCGTGTTCAACCTCGTAAACGGCGATGGGCCGGGCGTTGGCACGGCGATGGCATCGCATCCGGGCATCGATGCGATCTCGTTCACCGGATCGACCGGGGCTGGCATCGATGTCGCGATCAAGGCGGCACCGACGGTGAAGCGCGTCGGGCAGGAACTGGGCGGCAAGTCGGCCAACATCCTGCTCGAGGATTGTGATTTCGACAAGGAAGTCAAAAGCGGCGTGACGCTGTGCCTGCGCAACTCCGGTCAGTCGTGCAACTCGCCGACGCGTATGCTCGTGCCGAAGGATAAGATGGCCGAGGTCGCAGCCCGCGCCAAAGAGGTTGCGGAGGGCTTGAAGGTTGGCAGTCCGCAGGACACGGAGACGCAGATGGGGCCTGTCGTCTCGAAGCGTCAGTGGGACAAGATCCAGGGCTATATCCGCAGCGGGATCGAGGAAGGCGCGACGCTGGTCACCGGCGGGCCGGACCGGCCCGAGGGGCTTGCCATCGGTTACTACGTCAAGCCGACGGTGTTTGCAGATGTGAAACCAGACATGACGATTTCGCAGGAAGAGATCTTTGGACCGGTGCTCGCCATCATTGGATACGAGGACGAGGCAGATGCGATCCGCATCGCCAACGATACGCCGTTTGGGCTGGCGGCCTACGTGTCGAGCGGTGATCATGCGCGGGCGCAGCGCGTTGCGCGCAAACTGAACGCGGGCATGGTCCATATCAATATGGCAGTGGCCGACTCAAAGGCACCGTTTGGTGGCACCAAGCAATCCGGCAACGGTCGCGAATGGGGCGCAGCCGGCATCGAGGAATATCTCGAGGTGAAATCGGTGATGGGCTGGAACGCGGCTTAATCGGCGAGGGGGATGCGCTATCGAAAAAAGAAAAAGCCGCTCACGTCGGGGGAGGACCGTGAGCGGCTGAGGCTGCGTCGGACGGGAGGAGGGAGAAGCCTCGGGGGGAGAAGGCTTTGCTGTGTCCGACAAGAACAATATGGTCGATCCGCATGATTGGATCTGTGAAGCGGTTAACATTTTGGAAATCTTTTTCGATCGCTGCCAATCGGCGTTGCGCTCTTGAACTGGCGGGGCATGTCCCCACATCTACCGGGACCCGACAACGTGATTGCCGAGGAACCTGAGACATGAATAACGACGACCGCCAAATGATTGCCGACCTGTTCGCGCGCATGCAAAGCGTGCAGAACCTCGACAAGGATGCCGACGCCGAGGCGTTCATCCACCAGTCGATGCGCGAGAACCATGATTCACCATATCTGCTCGTGCAATCGGTATTGGCGCAGGAAGTGGCGCTGCAGGAGGCCGGCAAGCGCATCGAGGAATTGGAGGCGCAACTTTCGGCCTCTGGTGGGCAACGCGCGGCGGGCGCCCAGCAAAGTGCAGGATTTGGTGGTGGTGCCGCTGCTGCCGCGCCGGCCGGCCAGCCCGCGCCGTGGGAAGCCCCCTCGAGCGGCACGTCGTCTGGTGGCGGCATTTGGGGCGGGGCGCCAAGCGGTGGATCTGCAAGCGGGGCCACAGCGAGCGCCGTGCCATCCGCGGGTGCCGCCCGTGCATCGAGTGTGCCGGCGGCAGGTGCCGCCAACGGTGCACCACGCGGTGCCAATGGTGCGGCCGGCCCAGCAACGGGGCCAGCAACTGGGCCAGGCGGATCAGGTGCCCAAGCCGGTCGCGGCGGCGGCTTCATGGCGCAGGCGATGACCACGGCCGCCGGGGTCGCGGGCGGCATGTTGCTTGCGAACAGCATCGGCAGTTTGTTTGGTGGTGGCAGCACAGCATCGGCTGCAACGCCGGCGACAACCGCAGCGGAAACGCCGGCTGCGAGTGAAACGCAACAAGCGGCAGATACGCAGCAGGCCTCGGATACGCAGCAGGCCAGTGATCAAACAAACACGGCAGACAACCAGGCGGCCGAGCAAGACGTCGCCGACGACGGTTGGGGTGATGATGGCGGCTGGGGCGGCGATGACGATTTCGGCATGGGCGATTTCGAGATTTGATGCGTCGATAGGTGGAGTGAGCGGGCAGCCGTGAGGCCGGCCCGCTCAGTGTTGCTACAAGTCCGAAAGGACGCCGTCGAGTAACGCGAGACATTCCTCGAGTTCGCTTGCCGTCACGTTCAATGCCGGCATGAAACGCAGCGTGTCGGGCCGCGGCGCGTTGATCAGCAAACCCTTGTCGAGCGCGCCTTCGACGATCGCCGGTGCGATGTCGCGACCGAGATCAAGCGCGATCAGGAGGCCGCGGCCACGCGTGGTGCCGAGGCCGTGCTTGTCAGCCAGGGTGCCGAGGCCATCTTGCAGCACTTCCCCCATGGCGCGGACGTTGGCGAGAAATGCCGGCGCGGTTGCCTGTTTAAGCACCGCATTGCCGACGGCGCACATCAGTGGGTTGCCATTGTAGGTGCCGCCCTGGTCGCCGTGGCGAAAACAACTGACGGCTTCGGTGGCGAGCAGTGCGCCGAGCGGCACACCGCCGCCGATGCCTTTGCCAAGCGCCATGATGTCCGGCGTGATGTCCGCGTTTTCATAGTCGAACAGTTTGCCGCTGCGCCCGATGCCGGTCTGGATCTCATCGGCGATCAGCAGCAGGCCGTGCTGCGCGGTGAGTGCACGCAGCGCCTGCAGGAACGCCGGCGTCGCGGGCCAGACGCCGGCCTCGCCCTGGATCGGCTCGAGCATCACGGCGATTGTGCGATCGGTGATCAGGCCCTCGACGGACGCGATGTCGTTGAGCCGCGCCTTGGGGAAGCCGGGCACCTTGGGCTCGAACAGTGGCTCGAACGCCGCCTTGCCGGAAGCCGACATCGTCGCCAGCGTGCGGCCGTGAAAGGCACCATCGAAGGTGATGATTTCATAGGCACCGCCTTTGTGAAATTCGCCATAACGGCGGGCCAGCTTGATCGCGCCCTCGATGGCTTCGGCGCCTGAGTTGGTGAAGAAGACGCGGTCGAAGCAAGAGTTTTCGGTCAGCGTATTGGCCAGCTCAAGGCTCGGCGCATTGTAGTAGGCCGGGCTCGGCGTGATCAGTGTCGCGCCCTGCTCAGCAAGGGTCTTGGCGATGGATGGCGGCGCGTGACCAAGTGTGTTGACCGCCCAACCCTGGACGACATCGAGATAGCGACGTCCAGTGCTGTCCCAGAGGTAGGCGCCCTCTCCGCGCGTGAAGACGACCGGTGGGCGGGGTGTGATATCCATCAAGGCGTTTGTGTTGGGCAATGTCATGGTCGTAGGCGCGGTCATGTGCGGTTCCTTTCTGGCACAACAAAAAAGGCCACCCGCTGAGCGAGTGGCCTTGGAAAACTGAGGTGTCGTTTTAGGACGTGATCAGCATCTCTCTCGGACACGGCGCAGCGCGGCGGCGTCGCTGGTGCGACGGCGCAAACGAGCGCGCAGGGATGTCCGGGCGTTGATCATGGAGGCGGGGTGTACGTGCGTTGGGCTGCGCGGTCAAGGGGGAATTTTTGTGGCGCGAGTGTCGATCGGGGTAGCGGCAAGGCGGGCGGATGGCTTGATCTCGCTGGATAGGAGAGCCGAGAGAAGAGAATAATTAATAACTAACTATTAATAACTAATTGTTAATTATTCGGTGTTCAGCGGCATGCCAAGGGTTGCGGACCACTGTCGTTGGCGCTGAACGCGTGACGTCGACAGTCGCGAGCGTTGCATCCTCGTGCCTGGCCTGAACGGCGCTTATCTTGAGTGTCGTCGCACGTCATGACTGTGGTGCGTGCCGCCGCGGTCTGTCCGAGCCGACAACCGCGACAGCTACAATGTCATGCTCAATCTGAGGTTCAGAGACGGCTATTGGCCTCTTCGAACAGGCGCATGTTCTTTTCAACATCGTAGGTCTGTTCGCTCAGATTTTCCGGGTCCCATTCGCTGCGGTGCTCTTCGAAGAAGTCGCCCTTGTAGACGTGCAGCGCGGCGGTGCACAGGTTGGTGGGATTGGTGACCGAATGGATGATGTCGCGGCCGAGCATCACGGCCTTGCCCGGTCCGAGCGAATCGGCACCTGCCGCCTCGATGCGCCCGGATGGATCGTCCTTGACGCGGCGCCAGAAAATGTTGTCTTCGCGCCCCGTATAGACGCCAATGACGGCGGCCATGTTGTGGTTGTGTGGCATCAACGTCATGCGTGGCGCCCAGGCGAGATTGAGGACGGTCAGGTCGTCCGACTGATAGATTTTTTGGACACCGCCCTTGGTTGGCTCGCCGAGCGCCTTGAGCAGTGCGTTCGGGTCGGAGACCGCGTTGGCGACCAGGTCCTGCACGGCCTTCATCGAGTCTGTGCCGTTTACGGCGACTTTGCAGTCTTCAATGAACCTTTCAACGTCAAACATCGCAATTCTCCGCAGCTGGGCCTCCCAACCCTCGAGGCGAGTGTGGGATTCATTTTTCGGTGTCGCAACCTTAGCGGATATACAATTCTTCGAACAGGGGCTCGAACGAACGATTGGTTTCCATTTGGCTCCCTCGGTTGCGGAATCCTTGCGCGCGCGTCTGGCAAGCAGATGCAAGGACGGTCAGTCCGTCAGAAACGCGATGATCGTGCGGCACACGTCCGGGTTTTCCTGGATCATGGCGTGGCTGCCGTCCTTGATTTCGAACCGGCCATTGGGGATGCGCTTGGCAAGCGCTTCGCCGGCCGCTTTCGGGGCCTGGCCGTCGTGGCTGCCGGCAAGCACGAGCGTCGCGGCCTTGATCTGGTCGAGCCGGTCGTAGGTATCGTGATGGGAGCGGGCTTCGAGTTGCGCCAGTTCGCCCTGGCGGCGATCCGGCTCATCGGCGAAGCGGGTGACCTGGGCGATGCGCGCGGCAAGGCGCGTTTCGGCCTCTTCGGGATGGGCCTGCTGCCATTGCGGCGTGAACGTCAGATCAGACACTTCCATGGCGCGTTTGGCGCGCTCGCGCGGCGCCAGGTCCTGCAGCGTGTGCAGGGGAAAGGACGCGCCGCCGGCGCCGCCCGCCGATGTCGCGCCGAGCACGAGCTTGTCGACGCGCTGTGGGTGGCGGATGGCGAGTTCCTGGGCGACCATGCCGCCGAACGAATAGCCGACCACGTGTGCCTGGTCCCAGCCGTAGGCGTCCATCACGGCGACGGCGTCGCTGGCATAACCGGCCATGGTGTAGGGGCCGGGCGGCTTGTCGGTCTGGCCGAGGCCGCGCTGGTCGTAGGCGAGGACTTCGAAGTGGTCGACGAGTGGCAAATTGGGCGCCGCGTTGGGCTGGCGCAGATCACCGCCGGTACCAGAGATGTAGAGCAGGCGCGGACCACTGCCGGCTTTGGCGGTCATGATGGAGATGCCGTTGGCGTTGATGCGTTGCATGGGGGGCGGCCTTTGTTTGCTGAGGGAACGGGTGCGCGACGTGGATGGTTGGGGAGGTGCTACATTATAGGACGGGCCGGGGCCAACCCGCAGCTCTCGATATGTCGCGTACACTAACGAAACAGTGCGCGGTTCTCGCCAGACGTGGAAATGGCTTCGTAAAACGCGTCGTTTGATGGCGCCAGATGTGCTTGTCCAGTTTGGAAGGCACGTGCCTCTCCCATGCCGTCATTGCCACGCAGGTGCACCAGTGTCCGGGGAAATTCGACACTGCGTGCTGCCGTGCGGCGGCGTCCCCCGGGGCGTCATTCCGGCGAAGGCCGGAACCTATACGCATCGCCACAAACGCACGGCCCGAGGCAGCGCACATGGGTCCCGACCTACGTCGGGATGACGACAAAGTTTGGCGCGACCTCCCAAGCGATTTCGAGCCTCAATCGACCAAAATCGGTGCGACCCGAACGGAACCGGGCACGTTCGCCAAGCGTGGCCGGATTTCCCCGGACAGTACTGCACGCAGGTGGCAATCCAGACGCGCCGCGTTGGGCGCTTAGTTGAAGGGGGACACTGGCAATACAGCAGGCCGAGAAACGAGCGTGGCGGTGCGGTCGTTGCTCAGTCGCTGTGATTCCACATCATGATGCGGGCGGGGGATAGACCGCAGCTCTTGAAAAATGCCTGGGCGGTCTCGTTGAATTGCCAGGTGTCGAGGGCAAGCAGGGAGATGCCAACCGATTGGCCGTAGCCATGTACGGCAGCAATAAGGGAACGGCCGACGCCACGCCGGCGGGCGCTTTCTGCAACGCCGATTTCATGAATGAGCATCATGTTGCGGGCGAAATGGCGGCTGGTTTCCGGACGCCGCCGCTCTTCGGCAATTGTGTAACCGACGGCAGTTTGTTCCAAATCGGCGATGAAGGTGATGAAGGTGTCACGCGCCATCAGGGTACGGGCGTCCTTGCCCGTGAAAGAGCTTAAATGCGGTTGCTTGAACATCCGGGGATAAGCTTCGGCATGCAGCTGCTGCACGTCGCGATTGAGGCGGGCGATGGTGGGGGCATCGATGGCGGTTGCCAGTCGGATCTGGATCATGCGGCAGCCATTCTCTACGCACTCGAACGCGGCGCCGGCACCACCGCTAACTTGCCGGCGATCCTGAGTGCGAGGGCGTACTCAAGCGCGGTTTCCTTCAGGCTATCGAAGCGGCCGGAGGCGCCGCCGTGGCCGGCGGACATGTTGGTTTTGAGCAGGACCAGGTTGTCCGACGTGTTGAGGTCGCGCAGCTTGGCGATCCACTTGGCCGGTTCCCAGTAGGTGACGCGCGGGTCGGTGAGGCCGCCGAGTGCCAGGATGTGCGGATAGGCCATCGCCTCGACGTTGTCGTAGGGCGAGTAGCTGCGGATCAACGCGAAATCGTCGGCACTGGTGATCGGGTTGCCCCATTCGGCCCACTCCGGCGGGGTCAGCGGCAGCGTGTCATCAAGGATGGTGTTGAGCACGTCGACGAACGGCACGTTGGCGATGATGCCGTTGAACAGATCCGGTGCCATGTTGGCCACCGCGCCCATCAGCATGCCGCCGGCCGAACCGCCGTGGCCGATGATCCTGCCGCGCGTCGTGAAGTTTTCGGCCGCGAGATGTTCGCCGGCGGCGATGAAGTCGGTGAAGGTGTTGCGCTTGGCCTGGCGCTTGCCGTCGGTGTACCAGGCATAACCTTTGTCCTTGCCGCCGCGGATGTGGGCGATGGCATAGACGAAGCCGCGATCTACGAGGCTGAGGCGCGTGATCGAGAAGCTCGCAGGCATGGCAATGCCGTAGCTGCCATAGCCATAGAGCAGCAGCGGTGCCGTGCCGTCGATCGCGGTGTCGCGGTGGTGGATGAGGCTGATCGGAACCTGTTCGCCGTCGCTGGCGGTCGCATAGAGGCGACGCGTGATGTAGTCGGCGGGGGCGTGGCCGCTCGGCACTTCCTGGGTCTTGCGCAGCGTGCGGGTTTTGTCTGCCAGGTCGTAGTCGTAGGTCTGTGACGGCGTCGTCATCGAGGCATAGGTGAAGCGGATGGTCGTTGTGTCGAACTCATAGCCGGCGCCCATGCCGATGCTGTAGGCCTCCTCGTCAAAGGCGATGGCATGCTCGGCGCCATCACTCAATTGACGCACGATGATCTGCGGCAGCGAATTGGTGCGCTCTAAGCGGATCATGTAGTCCTTGAGCAGCGTGTGATGCAGCACCAGCGTGCCGGGTTTGTGCGGGATCAGCGGCGCCCAGTTGGCGCGCTGGGGCGCAGCAAGGGGCGCGGTGCAGATGCGGAAATCGACGGCGTCGCCCGTGTCATCTGCGGCGTTGGTCAGGATGTAGAGCAGATCGCCGTTGTGGTCGACGCTGTATTCCACGCCGCTGGTGCGCGGCTCGATAAGGCGCGGTTGCGCCTTGGGATCGGCGGCGTCGATCAGGTGGATTTCGCTGGTTTCATGATCGGATATGTCGATCACGAGGTAGTCGCCGGACTGGGTTTCGCCGAGATGGACGTAGAACGCGGTGTCGTGCTCCTGGTAGACGAGTTCGTCGTCTTGCGGTGGTGTGCCAAGCGTGTGGCGATGCACGTAGAGCGGCCGGTGATTGTCGTCGAGGCGGATGTAGTAGACCGTGCGGCTGTCCTTGGCCCAGACCATGCCGCCGGTGCTCTCGATGACGTCAGGCAGGTCCATGCCGGTGGCGATGTCGCGAAAGCGCAGCGTGTAATATTCGGAGCCGGCGGTGTCGACGGCATAGGCGATCAGTTTGTGGTTGGGGCTGTGGGAAAGGCCGCCAAGCTGCCAGTAGTCATGGCCGTCGGATTCCTTGTTGCCATCGAGCAGAACGACTTCGTCGGGGCCGCCGCTGTCACCACCGCGCGGGCAGCGGCAGAACAGCGGGTATTGGCCGCCGGTGATGTAGCTCGAATAGTATGACCAGGGCCCGTCGGGCGAGGGCACGGAGCTGTCGTCTTCCTTGATGCGGGCTTTCATTTCGCCGAACAGGGTGGCCTGCAGGGCATCGGTGTCCGCGAGGGTTTCCTTGAGGTAGGTGTTTTCCGCTTCGAGATAGGCGCGGATATCGCCATCGAGCGTGTCGGGCTCGCGCATCACCTGTTGCCAGTTCTCGGCGCGCAGCCACGCGTAGTCATCGCTGATCGTGATGCCGTGGCGGGTGAAGCTGGTCGGTTTTTTGGCGGCGCGTGGCGGCGTGGTCATGGTGGTGTCCTTGGGTGGCGTCCCTCTAAGAATTATACCGCGGGAATCTGCCGTCATAAGACGCCCTCCCGATTGTCATCCCCGGAGCTTGGCCCGCGGACCCATCGTTCAACAGGCGCAAAACGAGAAGTCTGAGTGGTGCGCAGACGAGTAGCGCAGCTCAGGCCAAACTGTAAGTGCTCTTCGTTACGAAAAATGGGTCCTCGGGACAAGCCCGCTACTGTTCGGTTGAACCGTTAGCCAACCGATTCAAGTGCTAGCGAATATTGGCTATCGCTTTGCACGGCGTGCTCAATGACATGTGTACGGTTGGTCGCGAACGTCGAGATGAACGCGTTGTCGGCAGGCAGAGCCGGATCTCGTTGGCACCTGAATTTGCCCGTTGCAACCGCCGCGTTGGGTTGCGCACGGAGCACGGCCGGACCGCTCCGCGCCGCTCGGGCCGCGCTAACCCAACCTATGAATCTAAAACAAATTCAACGTTTTGAGAAGAATAGTTGAGGTGTAGGTTGGGTTAGCGGTCCACTGCGGATCGGCACGCTGGAACGTCGACCGCGTAACCCAACAGGCGGCGTTTGAACCCTGTCAGAAGGCCCAGCGGCGAGCCACTCTTCACGTCAACCGGACCATAATGGGATAAGCTCGAGGGTGCCACCTGAGGGTTCAGCGGTGGCGCCACGGCGCGCATAATTTGCGCGCCCGCACACGGCACCGCGTCACTCTTCATCCGGGGTGAAGGTCATGGCGACGCCGTTCATGCAGTAGCGCTGGCCGGTCGGTTGTGGGCCGTCCGGGAAGACGTGGCCGAGATGGGCGTCGCAGGTCGCACAGCGAACCTCCGTGCGGCGCATGAAGAACGAACGATCGTCGTGCTCGTCAACGGCGGTGTCGTCGAGCGGCTGGAAGAAGCTCGGCCAACCGGTGCCGGATTCAAATTTGGTGTCCGACTTGAACAATGGCGCATCGCAGCACACGCAATGGAAGACGCCATCGCGCTTTTCATGGTTGAGCGGGCTGGTGCCGGCGCGCTCGGTGCCGTGCTTGCGCGCCACGTTGTATTGCTCCGGCGTTAACTGTTCGCGCCATTCGGCATCGGATTTTTCAACGCGGGGACGGGTGGTCGTGTCGGACATGGGCGAACTCCAATGGGTCTCAATGTGCGCATCCAGGGCGCGGCAATCGAACGATCAGCTGCCCTCAATATAATGCCTGGGACGGCGAATGGTAGGCAGCCCGGCCTCAATCGTCCAGCATGCTGTCGACAAAGTTGGCCGGACTGATACAGAATTCGCGCCACATCCGGAAATGGTCGGTGTCTTCCAGCAGTGTGGGCTCCAGGCCATATTTGCCCATGCGCAGCAGTTCGGCTTCCGGTAGCGCCATCAGCATCGGCGAGTGGGTCGCCATGATCACCTGGCACTTTTCGGACAAGTGCATCATGCGCAGGAGTTTCAGGAATTCGACCTGGCGGCTGGGCGAGAGCGCCGATTCCGGTTCGTCGAAAATATAGACGCCCGGGCGATTGCAGCGTTCTTCGAAGAAGCGCATGAAACCCTCACCGTGCGAGTACGAGAGGAAATCCGGACCCGCACCGCCGCCGGCGTCGTCGAGGTAGCGTGCGATCGAAAAGAAGCTTTCGGCGCGGAAAAACCAGCCGTAGGTGACCTTCGGGAGCCAGGCGGCGCGCAGCGCCACGGCGAGCGCATCGCCATCGAGCGGCAAGCTGGTATCGCCATGGGGACGCGCGTGGTCGCGGTTGCCGCCCTGCATGCCGAAGCCGGCGAGCGCCGCAAGGCCTTCGAGCAGGGTCGACTTGCCGACACCGTTTTCGCCGGCAATGATCGTGATGCGGTGCTCGAATTCAAGCTCGAAGCCATCCTTGAGGAAGGGCAGGACGAACGGATAGGTTTTCGGGCCGTCGATCCTGTCCGCGTCGAGCCAGACGCGCTTGAGATAGGGTGCGGGCAGCGTGCTTTCCTGCTTGCGGCGGCGGGCCATGGCGCTCTCCGGGGTGGATGATCGGCCGTTCGGAGGTAAATAGACGGCAATCGCGTCAATGCTTGGTCGCAAACGGGGATGTTATCGCCGTGCGTCGTTCGCTCGGGGTGCCGGTGGCGATGTTGGGTTACGCGCGGGGCAAGGGCCGTGGCATATCGCACCGAACGGGCCGCGCTAAGCCAACCTACGAGTCGACAAATGACGGTAACGCTCTGAAAATATTGGGGAGCGTAGGTTTGGATGGCGGTCCGCTGGCGGGTCGTCACAGTTACACGTCGACCGCGTAACCCAACATTCACCGGCCCAATCGCCCTATTCAAACACCTGGCGGGTCTGGTCGAGCATTTCGTTGGCGGTGAGGTTCATCGTCAGGGGCGTAACGGAGATGTGACCATCGTAGACCGCGCGCAGGTCGGTGCCGACCTCGACGTTGGACCGCTTCGACTGATAGCCGAGCCAGTAGTATGGCGTGCCCCAGGTGTCATGGCGCTCATCGATCTGCAGGACTTCCTGGTCGCGGCGGCCTTGCGATGTCACCTGGATGCCCTGGACGTCGGCCGGCGGGCAATCGGGGAAGTTGACGTTGTAGAGCGTGTAGGGGGGCCACTGGAGGGCGAGCAGCTTGCGGATGATGTCGGGGGCGTGCTGGACACAGGTCGACCAGTCCGGCCCGCGCGCGGTGCCACCGATGCCGAGCGCCTGACTGAGCGCAATGCCGCGAATGCCGATCAAAGTGCCCTCGAAGGCGGCGGCGATGGTGCCGGAGTAGGTCAGGTCCTCGGCAAGGTTCTGGCCCATGTTGACGCCGGACAATACGAGATCGGGCCGATGGTCGACCATCAGATGACGCACGCCCATGATGACGCAATCGGTTGGCGTGCCGCGCACCGCATAGGTGCGCTCATCCAGTTCACGCATCCGCAAGGGCTCGCGCAGCGACAGGGAATGGCCGGCACCACTGTGGTTGGTCTCGGGCGCGATCGTCCAGACATCGTCGCTGAGCTGACCGGCGATTTCGCGCAAGGCCTTGAGACCGGGGGCGTCGATGCCGTCGTCGTTGGAAAGGAGGATGCGCATGGGACGGCCTTTGCTGAGAGAAGGCGCAGCAGCGCCGGAAACTTGGACAGGCTGCGGGCGGCAAACGTTATGATGCCGCCGCGATGCGGTCGAGGCCGCCCATATAGGGGCGCAGGACCTCGGGAATTTCGATCGAGCCGTCGGCTTGCTGATAGTTTTCCATCACGGCAATCAGCGTGCGCCCGACGGCGAGGCCGGAGCCGTTCAACGTCGTGACGTAGTGGACGTCACGGCCTTCGCTGGCGCGATAGCGTGCCGACATGCGGCGTGCCTGGAAATCACCGCATACGGAGCAGCTCGAAATCTCGCGATAGGCGTCCTGGCCGGGCAGCCAGACCTCAAGGTCGTAGGTCTTCTGGCTGGCAAAGCCCATGTCGCCGGTGCACAGCAGCATCGTGCGAAAGGCAAGGCCGAGGCGTTTCAGAATGTCTTCGGCGCAGGCGGTCATGCGCTCGTGCTCGGCGAGGCCATTTTCAGCGGTGGTGATCGAGACCATCTCGACCTTGGCGAACTGGTGCTGGCGGATCATGCCGCGCACGTCGCGCCCGGCGGATCCGGCTTCCGAGCGAAAGCACGGTGTCCAGGCGGTGAAGCGCTTGGGCAGGTCGGCCTCGTCAAGGATGGTTTCGCGCACGAGATTGGTGAGCGACACCTCCGCGGTCGGAATGAGCCAGAAACCTTCCTTGGTTTGAAACAGGTCTTCGGCGAATTTCGGCAGGTTGGCGGTGCCGTAAGCGGCCTGGTCGCGCACCAGCAGCGGCGGGTTGACCTCGGTGTAGCCGTTCTCGGTGGTGTGCACGTCGAGCATGAATTGCGCCAGGGCCCGTTCAAGACGGGCGAGCGCGCCCTTGAGGACGACGAAGCGGGCGCCGGAGATTTTCGAGGCGGTCTCGAAATCCATCATGCCGAGGGCTTCGCCGAGCTCGAAGTGTTCTTTCGGCGCAAAGTCGAATTTCGGCGGCTCACCGACCGTGCGCACCAGCGCGTTCTCGGTCTCGTCGGCGCCTTGTGGGACGCCGTCGTGCGGTGTGTTCGGCAGGGCGGCGAGCAGCGCCTCGATCTTCTGGTCGACCGCGCGTTCGTCGTCTTCGCCAGCGCTGATCGTGCCTTTCAGGTCGGCGACCTCGGCCATCAGCGCCTGGGCGGTATCTTCGTCTTTTTCCGCCTTCGCGCGGCCGATCTGTTTGGAGGCGGCATTGCGACGTGCCTGCGCTTCCTGCAGCTTGACGAGAATGGCGCGGCGTTCATCGTCGAGGGCAATGGCCTGCGCGGATGCCGGTTCCATGCCGCGACTGGTCAGCCCATGGTCGAACGCTTCGGCATTCTCCCGAATCCATTTGATATCGAACACAGCCCGAATTCCCGATTGCCAGCTTAATGAGTGTGCGGGAAGCTATAAGCTGACGGCTGGGATTGGTCCAGTCTGCACATCGTCCGTCCACGCCGCCATATTATATGGCTATTTCTAGGCGCGTCTTTCGAGCACCCATCTCACAAGATTGCGGCGACCGGACAATTTGTTCACACCGCAATGTTATTGCGCTCAAATTGATATTGCGCGAAATTATTGCCAGGGTGGGCGTCGATAAAAACAGGCTAAATAGCCAGTATGTGACGGTTGGGGAAGCTAACCAAAAGCCGGCAAAACGGCCAACTTCGCACAGTGTTGTGGAGATTGAGTGTTGTGTTGCGTTAGCAGCGCGAAGTGTTGCTTCGTGCGTCTCAAGCTGTTGCGTCAACCATGGGATGGGACGCATGACGACATCGCAAAGATATCCTTCGATCGTAGACGGAATACCGGGCGCCTATACTGTGACGATCCCAGATTTCGCCGGTTGTGTCGGGAAGGCCGAAGTGATCGAGGACGCGGTTGCGGAGGCGACGACGGCGCTATCGGAATGCGCGTCAAGGATGATTCTCAACGGTGAAGAAATTCCGGAGCCGCGCGATGCTGGCGAAATCCTTGAACAACGGGAGTCAGGCGACGATCCGATCGGCGTCATCTACATCCCGCTTGCCCTCGATGCCGGCCGGACGGTCCGCGCCAGCGTCTCGTTCGATGCGGCGTTGCTGCAGGCGATCGACAACGAAGCCAATCGGCGCGGACTGACACGTTCGGCATTTCTTGCGACTGCGGCGCGCGGCGAAATCGAGCGCGCCCGATGACGGCACTGACGATTATGCTTCGTCCGTTGGCGCGTGCTTCTTCTCGACCCAGGCGACGGCAAGAATGGCCAATTCGTAGAGCCCGAGCGTCGGGATCGCCATCGCAAGCTGGCTGATCGGGTCAGGCGGCGTCAGGATGGCGGCGGCAACGAACACCCCAAGGATGGCCCAGCGGCGTTTTTCACGCAGCATCTTTGCGTCGACAACGCCCGCACGCGCCAGCAGCGTGAGCACCACAGGCAGCTGAAAGATGATGCCAAAGCCCATAATGAGCGTCATGATCAGCGACAGGTATTCGCTGACTTTCGGCAACAGCTCGATAACCGGCATGCCCTCCTGAGGGACCTGCTGGAAGCCGAGCGAGAATTTGACGAGCAGCGGCATGGCAATGAAGTAGACGAGGCAGGCACCCGTGATGAACAGCAGCGGCGTCGCCAGCAGGTAAGGCCGAAAGGCGGCACGTTCGTTGTTGTAGAGGCCGGGTGCAACGAACTTGTAGATCTGGATCGCAACCACGGGAAACGACAGGAAGGCGGCGCCAAACATGCCGATCTTCAACTCGGTGAAGAATTTTTCGAGCAGGTGCGTGTAGATCGTCCGTGTATTTTCAACACCGACCTCAGCCACCAGCGGGCCGAGCAGGATATTGAAGATCTGCCCGGCGAAACCGAAGCAAACAACGAACATCACGAAGAACGCGATGACCGAATAGATCAGGCGCTGACGCAACTCGATGAGATGCGTCATCAAGGGTGCCTTGGACGCATCGATCTCTGTCGTGGTGTTCAAGTTGGCGTCAGTCACCGTACGGCCTCCGCGTCGCGTGCTGCTGGTTTATCGGGTGCGTCAGGGGACGCGGTGTCGTTGGCGGCCGTCAGGTCGCTATCGGAGCCGGCGGCGCTGTCAACGGTCGTGGCAGTCTCAACGCTGCCAGAAGGTTTGGCGGCATCGCTCGTTTCAAGCGCAGCGCTGTCACTGCTGGTTTTGACGACTTCGCCTTCCGGGGTCTTTTTGACGACTTCGCCGGCACTGTTCTTTTTGACGACTTCGCCGTCGGGCATCGTAAATTCCGTCGTTGGCTCGTCGTCGGCGAATTCTGCTGCCGGTTTGATCGGGCCGTCCTTGTCCCAGTCGTGTTCCTCGCGCAAACCGGCGTCGAGCGACTCCTGCGCGTCATCGAGTTGCGACGTGACGTCCGATTTGATCTCGTTCATCTCGTTGCGCAGCTCATTGAATTCGCTGTCGCGCATCGCATCGTCGAACTGGCTGCGGAACTCGTCAGCCTGGCGTTTTGCCATGCCAACGTAGCGCCCGATCGTGCGCAGTAGTGTCGGAAGCTCTTTCGGCCCGACCACCACAAGTGCGACCATGCCGACAACGAGGAGTTCCCACCAGCCAATGTCTAGCATGGTACCTTCCTACTTGAAGACCTGAAGAGGCCTAACAGGGGGCGCGACGGCTGATGGCCGTGTGCCCGGGGCAATTGCGAAGTCTGCCGAACGCACCAGTGCACCTGGCGCGGCGACCGGCACGAGAGAACGGCTTGGCACAGCATAGCGCTGAAAGATGCGGCCCCGGACTTCTAAGCCGACGACCGAGACAACATCCCGGGTTCATGCGCGCAGCTGTGCTGCCAGACGATCAAGGCGATCAACTCGCCTTGGTGCTCTCGTTTTCGTTGGTCGTTGACGCCGGCGTGGCGGCATTGTCGATCACTTTGGGATCGGCTGCCTTGGCTTCCGGCACGGGATCATCCGCCATGCCCTTTTTGAAGCTCTTAATGCCTTTGGCGACATCGCCCATGACTTCGGAAATCTTGCCGCGGCCGAACAGCAAAACGACGATCAAAAGAACAATCGCCCAGTGCCAGATGCTGGTTGCACCCATAATCCTTCTCCCTGATGGCTAAGCAGCCGTTAGAGCAAATCGTCTTGGCGCCTGTTTGACCGGAAGTTCACCGGAACCCGTGTGCCGCCAAGTGTATACCAACGAGATATACGGTTCATGGCCCAATTGCACCAGTGCCCGATTCGTAGTGCCCTTAAGGGCGCCCACTTGGGAGGTATGGCCTGAGCAATGCGCACCCGAAACCTAGCACGGGTCAAACATATGCTCAGTATGTCGCAAATTCGGCTTGCCTTCTTAAGTTAATGCAGAAATCGCCTGCATCAAGGCTTGATACCTTAAACTTTCGTAAGGGAACGGAGCTAGCCTTCGAATATCATGAAGCCGCCCTGGTCGATGGTGAGCAGGACATCGTCGCCGACGTTCGATGCGTTTTCGATGCGCACGAGACTGGTGATCGGTTCATTGAGCCCCTTTACACCAATTCCGAGCAGCGCGAGATCGCCGAGAAAGCGTGCGGAAAGGACACGTCCGTGCACGGCATCGCCCTTGTGGCGGGACGGGTTCACGCGCACGGCACGCTGGCGAATGCACAGCGTAACGGTGGTACCATCGCTGAGTCCCGGTGCCGGGAAGCGGCCAAACGGCGTATCAACGGCGCCATTTGAGATGTCGCTTCGGATTTCATTGATCTGCGAGAACAGCCGCGCAACGAACAGGTCCGCCGGTTCATGGTAAAGCGCCTGGGCATTGCCGGCCTGTACAACATAACCGCCGCGCATCACGGCGATCCGATCACCGAGCTGCATCGCCTCGTCCGGGTCGTGGGTAACGAGCAGGCACGTCGAGCGCGTTTCGCGCAGCAGGGCAAGCGTTTCGTTGCGCACCGTTTCACGCAGCTGCACATCCAGCCCGGAAAACGGTTCGTCCATCAGGATGACGGACGGCCGTGGCGCCAGTGCACGGGCCAGGGCGACCCGTTGCTGTTCGCCGCCCGACAGAATGTGCGGATGGTCGTTGGCATATCGATCCAGCCCGACACGGGCGAGGGCGGCAAGCGCTTCGCGGTGTGCGACGTCTTTGTCGAGGGACTTCAGGCCGAACGCGACGTTCTGCAGGATCGTCAGATGTGGAAACAAAGCAAAGTCCTGGAACATCAGGCCGACATTGCGTTTTTCCGGCTCGACAAACACATCAGGGCCGGCGACGACGCGATCATTGAGGATGACCTCGCCGGATGTCGGCCGGTCGATGCCGGACGCGAGCCGCAGCAATGTCGTCTTGCCGCAACCGGATGGCCCGAGCAGGCAAACGACCTCGCCGGCTGCGATATCGAGTGAAATGTCAGCCAGTGCGGTGTAGTCGCCGTACTTTTTCGCGATGTGGCGAAAGCTGAGGTTGGCGGCAAAGGCGACAGCTGCCCGCACGTTACCCGGCGGCGCAGCGATCGCCGCGCCGTGAGCTGCACCCGGATCGCGGCGCCCGTTGCTTGACTCAACTGGTCGTTGGCCAGTTACCAGACCTATCTTGTCGAGCCATTGCTTGACGCTCACGTTGTTCCTCACCGGCCAGCTGCGCCGCGCCGGGCAGCTTTCGACGCAGTCAAAGAATGTCCTTATCAAATGGAGTCAATTCCGTTGTCAAACGGCTTGTCGACCCAGTCAGAGATGGGGACGGTGCACGCCAGCACAATGCGTCAACAAATCTGATGAAGACTGAATTCGCTACGTGATGCAAATGTCACGTTCTCGACGCAAGTCCGACGCGCTGTTTGCACAAAGCACGGATAGAGCATTTCCCGTCGCGAAAGGTTGGCAGCAGCGCCCCGTCGAAATCTGGACCCCTATCAGGCCTCCATCCGGACCATCTGGCGTTCGAACACGCTCTAGCAAGATTTCGCAGCGAAAACCGGTTTGGAGACGCTCCAGGCGATCCTAATGTCGCGTTGTTCACGCCTCGTTAACCAAACCAGCGTTAGGTAGCTGTAGTTTTATGAGGTGAGTCATGTTGCGTTCGAATTATGCAAATCGCCAATTGAACCGCGCGCGCTGGCAGCGGGCGGCAATTGCGCCGGTTCTGGGTTTCGCTGTCGCGCTGGGCGGATGCAGTGCGGATTTCCTCCGATTTGACTCGCCCGTGTTCGCGCTGAACGGTGACACAACGGCTGGCGACACACGCGTCGCGGAGGCGCCATTGGCCGATCAGAGCCCGACGGCTGCGCCCTACGACGCTGGCAGCAGCGGGAGTGCGGCTGGCAGCTATGCCGCCGCTCCGGTTTCAGGTGTGAGCCGTGGCACACCGCCAAACATCGATGCGCGATCGAAACCGACGCGCGTTGCGAGCAACACACCAATTGTTGCCGTACCGAAAGACGTTTCGAGGCCGAGCCGGCCCGTTGCGAGCACACCGTTGACGACGGGCGCATTGCGCACGCGCGATGGCATTGTCGTGGAACCCGGTGACACGCTTTATCAGTTGTCGCGCCGCTATGGTGTCAGCGTCTCGGCGTTGCGTCAGGCCAACGGATTGCGGGGCAATACGATTCAGCCGGGCCAACGCCTTGCTTTGCCGGGCCGTGACGCAGACCCGTACGGATCCGCGCCAACGGCTCAACCGCAGCGATATGAGCCGTACAACGACTATCGTCAGCCGGCACCGATGCGCCGCGCGCCACTCAATGATTACCGCACGGCCGAGCCAAGCCGGTCCTCCGGCGAAACCTATACGGTTCGTCCCGGGGACAGTCTCTATGCGATTTCCCGGCGCACCGGCGTAAGCGTTGCAGAATTGAAGGACATCAACGGCATCACCAATGTGCGCGCACTCAGGCCCGGTATGCGCTTGTCGCTCGGCAAAGGTGCGGCAGCGCCAGCTGAGCGCGACAGCCAGTTTGCGTCACGTTCCTATGAAGCACCGCGTTCGCAGATCCGGTCGAAATCAATCCGGACCATGCCTGTCGTGCGGACCAAGACACCGCCGATCGGAGGTGCCTATCAGCCGCGTATCCTCAATCAGCGCCCATCGCGCCCGATCACAACCAAGCCGCGCCGCGACGTTGCCCCGGCACCCGTTGCCGGGGCTGGACAAACGTTCCGGTGGCCGGCGCGCGGACGGGTCATCGCGTCCTTCAATCACTCAGGCCAGGGCAGCAAGAACGACGGCATCAACATCGCTTTGCCGTACGGCACGGACATTCAGGCAGCCGCCGGTGGTGTCGTCGCCTATTCTGGTAGCGAGTTGAAAGGCTACGGCAATCTTGTGCTGGTGCGTCATGACAATGGCTGGGTTTCGGCCTACGCCCATGCCAGCGACGTACTCGTCAAGCGCGGCGACCGGGTCAGCCGCGGCCAAGTGATCGCCAAGGTCGGACGGTCCGGCGGTGTCACGCAGCCGCAGCTCCATTTCGAACTGCGCAAGGGCGCCAAGCCGGTTGATCCGCTGCCGCATTTGGCAGCGCTTTAGGGGGGCACGGACCAAGCGCCGCCCCTACTCCAGATGCAACGGTTTCCCCTGTCGGCCGGCGAGGTCCTGGATGTATTGCCAGGCGACGCGGCCGGAACGGGCACCACGGGTCGTCGACCATTCAAGACACTCGGCGCGCAATGTGTCCGGATCAATTTCGAGGCCGAAGTGTGCGACGTAGCCGTTGACCATGGCGAGGTATTGGTCCTGGTTGCCGTTGTGGAAGCCGAGCCAGAGCCCGAAGCGGTCGGACAGCGAGACTTTTTCCTCGACGGCCTCGGACGGATTGATCGACGTTGAGCGCTCGTTTTCCATCATATGGCGCGGCATGAGATGGCGACGATTGGATGTCGCATAGAAGATCACGTTCACCGGCCGGCCTTCGATGCCGCCGTCAAGCACGGCCTTCAGCGATTTGTAGCTGGTGTCGTCGTGGTCGAACGAGAGATCGTCGCAGAACACAATGAAGCGGTGGTCGCTGCCGCGCATCAAGGCGAGGCATGACGGCAGCGTGTCGATGTCTTCGCGGTGGATTTCGACGAGCTTGAGGTCTGGTTTGCCGGATAGGTCGAGGCCCAGTGATTGGCGGACCTCGGCGTGCGCGGCCTTGACGAGCGATGATTTGCCCATGCCCCGCGCGCCCCAGAGCAGGGCGTTGTTG
>JAGDYV010000097.1:0-20104 GCA_049116495.1 Hyphomicrobiaceae bacterium | reverse complement strand
GTCGTCGCTCTGCCGAGCTGCTCTGCCAACAATCAGGCTAACTCGCGAATGACATCAAGCGCACCCGTGCCAGACTTAAAGCTGACAAGGCCTTCGCGAATGGCGCCCATACTCACAGCAGGGGCGCTCTGCACATCGACATCGACAGAGCCGTCTTTTTGGTACGGGCGCTTGTTGAGGTAGGTGAAGATCACCTTTTCGCCGATGCCGGTGCCTTTGGAGATTTCGGCTCGGATTTTTGGTCCGATGCAATGTCGGCCATCAGTTTGGGTCAAGAGTTCTTGACCCAAACTGTGTAGCTCACCTTCCAACTCATCATCACGACCACTCAGTGCGAGATAGGTCAGATGCTTGGTGACGGCACGGATTGTGTCGACACTTGAGCCAGCCGTTGCGCCCTTGGTTGAGTTCTCGACGGCCATGATGCGGATCATCTCGGCATCGGTATATTTAGCGACCGACAACGAAACTTCATCAAGGCCAAGCGCAGCCATGGCCGCTATGCGATGGTGACCGGCTGCGATCTGATATTGATCGCCGACCTTGCGGGCGGGCAATGTCGGTCACTTGTCAATTCCTGCGGACATTACCCATCGTTGGTTCGAGCATTCACAACAAATTGGGGCAACGATTTGATTTCAGCAATGGCTGGTTGCCAGACCACGCTTCTTGCGCAATTCGCGAGCTTTGAGCCATTTATTGAACATTTGATCGACGCTTTTGTTCAGCGCATCCGTGCCATTGATATGGGTCGCTACCTTCAGCTTAGCTAGATTGGCAATCGAGAAGTTTTCAAGGTCGATGTACTGGTCGCTCATCCTTTGAAGCCGTCGATGCAGCCTGCCACTACATGCCACTCTCGGCGATGACATAAAGTGACTTTCGTAGATGAACATGAGCTCGTGCGCCTTAACTGCGATCACATACATGAGCAATTTCTTGTTCTTGTCGTTAAGGGGGCTTCGCTCGACAATGGCTCCAATCTCTTCGAACCTTTTTGCAATGTCATCACTCCTGCGCTCGCGCACCAAGTCCAGGAACAATGCGACTGCCAGGTCACCCTGATTGTGGGAATCGCTGGTTGCCAGCATCGCTTCGAGGGCACGATAACTGCGGGCTAAATCGTTGCGGTTCGATCGTCCATCCGCCTGGATTGCCAAGCTCCAGACAGCAAGTGCAATTGAGTAGTTTTCACCTTGGTACGCCAAGCGCTTTGCTGTTTTTTCTTCGATCGCAAAGTTTATTAATTGCATTTTTTGCGCCGGTGTTTTCACTTGCTTTGGCCGAAGCGCAGGATCGCTATGATGGAACTCATGCGACCATGCTTCGTTTAAGAAGCTGACCAGCGCCTGTTCGGCACGTATGCGCGCGCCGCGATAATCATCTATTGCATAAGAGAGTATCGCAAGCACGGTCATTTGCTGCGCGTATTGCACAGCATCGCTCTTGTTCAGGTCGATCGTTTGGATTTTGAGGATGGCGGCCCGCGCAGCCTTCGCTGTAATTTTTTGGAATGCGCGCTGCTTCTCAACGCTTGCTTCACCTTTTCCGATCTTCAACTTTTTCGCTTCGGATTGTGTCTGTTGCCGTAGCTTGCGGAGAATTTTCGACATTTCGGGATTATTGGCAAGGTGCGTTGGCGGCGCCAACTTTGCTAGGCGTTTCGCTCGTTCGCCGAAGCTTGCATCGTCATAGTGCTCCACAATTTTCTGACGGGTCGTTTCGATGGCGCTGTTTTGGACCGTTGCTAAAGCCACGGTGAGCAGTGCGACGCCGCCTGCAACTCCGTAACCGCCCGACGCCAAGCTTCCTCCGCCGAGTAGAGCCAACCCATAATTGGTCGCGACTATACCGGAGTATCCCATAGCACTGCCGATAGCAGTTCCGATCGAGGGAATTAGTACTCCAAATCCGCCAGTGGCCCAGACAACGATGCCCGTACCTGCCATTGCGAGCGTTCCAACGACCCAAGGTGTCATCTTACCCTTGAGCCAGCCGCCCCAGGATTGCTCATAGAAGGTCTTGAACGATAGATCGTTGGTTGCAAATGCCTCGGATGTAGCAAACGCAATGGTAAAAAAAACCAGACAATAGGCCAAAACAATACGATGTAGACGCATTCAGTTATTCCGCTCAATTTTCATTGGTCGGTGTCGTACCCGCTATTCTGTAACCCGGAGCGCAGCATCCAGCATGCGCATCCGCTGCTTGTTCGTCGTTCTTGGCGTGCGGTCCGGGCGTAGATGCGGCTTAGGTATCGTTCGTGTGCCCATGTTCAGCAACATCCCGTTGGGGTGCCGAATGATCGTTATCTCGACCGCCGCCTGTTTTTTGCCGCCTCGACAGGCAGCTACGAGTTGCCTAATGACACTGCCATCTGTTGAAGGCAGTTTTCGTATCTCTCCGCCAAAGCTGCCGTCACAGATTTTGTTGCGTCGAGCAAATTCATGAGCCGCGTGATCATCTGCGGACGGGGTGTTGCCGCGTAGAGCCGAAAACCATCCGAGTGAGCCGTTCGGCAAACTGTAATAGACGACATGCTTGTTTGTATTCGCCGGCTTTGGCGTCAGGAAGCGATATCCGGCTACGCCCGCTTTCGAGAATATATTGGCGACATGTTGCAGCGCTTGATCGCGCGGCACAACTTCGTAACGATAACTGGCAACCTGTGGCTTGCGCTGAGGTGCATCGCGCTTTTTGACCAAGCGGCTCATTTTGCCCGCGCACTCTGCGATCTTGCCCAGCGCGGCGCGGCTTCCATAAAGTTCAAATCGAGTTACCGTCCCGCCCGACCACAATACGCGCAACTCATTGCCTTCACCGAGTTCGTCGAAGGCCCGACCACTGTCGTCGCCGCGTTGTTTGTTGATAGGCAAGAGGACGGTGCTTCTGGAGATGACGCGTAGCCGTTGTTGTGTGAGTAGGTCTCGATCGACATAAACTCGTGCAGGTATGCGCTGTCCCTGATTCAGCTTCCATGTTCTGTTGAATAGAAGGACCGCCCATGAAGACGCTTTGTAATCCCAATGGAAGGCGAGGACCGTTCCGTCGCGATTTTGGCGGCTGTGCGCCATGCACGCTGTCGCTTTGATATCGTAGGCAACTTGCCAACCTCGGACAGTCGCGTATGGCTTCTTGGCGGCAATGGCTTGTGGGGAACCTAAGATCGCAATTGCCGCGATGATTGTCAGAAGTGATTTGCTGAATCGACCGTTGGACATTGTAACCTCGCGCACAGGGCCTGTTGGAACTTCACTGCGTGCCGGATCTGGCTGATGAGCGGCTAGCTCGGAGTCGTTTTCTTTCTCGGTTCAAAAGAAATTCCGCACTTCTTCTGGATTGCCGCCTGCTCTATGGCCTCTTTTTGCCCCCTCAGCTTGGCGAGTTCGGCAGCCGTTTGACCATCACCACCTGAGACCATGAAGGCAGCCGGCCAGAACAGCACAACAGCCACGCCAGTCGCAACAGCATCATTGTTTGCCTTCTCGTCTTGGATGCCGGCTGCGCGTTGGGCGGCAGAAGTCACGCGTTGCGCTTCTTGCGCCAACTGCGAGCAATCGTAGTCTTGGTAGATGATTGGTGAGACGTATGACGGGGCAATGTTTTTGGCTGACGATGAGCAGCCCGCCATCAGCGCGCAAAAAATTATCGTCGCAATCAATCTCATTTGATCTATCCCCACACAATATACTCGGAACCGGACTAGCAGGATTGATACACACCGACAATCGTCCGCTAACAGATATGTGATTCGACATTCCGTTGTGTGTAACGAGCGGGTATTGCGTTGCGATACGTCAGGCCTAGCCGTCAATACTAATGAGCGATTGTGGATGCTCAAGTGCTCTCTGGACTACAAGGGCACGCACGTCATGGAATGGGGTGAACTGCTGGATCGTGTTGATGTGATTGCTAAGGGTAACATCAAAGAGGATGGTGGACTTATTCGCGATCAAGGCGGAAACTCATTGGAGTCATTAAGTAAAAATGTGCGCGATGTCGCGCACGTAACTTACATTCCTTCTCGAAGTGGCGACGGCGCAGACCGCAGCATTCTCTCCCTCTACAAAAAAGACCGTCCAAAGCTGCGCAAAGTCGCTGCTCAGAAAGTCACGCTCTTGCAGGCGCGCAAGGCATCGGGATGATGCCACAACTAAAGCTGCTGGGGAAATTGTATACCTGGTCTAGGACGATAACGGAAGAATATGTATCCGGAACAGGCCGGCCCAGAACGCAACACCGCCGCACAATTTTATCGTGCGGCGGCTTGTGATGGTTAGCTACATGACGTGCGGGAATGCGATTTCTAGCCACCGGGGTTCATGGCTTGTCTCCAGTCTATAAGTATTACCAGGATGCTATATAGCTAACAACTATACATCGGGTTTACAAGTGCCAAGCGACCTTCCTACAGGGCGTGACGATAGAGCATTGCTTGCCCTGCGGCCACAGACATTAGCGGAAGCCATTGTCGCAATTTTTCGAAGTTGGCCGTCGTAGGCGATATGACTGCCGCCGTCCGCTGGTCCCTTCCGTGCGACAGAGCATTCCGAACCTTCCGGATGGTGCTACAGAATATTGTAATTCCGTTACCGCAGAAATCTGACAACTCTGTGTTGGTGCTGATGAGCGGCGCGATCGTGAAACCACCCGCAAACGTCGTCTCCTCGCAAAACACGCTAGTGTTTCGCTGGATTTGGACCCAGAGCAACTCTGGATCTAATGTCTCGCGCACAAGCGCCTCAAAACGTTGGTACTCATCAACCTTGGACGCTTGCACTGCCGCAACAATCTGGTCTGACAATTGATTGGTAGTGTTGAGCCCGTGCGGGGATGCGAGGAGACGTCGAACCTGCGTTCTTGTGGCCTGCTCCAAAAAAGTGAAAGAGGCGTACTCCAATATCCGGTAGTAATAAATAAACCGCCTTGCGCTGTCGCCCTCTTGCGCAGCATCCCAGAAATGCAAGAGCGTATCGTCGATTGATGAGGACGTTATGGAATCCGGAAAAGAGCCGGTCAGATATCGGCTCTGCGGTTTTAGCTTTGGATTGGCCGTCGCGGGCGAGTGAATCACGATTGCTGGAGAGAAAGAGTCGTAGGCTCGCATATAAAAATTGAGGTGTTGCGCCAAGGACAGCATGAAATCGTCATCCCATTTCACTGGGGAAATCCAAAAACATGTTGGCTCCCCAAGCACCGGGCTAAATTCATGATCGGGGTCCTCATCTTTCATCTCTCTTTCGTGACTGTACATCGAGAAGGATGATAAATTTCTGTGGTTGGTTTCAGATGGAGCTACAGGACGAGATGCCTTCGCGATGTGCATCAATCGATCGCTAGCAGGGCCGAACTTGCATTCGAACTTCTGCCCTTCAAAGATAAACTGGAACATGCGACCAACCAAGTCGCGCGACACAGTACTAGGCCGAAAGGCGGTCCATATGACTTCCAATGCCTTCTGATCGGCATGCCAAAGCGCTGTGAACCTGGGGGGTAAGAGCACATGCTCCAAAGCTTCTTTCAAACTGGAGTCATCCTCAGGTATACTCAAGACAAGTGAGGCGTCGTCCCAAGGCGTTTGTATGGCCATTTGCTCGCCAGATGGTGTCTTGGCTAACCCAACCTTAGACGTTGGGTTTCGCGTCAGGAATGCTTCGTAACGCTTCTTGACAAACTTCACATCTCTCGACGGTGTTTTCTTCGTTGAGGTTCTTGGTTTTTTGGCCATGACGAACAATGTAACAACTACAGAACAACGTCGCGACGATGCAATGCGTCGCGCTCTAAACACCCCACCATTGCCGGCTAAACACCTTCCGTCGCGTTGTCACCGATCGGCGTGTCGCCGATGTTGCGGTTGGAGTTGACAGCTGGGACCATTCACAGCACCCTATCAACGCGCTGCTAGGCAATTAGATTCAGGCCGCGTTCTTGTATGTGAGATATCACACCGGCATCCGCAGCCGCGATGGGGGGCCAATGATACTCGCCGTCGAACGGGTGAATAGAGCGAAAGATCGCGTCCTGCGTGTCGAAAAACCGGTATTTAGTGTGGTTGGAGCTCCGGGCTGTCACTGCAATAAGAAACCCATGAATGCGGAAATGGATCTCCGTGTGCGCAACTTTGTCATTCCCTCGGTCCTTTATGAGATGCTGAGTTTGCTCTCTATTGGCGAGGAGTTCTTCTTGCGTCGCAAGCCAGATCCTCCAAAGATTACTTGGATCTTGACCTCGTCGCAATTCGTCCCTTTCCTCAAACGTCGTGGTACCTGGATCTGAACCGATGAATGAAAACACCATGGACTTCATAGCGAAGTATCGCGCCAAGACGCGTTGATGCCAGCGCGTCAAGTGAACTGGATACTCCAAAAAAAGAGCTTCCAATGTTGGCTTTGACGCCTCTTCCAACTCACTCATCCAACCATTGTTGCATGACGCGCATGGTTGATTGATCGTGACACTATGAAGACCGCCTTGAACTTGTTTCGATAGCGCCTCAGTTTCGATGCCGTCAACTTGAATGACTTTTCTGATAACTGTGTGACAGTTATCTGCCGATCCCAGAATGGGTTTGTCCCAGTCGGACCAACCGTGCTCTTTGGATCTCTTCCTCTCTCCGCCGCAGAACATGCAGGTATAGCTGGCCATAGGAAGAACCTTTGAGCTTATCCGTCTTCAGGCGTAATTGCGGCGCCATCAATGCCAGATGTCATGACGCGTTGGCCGGGCTCATTCGCTTAACATATCGGGCCACCGTCCGACGAGAGATATCGAGATTCGCGAGGCTATCTTCGACCAGCTCTCACCGCGTTCAAGACCAGCTTTGATGCCGGCAATGCGATCATCACCAATGGCTGGACGACCGCAGTGCACGCCTGCATCTTGAGCGGCCTTTATACCGGCATTGACACGTTCCTGGATCAACTCGCGCTCAAACTCTGCGAGCGACGCGAAGATGCCGAAGAACAGCCGACCCTCTGCTGTGGTCGTATCGATGCTGCCAGAAAGCACCTTGAGCCCAGCGCCCTTCTCTTTCAGCGTCTCAACGATTTGCACCAAATGCGACAACGATCGCGCAAGACGGTCGAGCTTCCAGACGAGAACGACATCGCCTTTTCGCACGAAGTTGATCATGCGCGCCAGCTCAGGTCGATCCTTATCCGCACCACTCGCCTTTTCCTTGAAGATATGATCGTCTTCGACGCCATCGCGCTTCAGCGCGTCAAGCTGCAATCTGAGCTCTTGGTCTGCGGTCGAGACGCGGCAATAGCCTATCAGTGCCACCTTGCCCTCACTTTCAATGCCAAAAGGCATGATTTATTTTTGTCACCAGTGCCATAGGCGAAACACGACTTTTGGCACTCTCTCACCCCGCATGCTTAATCGGTGCCATAAGGAAATGGTTTCGCCCATGTGGCAGGCTGACTCAGTTTTCGTGGGTGGGTTGATGCGAGGCCGCTCCATACATCTGGGGCTCAACCCTGAACGCTGGTGATTTCAGATTAGACGGGTCATCTCGCTATCAGCGGCGAATCTGAATTGCGTGCCCATAAGTTGGATCGTTAGTCTGTTGTGTTCGTTATGGCCGCAAGATCTCAAAAGGAGGCATCGTGAGCTATGAAGTCGTCGATCCACTTAGCGGCGGTTAATATGGCTACTTCTGAAGTTGGTGCGCCACACCTATATCGTACGGAAACCTGATACCGACACTTGCAACATTCCGCTCGTTAGATTGCGAGTTGGGTTTCGTGGCCCCTCTGTCCCCGAGATCTGTTTCATTCCGATCTACGCGACGGCATTAATCGCCAAAAGCAATCACACCAGTTCTGCTTAGCATCGCGGAACCGATAGGCTGTATCGATGTCCAGAAGACAAAACAATGTGCTACGATATGGTGTTCCCTTGAGCAAAAGCCGAAATGCTCAAAGTGAGTCAACCTGTTTCATCAGCGAGCGACGGCAGTTGACGATCAGATTGCAATACGGTCGATAATGCGACCACGGCTGTTGTTAAGCGTGTCTACGTAGTGCCGATCTTCGAGTTTCTTGAAGATGTCCGGCTTGGACTTGTACTTTAACTGGATACCTAGAAACTCGTTCGCGACGTGCTCCAACACCGTTTTGGAGAGCGACTTGTCGGCCTTCATTGTTTCGATCAAGTTAGTGAAATCTCCAGGAACTTCATTCGCGCGCGTCAGCTTATCGGCAAGCTGGCGAACAACTGCGGCATCGATCTTCTTTTCGGGTGTTTTTTTCTTCACTTTTGGCGGGGCGACTGCCAATCGCGCAATTTCCGATACTACGTGCGGAACAGAAGTTGAAGAGTAGTGGCTAAGGAACTCGACGAACGCATCTAAATCGCTGACGGCTGCTTTTGCCCCGGCTGCCGCTAGTGTTGTCCGAAGGGCGGCGATATGCGGCTCGACCTTGGACACTAGCATACCTTGCGGACTGTGCTTGTATTCTTGTTGGCTCGCGTCTTCGCGACGTCGTTTGCTGAGTTTTCTCAAAAACGTCGCAACCGTGCTCGCCCCACCAACCTCGCGAAGCGCGGACGCCAAAGCTTCCAGTTCGCGACCAATATTATCTGCGCCTGACAGTAAAATTGCAGCGGAATGTGCAAGTAGCGTGTCTGCAAAGACTTGGGTCTTCATGATGGCCTCTCTTCGACGCCTCAACACTTTAGAATCAAGAATGCACACGATATATAGTGCTTGCTCAGGCCAACACCAATCATGTCGGTCGAACTACTAACACGTCATGACGTCTTGCTCGGCGCGCGACGGCGGATTTCTTCACCAAGTGCCTCGAACATCGTCCTCGAAGTGCCATTCTCGAAATATGCCAGCTTTTTCCCGGCAGCAACCGCGATAGCTGCCTGATCACCGACGTTGCAATTGTCCAAGAAGTGGTCGCCATGCCCGAATGCTTGGGTCGCACCCGATCGAAGCTCGCCAATTACCGGCTGTTCATTGGCCGAAAATTTACCGGGGTCTTGGTGAGTGGTCATACTGCCAATGATTCCGACGAAGTTGATGTGCGGACATATTACGGGTTTTAGCCTCTTGACCTGGCTCAGCGTGTTTCTCACCGAGCTTGCCGACATGCTGTCGAGAATTGTGGGCAGCACGAAGTGAGTGCTTGTGCAAAGCGCGTTGATCATTGCCGTCGTTGGTCTGGGACCAGTATCTATGATGATGCGATCGTAGCTTTCTTGTATGTCCGCACTGAGCAGAATTTTAGCCAGATAGAGTCGAACGTCCCCATTGCTCTCATCGATTAGCCACTTGATCATCAACCGATTTTCGACATCTGCGAGGTCGTAAGTGGTCGGAATGTACTTCAACTTTGGGAGGTCGCTACTCACTGCCTTGGCTACCATTTTCAGCCAATTACCGTCATGCTGTCCTTGCAGTATCTGCGCTCCGAGTTGTTGGCTCTCATCTAGAGTTTGTTCGTCAGTGATACGAGCGTGCCCCAGGAAAAGAGAGGACAAGGAGCCTTGATAGTCGAGATCAATGGCTAGCACCCGCTCACCTTTTGCGGAGCAGTCTGCGGCGAAGTTCCCCGCGATTGTTGTCTTGCCCACCCCCCCTTTGAAGTTCATGAAAGTAACGATCGGGATCGCCGACTCCATAAGCGAGTGATATTCGTCTATACCGTCGAAACTTAGCGGTCTCGACCAAAGCGCGTTTTGGTCACCGTCGCTTACCCGGCGAATGAGTGCGAGCTTCTTGAGAGCCGCGACGCCTTCCTCGTTCTGGTGTTCAATCCTCGTTAGACCGCGCCTGATGCTGCGCAAGCCCAGCAAGAAGCCGGGGATAGCGAAGACAATGGCCGCTACCGTTGCTAACGCCCCCACCTTGTCCCAGTCGACGTTGTTCCAATCGATCAATGAAAATAAGTCCATAGTGTTCACGCCATATCATCACAAATGTCGCTTTATGCGAGAGGCGAAACGCCTTGTACAGTAAGGAACTATTGCGTACGGCGAGAAACTGTTGTGCGTGTCATCCACGCACAGCTCATTTCTGCTTTTCGGACGCTGCTTTGAGAAGCCTAGCTCGCCATTTCATCAAACTTGGGCAAGTCTGAATGCATGAGATCCCATGGTTGCGCGCTCTTCACAAAAATGTCGCGACTGGGTTCATACCAACTCGGATCATCGAGGCTGCCGGCATAAATAATGATCGCGCCGGATCGCCCGCCGTTTGTGAGAAATACTGGTGACCCGCATTGGGAACAAAAACTGCGGCGCATAACGTGACCACGATCGGACGTGCGCTCATAACTAGCTGGCTCTCCTTGCTCAAGCTTGAAATCCTCTTCCGTGACCAGTACAGCCGGAAAATAGGCGCTACCTGTCGCCTGCTGGCAATCGCGGCAATGACAATTGCCCATGTAGCGGGCAGGCCCGGATGAGCTGTAACGGATCGAACCGCACGCACAGCCCCCGGAAAATGCGTCGGCCATAAGCAAATCCTTTCCAATCACGCAATCGAACTTGGTTTGAACATTTCCAAGTTTAATGCCCTGTCGCCAGTGCAGCAATCGAGATCATCTACCAAACCTGTCGGTATGGCTCATGCGGCAGGCTGAATCGCTCATCGCAGCGGTGGGCCGGGTGGTAGTGCTTTCCGCCTTGCACCATCGCCAATAGAAGCGCCGTTCGTCCATTCACCTCCAGAGATCAACCAAACTGGTCATTTTCGTGCCTAGTCGGCATGCAATTGGTTTCCGTTTGCTCAACCGTTGGAGGTGTGACATGCGCGTCTGCAAATTCTGCGATGGATGCCGTTTGGCCTGGTGCTCTGCATTGGCCGGATGCATTCTGCTGGTTACCACCGGCGTGCACGGCAAAGACAGCCAAAGCAAATGGGCTGCCAAATGCCGTGACATGGTCATGCATAACGTGCCGACCAAGAGACTCCAAATGCTGACCAATGGCATCAATGTCTCGCGATGGTTCAACGCGAAACCTGATGAAGCACGCGAGATACCATCAGATGCGACCCTGAAGCGGCTGCGTGTTGATGGCTTTTCTCATATTCGCCTGCCTGTTGCCGCCGAAAGATTGCTGAAACCTTTCGGTAATCCCGATCGTGCAGACGCTATGCTCAACGAATTGAAAGATGCGATCGATCGACTCGTACGATTCGGCTTTGTAGTCAGTATAGATTTGCATCCAGGTGCAAGGTTCCGAGCAGTTCACAAGAGTACGAATAGCGTTCCTTACAGGGCGGGCAACTACCTCGTCGACATCTGGGCGAAGTTGGCACGCAAACTCAAAAAGACATCACCGGACGAGGTGCTCTTTGAGCTGCTCAACGAACCAGCAGTCGATCAAGTGACCTGGCATCGCCAAGCTGGTGAACTCATCAAGACCATCCGTGCCATCGCACCCCTTCATACTTTGATCTATGGAACGGCCAATCAGCAACAGGTTTATATGCTGAAAGGGCTGAAACCATTCAAGGACCGAAATGTCGTGTACGCAGTGCATTTCTATGATCCATTTGTTTTCACCCACCAAGGCGTGCATTGGATCCAAGATGCTGAATGGCTGAAAAAGATTCATGACCTTCCATTTCCTATGACTTCGGCAGATGGCCGCCCATTCGACGAAACTTCGCGACAAGGTATCAGGTTGAAGGCGTCACTCGACCGTATGGGGCCGGAAGCAGCGGCGAAAGTTAAGCACTCAATGCGGGAAGGAGCGCACAATGCAGCGCGGATCAACACGTCTTTTTCTAAGTTGGCCTTGTGGGCCGACAAGTGCCAACGGCCCGTTATTGTGAACGAGTTTGGAGCGTTTCGCCGGAACGTATCGGCGAAAAAACTCGCCGTTCTTTCGGTTGCCGAACGCGCTGCATTCGATGCAAGAGAAAAGTCCTCGCGACAGTCACGAAAAAACTGGCTGCGCGCCGTACGTGCCGCCGCTGACAAGCACCGCATTGGTTTGGCACGATGGGAGTTGACCAAGGGCTTTGGACTACAGAATTGAAGTCTGCGGTGGCAGAGGCGTGCAATGCGAAATTCGGCTCGACACGTAACGAAAGCGCTTTCTATTGCGCAAGAGGCTATTGTGAGCGCGATGTTGATGCCGTGCCAGTGCTGCCATAAACGACCGCTTTTGAGAGCGATGGTCGACGGGCGCTGTCACAAGAAGGATAGGTTGGGACTATCACTCCTGCCTGCCTGCCAGCCAAGTCATGCTTGGGCTAATTCTCGCTCGACGAAATACCGCTTGCGTTCGAAAATGATGACCAAACGTTGATCCATCTCGGTGAGATCCGCCATCAGTCGTTGCTTCGAACTAAACTGGATCGATCCGGTAAAGTATCCAAGACACGTCAATGTACATTCGATCATGCCGTCATGCTCACTGATCATGAAAGTTGACCTGTGACGCCGAACGCTTGCTGCCTTGTTAGCATCGATATAGTCCTGCATTTCAGGCTTGAAGCGTTCTGTCTCCCAAGCCCAGGACAGCTCGTCACCCCAATAGTTGTCCAGATCGCTGTCAGGGTTCAGCGCATTCCGCATTGTTTCGATGGGCCAGCATGACTCGATTGATGGGCCGAACAACCGCCAGCCCATGCAGACTGTAACTTTTAGGACGAGTTTGATCATCTCGGCTATGGGCCGATTAAAGGTCGTGAATGCACAATGATCATTGAACACGGACTGAGGCAATATCGTCTGTGATCTGCTATGCTTGACGATAGGTTGCGGTCTGCGAGATTCGATCTGAAAATCTCGTGGAGCATCAAAAATGTTGGGCTTCTTGTGCGGTTGGACCAGAGAGACATTTCTAAACTTTGGAATGTTGGATTTCGTCTTGCGGTGTCCTTTCGCCTTGGCGTCTCTGCGTCCGAACATAACAATGGGGTCGCGAGCCACTACTTGCTCGACCCGACTCCCGATCTTGTTATTGATCGCTTTGCTTGTACATAGGAAGAAATCTTTGTCGTTCCCGCCCAAGATAAGTGGAAGCGGATGCTCTCGGCTGATCTCTGCTATGTCGCAAAACTGTCCGGTGAGAACGCAATAGGTCGCATAGTCCTCCGGAACAGGACGAAGATTGATCCATATCTGCTCAAAAACCGGGCTATTGGTCATAGCCGGTGTGGTTAATTGATTCGTTGTTCCGAATCATCGAAGTCGTTCTAGGGTACTGTTACGGAAGCTTCATCTCGAATCTGCATCCATCGACTACTTGCGAATACTTGTTGACATCATTCTAAATTTAATATATCCGGCCATTATTCCGCAATCGTACGGATTAATACTGGGGTATGTGGGACTTGGGAAAGTATAGGGCGCGCGACTCAGCTACGGGTCCGCGCCTTTCTTTTTTAATGGCATGAATCCTCACAGTACTGGTTGCGGCATTGCCACAGGTTGGCGGAGGCAATACTTGCGAAACGTCAAGTATAAGCTTACTGGTGCTTCACAAGCGGGATCTTGAGTTTACTCTGGCATTATCATGCTCGCCCGCCATATTCATACGACCGGCACAACTCTATTTGCGCTTTTTGCGTGGGCGCTCGCGCTTGCGCTGATCGTTCTGTCAGCTGGGCTCAACTTCACAGCCGGGCGCGCGATATGGGGCAGCGAGGTGGCTCATTGGGGCCTATCCATTGCCGTTGGCCTTGTACTGGTCGACCTCGCTAAATTTGCATTATCTGTCACGTCAGCGGATGCATGGCGCGATGGCCGCCTACTTCGAGCCGGCATCATCGCATTGCTTGTACTGCTATTTGCGGCTTTGTCCGTCGCAGCGTCGTTCCAATTGGGTCGTCAGTTCCAAGCTGAGGCGCTGGGCGTCGTCAAGGCCAAGCAATCAACAATCGCCGAACTCAAAGCCCAGCGCAGCCGCTTCGAAACCGAACTCGCGACATACGGTGCTGTCCCGAGCCCGATCGTTGTCGAGCGGCATCTGAACAGCATGCGCTTCGACCGGCGCTGGCAGTCAAGTGAAGGCTGCACAAAGGCGACGGCTAAGCGGTCACGCGACTTCTGCGCTGAGCACGGCAAGCGCTTCGCGCAATTGGCCGCCGCCGTCAAAGCAGACAAGCTTCGGACGCGCATTGATAAGTACGCCGAACAAATCACCCAGCGCACGACAGGCGAAACAGAAACGGTCCGATTGGCCGGGCTTGCCACAGCGGCGACATGGCTGGACGTCGAGACGGACGATCTCGCGACGGTGCTGATGATCCTCATTGCATGCGCTTTCGAGGTATCGGCAATCGCGATATGGACGCTGGCACCGCGCCCAAGTTTGGTTCCAAACACGTCAGCCGATCCCAGCGCATCAGCCGGTGCTCAGTACACTGAGGCTGACACGTTTGAACGCGTCACCAACAGCACACCCTCGACCACTCCAAACGCGTCACCCAAACAGGTCAGCCGAGGGCGGCAAAACACGTCAGTGAACACGTCACCCAACACGTCAGCGGCTGACACGTTTGCTGACGTGTTTGATGGGGGCAACATCACCCGACTAAAGCCCCACACGACGGGCGTTTCTGTCGATCAAACACGTCACCCTTCAGTGTGCAGAGTATCGAGCGCACAGGTGGTGCAAATCACGTCAGCCAACACGTCACCCAAACATGTCAGCCTCAGTGTACAGATTACCGATCAAGTCGAGGTCTTTGCTGACATGTTTTTGGCACAGAGATCCAACGCCAAAGCGGCAGCGGCTGACGTGTTTGAAACCTATGCAGCGTGGTCGAGCAAACGTGACATGAAGCCGTTGTCGAAGACAGCGTTTGGGCGTCGCATGACGGCGCTGGGCTTCATACGAGGCCGGGCCGGTAAGGGCGGGTTGCATTGCTACAAAGGCGTTGAGTTGAAGGAGACACATCATGGCTGACCGGGATCGTTTTCGCCTTATCTCCATCGACGCTGTTCAAGATTTGACCAGCCTGACGGAAGAGCAGGTTCTGACCGGCTCGAATACGCGTGAGTTTCCTCCACCCGTCATGTGCACCGACAATGGCTACGCTTGGCGCGAATGCGAAGTGTTGAATTGGATCGCTGATCGGATTGAAGCGCGCAACCAGCTTGTAAAAGAGCAGGCAGCCACCCGCGACATCCACGCGATCCACGCGGTCGACACTGGCGCAGCCCGTGTCTTTACGGATGAAGAGCCGATCGCTGCTGCCGAGGCCGCCGATGAGGCAACGACTGAGCCCGGGCCAGATCAGCCAGCGTCAACGGACAGCGAGATTGTGGAGCGCGTACGACAGCGGAACATTCAGGTTCGCCAGGCCGCTGCCGTCGCGCATGCGGCTTATCGGCAGTATATAGCGTGGTGCGAGCGCGAAGATGTCGTGCCGATTGAGCCTGAAGCATTTGCCGACTACGTGCAGCGCCGGATTGAGAGTGAGCGTGTGGAAAGAACCGAAACGGTGCACTGAGGCATACTCGGATAAGTGCCGCGCAAGATGTCGCAACGAGATAGAAAGCGGACCCTATTGGCTCATGTCAGGCTTTTCCGGGTCTGCCCCCCTTGCGGACATGGCGACTAGCTGCGAACCTGGAGCAAACAGCCCGTCGAGAGAGCACGACGTGGGCGTTTGAACGTCATTTGATTGGATGCGCCAGAGCGTACAATCACTAGTAGATTTTTCATTCACGGGCCGTGCCTACGGCGCTCGGATCGGACGCAATGATCGGAAAAGAAGATCAAATAAAGAACCTCCGGTTGATACATATCGCACTGCTTGCCACAAGTTTTGCGCTGGCAGTGGTTCTAATTGAACGAACAAGTAACGAATATGCCAAAGCGGCCCGGCAGTTGCAGGACGTAGAATTTTTGACTGAAGGTTTTAAGGGAACTAGGTTGGCAGCACGGCTCTATGCACACGCTAGAACTCATGGTTTCGTCGATGATAGAATTGATTCGGTAATTGAGTTTGCCGCTACGTCCCCTAAGGAAGAGCGGAAGTTTCAGTTTGTCAACTTCAGTATTCCAATAAAGGTCTTAAAAAATGAACTTGTCTCGCTACCACTTCTACAATGGCAATTGAGACAAAAAACGGTTGATAAGTATAAATTGGAAGATAACGAAGATAATACATTGCTCTATTTCGCAAACAACAGAACCTCAAGCATTTCTCAGATTGCTCATAGGTGGAACGCACTAAATAGGGAAGTTCTCTTATACCGCATAGAAAAGCTAAGCGGTACTGTTCTGTATAGATCCTGGCCTGCAAACACACCTCGATTCAAGCGTCCCGACTGGCTTCCGATGAAATATCGAAGACTTGAAGCCGGAGTACCAAAAACGCGAGCGAAACCTACTTTGCAGAGTTTTTCATTAAACGTGGTGGAGGCTGCTACATTCAGGAAAATCATCAATTCAAACGAAGCGATTATTAAGAAGTCTTTGGCAAAAGGTCATTTTTCGGCTGGCAAGAGTGACTATATTGCGGTCTTGGAACTCGATTATCAACGACTTTGGCTCAACAGCAGGAAAGACCCGGCTCGCTCCAACACGCTAATTCATCAGGCATACATTCCAGTTCATCTTCGGTTCGCGACAAAGCTCAACTTGCTTTCAGTCGCACTAGGTTCCGAGAAATCTAATCTAGCAAAGCCATTCGATGAAGCGTTTCCAGAACTCCACAATACTACCAGGGCGTTCGATTCGTCAGACTTGGAGAAGGTGAAAGGTGCTCTTGAGATACTTGCGGCGCAGCCAAATCAACGAGTTGAGTTGTTTGGAACTAAACTTGGAACAGAGAATATCGTTCTGGTGCTCGCAGTCATTTTGGTAGCAATGCAGAGTTATTTTGCGCTGCATCTTGCGGGATGCGCGCGAGTCAATAAAAACAGCGATGCAGCAGGCTCACTTCTTCCTTGGATTGGCATATACGAGGATAAGCTGAGTGAGGCCGCACTTCTACTGTCTGCATTTGCAATTCCAACATTAGTAATGATCGCAACTCTTTTTTTTAAAGGCCTTTCATCGGACAGCTTGTTTCTTGTGCAATTTGGATTGGCATTCTTAAGTTTTTCTTTGACCGTCTTTGGTAGCTGGTCCTGGGTCTTGTACCGCAGAAGTCTTGGTTTGGATGTATGGTTGCCTATCGACAAAATGATGTCATTCGTCAAGAAGCGATTGGAGCTAAATATCAGGACGTAAACGCTTTGCATCTATTCTGATGCTTTGAGCTCATTTCATGGCCGGACGAAGCGGAAATCTCACTTACTTAGAGCATTGCAGTCGATCGGATCACGCACTTGACCGCCGCCAATGTCGGCAATTCATGGTGGTGATCGAAGGTTTGGCTCGGAGTGCGGGCTGCAACTATTTCTGGAACTGGCCCTGAGTGTCATTAGCAGCGTGCTGACGAGTAGGTCCGCTGGGGTCTAACTGATGTGATGGCGCAGTGCTCTTGACGCGCACCTCTGACCTTGTGCGGAACGGAGATTTGGTTTGGTTAAGGTGTAGTCGCTCGCCATCACTCGTCCAGCAAGGCAGCCTTGCGCAACTTATAGAGATAAGCGTCGGACAATAGTTATTCGGCCAATGGAAAGGTCTGGCGTAATCTTTGCCCGCATAACGCTGGCCTGCGCACGGCTCTTCGGTCACAAGCCTCAGTTCAAATCCCGCCTGTAATACGGATTGTACTGCTTCATGCCGTCCATATCGACCGAGGCCAAGAACGCCTTCATGGCCAACTGGTCAGTCGCAAACTGCTCGTCCCAAACGTAGCTATTGTCCGCCTGATCAATCACTTCCAGCACCCACGCAGTGTCTTCCTCGCCCCGATAGATCTGTACATCTACCCGAATTCCATCGCGAACAAACTCGCCGCTGAGCGAAGATTCAATCAGGACATAGTCGTCATCTAGATCAGCCATCTCACCAGCCTTCGGTAATTTCAGCGTGGCGGTCATTTAGCCTTGGATGCTTATGGCTCGCAATGGCATCGGGCGGCTTGAGGCCAGTTTTGGCCCAATCCGTGCCCTGTAATTCGCAGCCCGGAAGACTTCCAGCACCGATATGCTATGCTCCTTTCCTAGGCAGCGCAGAGGCGCCAAATACCTAAGTGGAATACGATGATGGAAGACAAGATCCGGGTAGGAATCGTCGGGGCAACGGTAACGCCGGGTGGTAGTGGATGGGGGGCCAACACTCATGTGCCGGCCTTGCAGGCGCTGCCGAATTTCGTGCTAAAGGCGGTGTGCACGGCGCACGAGGAGACCGCAAAGGCCTCGGCGGAGAAGTTTAGCGCTGACCTCGCTTTCCACGACATCAACCAGATGGTGAAGCACCCCGATGTCGACCTCGTCACGGTCGTCGTCCGCGTGCCGTGGCACAAGGATCTGGTCATGGCCGGCATCAACGCCGGAAAGCCTGTATACTGCGAATGGCCGCTTGGCGCCCACCTGGCCGAAGCGGCAGAGATGGCGGACGCCGCAAAGGCTGCTGGGCTACCTACCCTGGTCGGCCTCCAGGCGCAAAGCGATCCGGCAGTGATGTACGCTCGCGACCTCGTCGCCAATGGCGAGATCGGCGATATAGTCTCCGTCAACATGCGAGTCATCGTCGATGCGGTTACCGAGCGCGGCGACGGTCGCATCTGGCAAGGCATCCGGAAGAATGGCGCAAATCCGATGACCATCCCAGGCGGGCACGCGATCGACGCCATGTGCTATATCGCCGGCGAATTCTCCGAGGTCAGCGCGCGTGTCACAACGCGGATCGAGATGTGGAAGCACGCGGTGACCAGCGACGACTTCGCCGTCGACGCGCCGGACACCGTCTCTGTCGCGGGTGTACTGAGGAACGGCGCCGAAGTCTCCTGGCAGGTGGCGAGTGTGCCCCACCACGCAAGCGGCACGCGGATGGAGGTCTATGGCCGCAAGGGTACTCTGGTGCTGACCTCGAAGTCGATCAACATTGGGCCGAGCCAGCTCCAGCTTGGCATTGGCAAGGACGAGATGAAGGAGATCGTCCCGCCTGCGAGCTATCGCCTCGCCCCGGCAGATATGCCCCAGAGTCCGGCGGTCAACGTAGCCCAGGCTTACGCTCGTTACGCCAAGGCGGTGGGGGCGGGTGCGGCGCCTGTGCCCGACTTCGACCACGCCGTCGTCCGCCACACGCTGATTGACGCGCTGGAGCGATCGCACGCACAGGGCAAGGTCATCAAGCTGGGGTAGGTCCGGCGATTGCACTAGGCGGGCACGCAACGGTGCATTCAGTGTCACGACCGGTCAGATACTATGGGTTCGAATGCGAGATCGTCCGCCTGACAACTGAAAGAGCACAAATAGAGCACAAAGAAGAAATAAAGACCGTAAAACGGAGATATATGGGTCCCTCTCTCTCCGCCAGAGCGTAAAATTAATTCATTGACAATTCAACATTTTTACCGATTCAACGCAAAATTTCCGACGCATTTCACTCATACCGTCACACAAACTTTCACACAATTGGAGAGTTGTCTTGGCGGAACATTTGATTCGGGTCGGACAGGTTTGGCACTACAAACGTCGGGTGCCAGCGGAGCTAAACCATGCGGACCCTCGGCGTGTAGTCCAAAGGTCGACGGGAAAGCGCGATCGCGCCGAGGCGCTCGTCGTCGCTCGTCGTTTCGATGAAGAGACGGAGCGCTATTGGGAAACGCTCAGCGATCCACGCTCTGCTAGTAATCAGGCCACGGATCGCTACGAGGCCGCGCTCAAACGGGCCCGAAGTCTTGGCTACCAGTATCGTGATGTGCAGCAACTCGCCGACGGCCCGCTTGAAGAATTGCTCGCTAGAATCGAGAAACTCGAGCGCGACCGCCTTGTTACTTCTGCACCGGCAGTGGAAGCTGTATTCGGTGGCGTTCCAAAACCAGTAATTCGCGTTTCGGAGCTGTGCGAGCGCTACTTCGCCATCGCTCGAGACAAGGTGCGCGGCAAGTCGGACAACCAGATTCGCAAGTGGCGCGCGCCGAGAAACAAGGCTGCCAATAATCTATTGGCAGTGATCGGCAACAAATCGATCACCGAGATTACCCGTGACGATGCGCTGACGTTCCGGGAATGGTGGGAAGCTCGTGTCGAAGATTACGGCATTGTCCGACGTCAGCGCT
>JAGDYV010000096.1:0-1938 GCA_049116495.1 Hyphomicrobiaceae bacterium | reverse complement strand
AGCGCGGGCGGCTGTGTGGCTGGATATGTCGACAGGGCAACTGGACCCAATCAGCAGCGGTTGTCGTACTTCCAGCAAGCTCTGTCGTAACCGCGGTAGCAGGACCGGCGCCAGCGGCGGCAACGACGTTCGTGGCGTGACCAGCGGCTTGAGTAATAAGGCCGGTGGTATCCGTAATGGTGTGTCGCGATCGCTGCGCCAACGATGCCAAGGGCAAGGCCGGCTGCGAAGCGTCCGCGGCGGCCGCGGCGGCCCGTCTTGTGGACGATGGCGCTGTCACTTGCGACGGCTGCGTTGTCCAAGGATTTCAAGGCTGACATCTGGGCATTGGCGGGGGCGGCTGAAAGGGCGGTTGCAGCGGCAAGGATGGCGATTGCGAAGAACTTTTTCATGACTGGGTCTTTCTGATTAGGCGTTGTGGTTTGGGTCGATTGGGTCTGTGTCTGTCTGATGAACCCAATATGCGCCATCCCCCGCCGGCCATCTGTTACCTGCGTCACAATCTGAGAATTTTTCCGTTGCAAGCTCGTTGATGGCCAACTGTCGTTGTCGGATGGGTCTCCTGAGATGAGCCCAGGATGCGTTGAACTTTGGATGTCGAGAAGGTTTCCGCTATTTCTAACATATTGTTTTGAAAATAAAATTGGTTGATAGCGCCGTGCTGACTTGCGACATCAAAGTTATGTCAGATGTTGCATCGGCGCCATTGCTTGGTCACAGGGATCATTTACGGAATTGACTGTGTGCTTACGCAACCAATGGGCTGGATCTCCGACCGATGTCGCAAAAATGTGCGACGGCAACACGGTTGATGATAACCCTCAATGCGGTTGTTGCACGACGCCTACGACGCATTCGGTATGCCAGTTTCTTCCGGAGAACCGCCATATTTCAGGGGGTGCGATGGATCTCAGAATTGAGCCGTGTTGGGCGTATCGAAGGATGGACTGGCGTGCCGATGATCGTAATAAAGGCCGCCGCTGGTGACTTGACGTTATATTGTGATCGTGGAGACATATATTATGCGTCTGTTCAAAACGCCCCGTGAAATTAAAAAAAATACCCACCGGATAATAGGTGATATCGACGAAGTTAAAATCGAGATCATTGATGCAAAAAATAAACTGGATGAAATCCTGAGTATTGTGACGAATCAACGAACAAGTGCAGAAACGTCAAGGTATCATATCTATAAGCGACTAGGTTTTGAATTGCTTCTTGATTCGTCATCGCTCGTTGATAAAACGATTATCGAAGAAGGCCATTGGGAAGCTGGTCAAGTTGAATTCATTCGTGGTTTGATTGAGCGGATGAATAAGGGCCCTGATTGCTTCTTTTTGGATATCGGAGCTTACTGGGGGTTGTATTCGATGATTGCCCTTCAAGCGGGTGTGCCAAATATCATGGCCTTCGAGGCGGACAAGAACAACTACGCCCAGTTCAAAACGCAACAATTTCTCAATGATACGACCGATCACATAAAATGCTATAATCTGGCCGTCAGTGATCGAAAAGGAACGGCCACCTTCTGGGACAGCAAAAAGCATCCTGATGGCAATCGGGCTGGTGTCGGGATTGTCGGACCGTCGCACAACGACGATACCTACGAAGTTGAGACCGTATCGATTGACGACTTTCTGTCTCTAAAAGATAAAATGATCATTGCAAAACTGGATGTTGAAGGTAATGAGCCGAACGTATTGTCCGGTATGACGAAGACGATATTGAATAACCGAGTCGTGCTGCAGGTTGAAATGTTGCCTGGTTTGGAAGGTCCGACAATTAAGGCGTTGGAAGCGCTGGACCTTCGCAAAATCGGTGAGATCCACGTGGATCACTACTACACGAACTTAAGTGCTGCCGAAGTTGGTTGTTGAGGGCGTGCGGTGCAAGCAGAAGCCGCCCGCGCAAGGGAAAGCGCGGGCGGCTGTGTGGCTG
>JAGDYV010000095.1:0-8110 GCA_049116495.1 Hyphomicrobiaceae bacterium | reverse complement strand
CTTTTTCATGACTGGGTCTTTCTGATTAGGCGTTGTGGTTTGGGTCGATTGGGTCTGTGTCTGTCTGATGAACCCAATATGCGCCATCCCCCGCCGGCCATCTGTTACCTGCGTCACAATCAGAGAATTTTTCTTGAAAACCACGCCCGCGGAGCTGTTTCAGGCGGGAACTTCGCCAATGAAGCAATGGTGGGCCCGGGTGAGGAACAACGTGTCACTGGCCTCAGCCTGCGCTTTGGCGATCTGGTAGGCGGCTTGTTCATCGGGCGAAAGTTGTGCCAGGGCGTGGGCTTCGGGAAATTCGAACACCGGACCGGCGGTTCCTTCGCTGGCGACAATGTAGGGATAAAGCCGTATCGGCTTCAACCCGGCTGCTGATGCAACTTGATAAATTGCGGCGGTCGCGATGCCGTTGGCACTGACGGACGCCGCCGGCATCTCGATCTTGGCCCGGATGTCCGAGCTAATAGGCATATTCCACCATTGTGGAAGGTCGATCGCGCGTACAATGATCGCAATGCGGCCGCCCGGCTTGACCACGCGCACCAATTCAGCGACGGCGCGCTCGGCGTTGCATTCCTCAAGCACCGTGACGGTGTACGCGGCGTCAAAGGTGCCGCGATCAAATGGCAGCTCTTCCGCACTGGCATGCTCGAATGTGACGCTATCGGCGATGTTGGCGGCAGCAGCAGACAGTTGCGCTTCTCCCAGCAGGTATTCACTGACATCTATCGCGGTCAGCGGGTTTCGGCCGCCGGTATGGTTAATGAACTGCCGGGCAACGGCGCCGCTGCCGCAGCCGACTTCGAGGATACGATCTCCGGTGTTCGTGTTGAGCGCGTCGAAGATGGTTCGGCACATCTGTTGCCAACCCGTCAGTGCGGCTCGTTGTTCGAGCAGTGCGAGCATGCCGAGATGAGGCCCCGATAGAGCAATCACGCGGAACCTTTGGGTGAGTTGCGCCAATAGCGGCTGCCATTGGGACGGTGCGAACGCGAGCGGCGTTAAAATAAGCGCCGGGCCGTTGCCACTGACGTGATACCGGATGCCAGCAATTTCGCCGTGGACGTCTTCGCCGGTAAGCGTCCTGCTGGGCTCAAGGCCAGAAAGATGCTGCGTCAGCAGATCGGAAATGTCCGGCCGTTCAGCGGCGATGTCACTCCAGCTTTCGGCGTCGTATCCATCCAGTATCGACTGATTTGCCTGCGCGAGGCGCGGCAGTACTGACTTGGCGGTTCGGCTCAGTGTGCCGCCGCTCGGCGCGATATAGAGCAATCTTTCGGCAAGAGGCGCAAAGGCCAGTGGATCGATTCGCGGTGGCGCGAGCAATGCGACGCCGCCGACTCTTTCCGGCGCCTGCTCGACGAATGACGCGATATCGCCCGGCGATTGGGTTGCGAAGTGCGCGCGCTCGATACCGAGCGCATCAAGTACGTTGAGTAGGCGATCGGTCAGGGTCTGCTCTGGCATGGATGTCCGCGGATTGATGATGACAGAGACAAGACTACCGATGAACCGGCTGACGGGGAAGCGATATGCCAGGCATGTTCAGGGACAAGTGGCGACGGAACAGGTCCCCGAACGCAAAAGACCGCTTACGCTGGGAGGAGCAGCGCAAGCGGTCTTTGATGTGGAATGTCATGGGGCTCCTTTGGTTAACCAGTGGGGATCTTTCCTGTGTTAGCAGCGGCTGTCGTATTTCCAGCAAGCCCGGTCATAACCGCGATAGCAGGACCGGCGCCAGCGGCGGCAACGACGTTCGTGGCGTGACCAGCGGCTTGAGTAATAAGGCCGGTGGTATCCGTAATGGTGTGTCGCGATCGCGGCGCCAACGATGCCAAGGGCAAGGCCGGCTGCGAAGCGTCCGCGGCGGCCACGGCGACCCGTTTTGTGGACGATGGCGCTATCGCTTGCAGCGGCTGCGTTGTCCAAGGATTTCAAGGCTGACATCTGGGCGTTGGCGGGAGCGGCTGAAAGTGCGGTTGCAGCGGCGAGGATGGCTATTGCGAAGAACTTTTTCATGACTGGGTCTTTCCGTTTGGGTCTTGGTTGGGTCTGTGTGTCCGTCTGATGAACCCAATATGCCCCCATCACCGCCAGCCATCTGTTAGCTGCGTCACACATCGGCAATTTTTGGAATTTTTCTTTCAAAACGACCGTTTCTAGTGCTGAATAGCGCCGCAGAAGCGGTTGTCGCCAAGCGATATCAATGACATGGTGCCGATAACCTGCTGTATATCGATGGACAAGGATACGCGATGAGCGATGAACCCGTTCTCCTGGAAATCTTCACCGACTACGTTTGACCGTGGTGTTACCTCAGTACCGTGCGTATTGAAAAACTGAAGACAAACTTCAACATCAAGACCGAGCTTGTGCACTTTCCGCTGCACCCGGACACCCCAATCGAAGGGCGTTCGCTGCAGGAATTGTTCGGCGGCGGACCCGAAGCGATCGCCGAAAAGCAGGAGCGCATGGCCGGCCTGATGGCAGATGAAGGTTTGCCATACGGTGAGCGCACACACACCTACAACAGCCGGTTGGCGCAAGAACTCGGTAAGTGGGCGGACACGCAGTCTGGCGGCGAAGCAATCCACGATATCCTTTACAAGGCCTACTTTGTCGATGCACTGAACGTCAGCGACCATGACGTGCTGCTCAATGCGGTCGAACAGGCCGGCTTGTCGCGCGACGCGGCGCTAGAGGTGATAACGAAGCGTACGTTCAAGGACGCGGTTGATGCAGACTGGGCGAAATCACGACAATATGGCGTCACGGGTGTGCCGACATTTGTCGCTGGTGGTGCCGGTGCGGTTGGTTGCCAACCGTATGAGGTGCTGGAGCAATTGATGACGCACGCCAAGGCTGCACCATCGGCCTCGTAAGGAGCGCAGTCTAGGCAGGCGGAAACTGCAGAACTAGGAGATCGAGCCCGGCGCTGCCTGCTGTCAGCGTTGGCGCAGGCTCATCGGCCATGACAAATAACGTCGACCACTTGTCGTACGTCTTGCCGCCATGCTGCAGTTCACCGGCGGCGATGATCAGATATTGGCCGCCGGTTCCAGCCGCATCAGGCATCGTCTCGCTGCTGTTCGCGCCGAAACGGTAGATCCACGCGGCCATGCCGTCGTCCTCGCGCTCGAAAATCGTTTCGACTGCTGGTACTCCCAGGCCGGCCCGCTCGCTATCGGTGGTGAGCGGGATACTCCCCTTGATACGTGTGCGTTGGTTGCCTTTGACGAGTTTGTCGCGCGCGCCGGGCATGTACTTGGCGCCGGGGTCCCAGCGTTGGCGCAGCGTGAAATACGTGACGCCCGTCTCCGTTGCTTTGATCGGCCCATAAGGTGTGTGACCGTTCGCATATTGCACCGTTAGCGGCTGCGCGGCATGCTTGCCCATGCTGCCGATACCATCGACAAAAACCTGGAACTGGTTGGTTTCGTGAAAGTGCGGTAGGGTGACCGAGCCCGGCGGTTGCTCAACAAGGAACCCCTGCGGCAGGCCATTGTCGTTAACTTCGTTGCCTTCGACATAAACGCCACGCAGCGGTGCCGCGCCAACGTACTCACTCAGCGTATAGTCATGGCCGTTCACATGCACCTGACGCTGTTTCTGTTTGGCCTCGGCCGTTGAGGTGGCAATCAGCATGGCTGCACTCCCTGGATTGGTCGATTCTCGGCGCAGCTTACGCGTAAATGGCGACATGTGAAGTCAATGCGATCGCAAGGGGCACTTCTATCCGGGTATCGATGACCCGTGTCCGTGTCACGGTTTTGGTGAACGGCGCTGCATTATCTGAAATATGTGTTATTGACCAGACCGAGTGAAATACTGATATCGGAGCATGCGCGTGTGATTTTCGAGGCAAACAGTCATGTCGCTTGACGCGCTGGGCTGGAATGCGCAACGGCAGCGGGAATTTGCAGACTATGCGCGTCAGGGTCTGATCCCCGGCCGCATTATCGGTGAACATCGGACACATTATCAGGTGGCGCTGCAAGACGAGGAGATTGCCGCCGAGATCCCTGGGCGTATGCGCAACGCTGCCGAACTGCGTTCGGACCTGCCGGGTGTTGGTGACTACGTTGCCTTAAGCCCCAGTGCAGGCGATGGTCCGGCGATCATCGAGGCTGTCCTACCGCGAACAAGTGCACTCATTCGGCAAGCCGCCGGCGAACGCCGCCCGCAACTTGTCGCGTCCAATGTCGATGTCGTGCTGATCGTCACGGCGCTTGATGGTGACTTCAATCTGGATCGGTTGATCCGCTATCTCGCTCTGATCGACGACGGTGGCGCGGAAGCGGTGATCATCATCAATAAAGCCGATATCGGTGCCGAGCCGGAAGTCGCCATGGCAGAGTTGCAGCGTGTGGCGCCAGATGTAGCAGTCCACGTTATTTCTGCGCATAGTCGCCAAGATGTCGCCGTGCTTGAAAAATATTTTGAGGGCGGTCGTACGATTGCCGTGCTTGGTTCATCGGGGGTTGGCAAGTCGACCCTGACCAACCAATTGCTTGGCTATGAGGCACAGGCGACGCAGGCCGTTCGCGCTCGAGACAATCGCGGCCAGCACACGACGACACATCGCCAGTTGTTCATTCGTGATGCAGGCGGAGCGATCATGGACACGCCGGGCATGCGCGGTCTGGAACTCTGGGATGCCGATCCTGTGTTCGCCGACGACGCAGTATTCGACGCGATTGAGACGCTGGCGACGGCGTGCAAGTTCCGCAATTGTGGCCACGACAGCGAGCCTGGTTGCGCCGTGCGAGCTGCCATCAAACGTGGCGAGATCGACGTCGCTGCGCTCGAGCGCTACTTGGCGACTGAGTGACTGTTCGGCTCCCTTATCCAGAACAGGAACGTCAAAAAGAAATGGCCGGGCTCCTTGTCGGAGACACCGGCCCTCTTGGTATTCGGTTTGACGTTCTTAGAATTCGAAGCGGCCGATGAACTCGGTCGGATGCTTCATCGAAAGCGAGCTGCCGGTTGCGACAATGCAGCTTTTCATGGTTGGCCAGGTCAGCAGAACCGTGAAGCTGCGTGACTCGAAGCTGCTCCAGATTTCGAGTAGGCGGCCATCCTTGGCCATGCCGATTACGGCCTGTTGTTCCTTGTGCTTGCCGGTGAGTTGCGAGACGATCGTATCGCGAGCGCCGCACGGTAGTGACTGTGCGCTGGCAACAGATGAGAAGATGGTCAGAAGGGCCAACGTGGTGGCCGCGAAGAGTGCTGAGATACGCATGACGGGTTCCTTTCCGTGTGGTCCTTTGGGTTGACTGTGATGATGTTTTCGCACGCAGCGCTGGTTGCAGATATGAAACGCGTCACACCAATCATTTTTTCTGATTTTTTCTTGTGAACCGGATCGCGGTTGCCGCGACCGGCCATCCAAGACATCATGGCGCGATGAGGTTTACGGGTTGGAAAGGCAGATGGCATGAGCTGGCAAAACGAAGTCGATGAGATCAAAAAGCGGCGCGCAGCGGCCATGCTGCAGGGTGGTGCGACCGCGGTTGAGCGTCAGCATGCGAAGGGCCGGCTAACGGTGCGCGAGCGTATCGATGTCTTGCTGGATGACGGGTCGTTCGATGAAGTGGGCGTCGGTGCTGGGGCCATCGACGAAGGTGCTAACGGTGAAGATGATACATTCTCTCCGGCCAATTTCGTTCTCGGATTCGGCAAGATCAATGGCCGACGATGCGTTGTTGGTGGTGAAGATTTCACGCTCAAAGGCGGCTCACCGTCACCGGCCGGTTTGCGCAAAAGCGTCTTCACGGAACAGCTCGCGGTCAGGCATCGCGTGCCGCTCGTGCGCCTGCACGAGGGCGCCGGTGGCAGTGTCGGCTCTGCCAAGGGCAAGAGCCTCAGCGCGCCCGTTTACGATTCGGCGCGTTTCCGCTCCGTTGCCGAAGCTTTGTCGACGGTGCCGGTCGCATCCGCCGCGCTCGGGGCTGTTGCCGGCTTGCCCGCGGCACGACTGGTTGCCTCGCATTTCTCGGTGATGTCGCGGTCGACGGCGCAAATCCTGATCGCCGGACCTGCCGTTGTGCAGCGCGCGCTCGGTGAAGAACTCACCAAAGAGGAACTTGGTGGCGTCGACGTCCATGGCCGCAACGGCACCGTTGACAACACCGGTGAAGACGAACCTCAATCGCTCGCGCAGATCCGGGACTTTCTCACCTACCTGCCGGACAACATCTGGGAACTCGCACCGGTGACGGCGTGCGACGATCCCGTCGATCGGCGCGACGAAGCGTTGCTCGACATCATCCCGCGCGAACGCCGCAAAGTGTTCGACATGCGCCGCCTTCTGAAGCTCGTCGTCGACAAGTCCTCATTCTTCGAGTTCGGGCGTGGCTATGGGCGCGGCCAGATCACCGGCTTTGCGCGCCTCAACGGCCAACCGGTCGGCGTCTGGGCCAACGACAGCCGCCAACTGGCCGGTGCGATGACAGCGGACGGTGCCCAGAAGGCGCGCCGCTTCATCGAGCTTTGCGACACGTTTCATTTGCCGATTGTCAGCTTCGTCGACGAGCCGGGCTTCATGATCGGCTCCAAGGCCGAGCAGGACGCAACCATCCGGCATGGCGCCAACACCGTCCTGACCGCTGCGATGAGCCGCGTGCCGTGGGCCGCGATCATGGTCAGGCGCTCGTTCGGCGTCGCGCAGGTCGCGCACTATGGCTACGACCCGTACGTGGTCGCCTGGCCGTCGGCGGAAACCGGCCCGCTGCCCGTCGAAGGGGGTGTCGCCATCGCCTTTCACCGCGAGATCGCTGCCGCCGATGATCCGGATGCCAAACGCCAGGAACTCGAAGACCAATTGGCCGCCGGCCGCTCGCCGTTCCCGCGTGCGGAGGCCTTTTCGGTGCATGAGTTGATCGACCCTCGTGAAACCCGACCGATCCTGTGCCGCTGGCTCGACCGAGTGCAACCATTGCTACCACGACTGCTCGGGTCGAGCCCGTTTCCCTATCGTCCGTAACGTCGGTTCATGATCGTGGAGCGGGCTTTTCTGCCCGCTTCTCCGACCATGCATTCGAGGCTGCGCGGGCGGGAAATTCGTGGTTGGCAGTTGCGTGCGTCTCACGCAGACTAGACGGTTCCTGAAATGCGCGCCTCGATTGTGTCGAGTGCGTCTTGCGGTACGCCGTCTGTCGGCAATGTCACGAAATTGTTTGGCTCCAGAAACAGCAACCAATAGCGCTCCAACCGCCAAAGTTCGTTAAACGTCGTCCAAGGCAACGTTGTTGCGCCAGCTTCGCTGTTGACGGTGATGCTATCGTCGCTGAGCGTCACGACCGCCTGCCGGCTGGGGATTGCGACAAGCTTGCGGCGCATCTCGATATGCCGCCAGTGCCACAACGCGCCGAAAATCAACACGAACAACAGCAACACCGCGCCAATCGCACCGACCACCCAGGAGCGATCACCCTGCCATAGCAGATAGACCCATATCACGACTGTCACGACCACGGCCGCCACACCGAGCCGGCCCAGTCCCTCGACAATCCGCCGCTTGACGAACGTGTTGACGGCATTGCGCAGGACCACATCGTCATAGTGTACGGTGAACTGCATGCGGCCTCGCCGGCTGGCTACGCAATCTTTTCGAATTTCTGCAACGTGCGGAGATAGTTCGGCATCGGTTCTTCGCCATGGCTGCTCGGCCAATTGGTGTACGACACCTCGCCGACGTAGATGTCGCCGCGCGAATCCACGGCCAACCCGTGTGGTGACATGAACCGCCCGGGTTCCGACCCGACGCCTTCGCGCGATCCGAGCCGCGCAACAAGGTCACCCTCGTGCGTATAGATGCTCACGCGCGGGCCGATATTGGGCACAAACCGATTGACCGCCATGCCGGGCCCAAGTTCGCCGATATAGCAATGCTGGCAGCTTCCTCGCGGCATGTACAAGCCCGATGGGCGATGCATGTTGTTCCACTGCGTCTCATACTTGCCGTTGCTGTCGAACACCTGCACGCGATGGTTCTCGCGATCCGCAACGTAGACCCAGCCGTCATCATCGGCGACGATATTGTGCACGATATTGAACTGGCCGGGATCCGTACCGGGTTCTCCCCAGGATTTCACCAGCTTGCCGT
>JAGDYV010000094.1:0-2357 GCA_049116495.1 Hyphomicrobiaceae bacterium | reverse complement strand
CAGCCACACAGCCGCCCGCGCTCTCCCTTGCGCGGGCGGCTTCTGTTTATGGGATTTTCGATTGCTCAAGTTCCAATCCGTGATGATCAAGCCTACACCCTGGACAAAGGCTTACCGGATCGGGTTTTACTCTGATGGCCGCACCGCAAGCCGCCATTGGAAATGATTCTGGTGCTGTAGAACCCCCACCTAAGGAAGCCCCAGCCTCATGAGCGATCAACCCGCCAAGCGCCCTCTCGAAGGCATCCGCGTGCTCGATCTTTCGCGCGTTCTGGCCGGCCCATACGCCGGTCTCATGCTTGCCGATCTCGGCGCCGAGGTGATCAAGGTCGAGAACCCGGCGCATGGTGACGACTCGCGGACGTTCACGGTTCCGAGCCACAACGGCCATGCGGTCTATTTTCTAACCGTCAACCGCAATAAGAAATCAGTCGCCCTTGATCTCAAGGCGCCGGAAGGCAAGGCGGCGTTCCTGAAACTCGTTGCACACTCCGATGTCGTCATCGAGAATTTCCGAACCGGCGTGATGGAGCGCCTCGGCCTCGACTACCAAACCCTGAAAACCGTCCGGCCGGATATCATCGTTGCCTCCATTTCCGGTTATGGCCGCGACGGGCCGAACGTGGATGTGCCCGGCTACGACCCCGTCGCGCAGGCGGAATCAGGTTTGATGGCGATGACCGGCGATCCGGACGGGCCACCGACACGGGCCGGAATATCACTCGTCGACATGATCACAGGCCTCTACGCGTCAAACGCCATCTCGGCAGCGCTACGCCAGAAAGAGTTGGCCGGTGAAGGCCGCTTCATCGAGTTGTCGCTGTTCGAAACCGGCATCAACATGCTGGTCAACTTCGGGCATCAATATTTGATGACCGGCAACGAGCCGACGCGGGCGGGCAACGGCAACCAGGTTGCCCAACCGGCCGGCGTGTTCGAAGCGGCCGACGGGCCGTTCATGGTGACGATCGGCAACGACGTACAATACGCACGGCTGTGCAACGACGTACTCGGGCGCCCGGAACTCGCCCGCGACCCGCGCTTTGCAGACAACAAGAGCCGCGTCGCCAACACCGTTGAGATTCGCGACGTCTTTAGCGAGGTTTTCCGCCAGAAAACGCGCGCCGAATGGATCTCGGTTTTACGTGCCGGCGGTGTGCCGTGCGGCTCCGTCGCAACCGTGGCAGAGGCGCTCGACAGCACGTTGGTGACCACGCGCGGCAGCGTGCAACCGGTGACGCACAGCGAGATGGGCAGTTACCCGGCGATCATGACGCCAGCACGCCTGCACGATACTGAGACAGTGAATTTGGTAGGCGCGCCACTGCTCGGTGAGCATACGCGCGACGTGCTGCGAGAGGTAGCGGGGATGGATGAGGTTAAGATTGAGGCGCTGTTTGAAGCCGGCGTGGCGAGATAGCCTCTCCTCAATCCGATCGACAAAGTCTGCCTCTACTCCCCCTTGAACACCGGTGGTCGCTTTTCCTTGAAGGCGGCGCGGCCTTCGACCCAGTCGGAGCTAGCGTTGATGTCTTCGACCTGGACGCGGGCGATGGCGGCCTGCTCGGTCGGACCTTTCGGCATGGCTTCGGACACAAAGCGCTTGATCATGCGCGATGGCATCGGTGCCGTCGCAGCAATACGATTGGCCCAATCCAGGGCCGTCGGCATCAGGTCGGCAACGGGTACGACCTTGTTGACGTAGCCGACCTCGTAGGCGCGTTGCACTGGCATGTTGTCGCCAACAAGCAGCAGTTCCATCGCGATCTTGTGCGGAATGCGGCTTGCCAGGTTCGAGATCAGCCCACCGGAAAACGCGATCTTCACTTCCGGATAGGAGAACGTCGTGTTGTCCGCGCAAATGAGGATGTCACACATCGTCGTCAGCACCATACCGCCGCCGATGCACCAGCCGGAGACAGCAGCGACCACCGGCTTGTCGACCGGCACGCCGATCGACGGGATCGCCTGATAGAGATTGTGCGGCACGTTGTTGAGATCCGCGCCAGCAGAGAATGCCTTCTCGCCGGCCCCGGTCAGCACCGCNNCGCGCGCCGCGTCATCGGCCATGAACCGCTTCCAGGCGAGATGCAGCCCTTCGACCAGCTCGGGATCAAGCCGATTCATTTTGTCCGGCTTGTTCATGGTGATGACGGCGACATGGCCTTCGAGGGCATAGGTGACTGCGTCTGACATTTTCTTACTCAATAATTAATAATTAATAATTATCTGTTAATTATTAATTGTTTGACGGTGCGAAGCGGCGGCAAACGCGCGCGACATCAGCGCTCTGGCCTGCCGCTTACTTGCTCACGGCAACTTCGAACGGACGTTCAAGGTCCTGCGCCGGATCGAAT
>JAGDYV010000093.1:0-28454 GCA_049116495.1 Hyphomicrobiaceae bacterium | reverse complement strand
TGCGAGAGGGCGCCATCGTTGTCCCGGGCTTTGACGGTAAAGGCGTCCAGCGCCGCGTCGTTGGCGTTAGTCGCAGGCGTCCAGTAGGCCTTGTTGGTCGTATCAATCGTGTCGTTGCTGCCGGCTACAAAGGCGGTGGCTGTATCAGCACTGATGCCGATCTTGAGGGTTCCCGACGTAACGTCCTGTACGACAAAAGCGTTGACGCTACCATCAGTGTCAGCGTCGTCCCCCTGGGCAGCAAGTTCTGCAAATGTCAGTTCGACTTCGGTATCTTCGTCGATTGTGTCGATGACGGAAACAAAGGTCGTCAATGTTGGTGGATCATTGACGTCTGTGACTTCGACCGTCGTCTGGATGGCTGTTTGCGAGAGGGCGCCATCGTTGTCCCGGGCTTTGACGGTAAAGGCGTCCAGCGCCGCGTCGTTGGCGTTAGTCGCAGGCGTCCAGTAGGCCTTGTTGGTCGTATCAATCGTGTCGTTGCTGCCGGCTACAAAGGCGGTGGCTGTATCGGCACTGATGCCGATCTTGAGGGTTCCCGACGTAACGTCCTGTACGATAAAAGCGTTGACGCTGCCATCGATGTCGGCGTCGTCCCCTTGGGTAGCAAGTTCGGCAAATGTCAGTTCGACTTCGGTGTCTTCGTCGATTGTGTCGATGACGGATGTAAACGTCGTCAACGTTGGTGGATCATTGACTTCTGTGACGATGACGACTTGGCGACCTGGTGCCGAGGTAGCGCCCTCATTATCCGTCACGGTGAACGGTATCGTTGCCGTGCCGTTGAAGTCCGCTCCCGGCACAAATGACAAGTTCGAGGCGGCCGCCGCCGTGACTGGCGCGTTCGCCACCACTGGCGTCATCCCATTCGCTAAATAAAGAATACCTTCGGAGGCAAATGGCAAGGTCGTGACCGTGATGGATATCACCGTCCCATCGCTATCCGTGCCGCGTAGCGAAACCGGAATGCTCCGCGCATCCTCGTCACCGCTCGATGTCGACGCCGTCGCTGTTGGCGCCTCATTGATCGGGTTCACGGTTATCGTGACGGTCGCCTGGTCGCTGTCGCCGTCGGCATCGGTGACCCGGTAGGTAAACGTTTCGGTGGCCGTTTCACTGCCGGTCAAATGGTCGTAGGCGCCTTGCGGCTCGTAGGTGAAGCTGCCGTCCTCATTGAGCACCAGAGCGCCGCCTGCGACACCGTCAACGAGCTCAATCTTGGCCACGAGGTCGGGCACGTCATCGCGGCCGTTGCCGTTGTCGGCTAGCACATTGCCGTTGAGCACCATGTCTTCATCAGTGGTCAGGGCGTCGTCGACCGCCGTGACCGCTTCGTCGGCTGGGTCCAGCGGAACGCCGTCGACAGTGATCTCCAACTTTTCAAAATTCTTTGCAATCAAGCCGAATGCTTCGAATTTAAACGTTTCGTTACCTTTGTGCCCGCCCCAGTGCCAAAACGGATGGCCACGTCCATGCCCGGAATGATGTTCTTCATCTGAGGCAGCGAGAAATCTGGCGATATCGGCCTGCACTTCGGGGCGTAGCCACTCTTCGGCTGTCAGGACCAGCCGCAGCGTGTCTGAGCCCTTTGATCCGTCGTAAACATCGTGGTTGTCGACGTTATCGGCAGCGACGTAGATCGCCAGATCGTCGCCTCGACCGCCGTTCAAGTAGTCGTCACCTTCGCCGCCGGTAAGGTCGTCATTGCCAAACCCGCCGAATAGCCTATCTCTGCCTTGCCCGCCGTCGAGAGTGTCGTTACCCCAACGACCGAAGAGCTTGTCATTTCCGCCAAGCCCGTGAATCTCATCATTGCGAAACGTGCCAAAAAGCCAGTTTTTCTTGTTGTTTCCAGTTCTGACGGCCACGCTAAAACCTCCCAAGTTCGCTCGGAATCACCACAATTGGCGCAGCGCGGTTTGCGAGGGCATCGGCGACCTGGTTGGCGATCGCTTGCTCTTGCGGCGTGACCGAGGAGTTCGATTTGAGGTCGTCGACAGCCTTTAGAAATTCCGTGACCAATTGACCGCGTGTGATCTCGCCGGATGCGAGCTTGGCCACCCAGCAACCAACGTCGGTCGCCGCATCTTTAGGATTGGTCGGATTGAACGTTGGCGCGTCACCGCCGGTGCCCGGACGCAGCAGCACGTCCTCATAAACGGTTTGCACGTATTCTTCGACGGGCTGGTCTGGCGCACAACCGGTAAATGCCGGCATTGCAACGGCGGTGTCATAGTAAGGGTCAGCCCGTTTGGCGAGCGCATCTTCGAATGGCAATCCGCTGTCCAGATCCGGCATCAGGGCACCTGCATGGAATTTGAGGCCTTGTCATTCGGGCGCTCGGTTGAAATAGGCTATGTACAGTTAAAAAACACTTACAGTTGACGATTCGTCAGCGAACCGATCATACCAAAGCCCTACGCAGTACCTACTGACTGAACCTCCTCCAATGAAGTGATCCGAATTAAAGTATGGGTATTGACCTGAGAGGAGGACAGAAAATGGGTAAGAGACACAAGCCTGAAGAGATCGTTGTGAGGATGCGTCAGGTGGATGTTTTGACCTCGCATGGCAGCACGGTAGCGAATGCGGTCCGCCAGATCAGCGTGACGGAGATCACGTGTTATCGTTGGCGCAAAGAATTTGGCGGGTTGCAGACGAACCAAGTGCGGCGGATCAAAGATCTTGAGCAGGAGACTGCGAGTCTTCGTCGGGTCGTGTCAGATCTGACGATTGATAAGATGATCCTGTCGGAGGCAACAAAAGGAAACTACTAAACCCTTCACGTCGTCGGGCATGTATGGATCATGTCCGGCAGACGCTGGATGTTTCCGAACGACGCATTTGACAGTTTCTCGGTCAGCATCGTCCCACACACCGCAAACGACCTCACGGGCGCGCGGATGAACAGCGACTGGCAGCCGACATCATCGAGTTGGCGCGCCAGTATGGCCACTACGGTGACGATTCTTCTTTCGTCGACGACGGCATAGCGGGTCGAATGACCGTATTGTAGACAATGTGTCGATCTCGGTTCCGAGCATTCAGAGGACGGGTGTCAACATCACAACACAGCATGCTGCGTTAGGCATGTCCGCTGTCGGTTGAAGCGGACGGAATGAGCATTTCACCCGATGGTTGGCGCATGCCTCAATGTGGCCCGATGCGGCAAAGCAATTTTCGAGCAAATCGAGTCCGGTTTCCGAACTACTGTGAGCTTGCCGCCGTCCAAGAATGTACACCTTGTCGGACACCGAACAGCATCGTTATGTGGCGTTGATAGTTCACGACAATTCACAGCATTCCGAAGACCCATTTCTGGACAGTCAATCGTTGAAGCAACATTTTACATGCATCCCGATCGGCCCCCTCCGGAACCGCGCGGCACTCCGCCTACGCCGCCGTTAATTCCGCCTTTACCACTCACCGAACACCCGGCAGCCCGCGACCGGCGTACTACGTAGCAACTTCGCTCCATGCTCGTTCGGTCGGTCCCCAACCATGCGCGGGCTGTCGAATTGCTCACACAAACCCCTATTATCGTAACCATCAGGACGGACTGAGGATGACATGCCCAAAGACCTCGACAAGCTCATAAACTCAACATCGGACATTCTCAGCAAAGCGACCAAATCCGCCGCTCCGCGAAACTCTGAATTGAAACGCGCGGGCGGTCTGTTCGTTGTGAAATTGGCCAACGAGGCAGAGCGCGAGCTGATCGCAAAAACGCAAGGCGATCTAGGTAGCGCGACTGAGCGCCTACTAGAAACCGCGTTTGAGCCAGCCAATCCGACGATTGAGAAAGCCGCAAAATCAGCGATTGCCCGGCTTGGTCTCACGAAGGCCTATGAGGGCAAGTTCCAAACGCGCATATCGTCCGCTAAACACGAAAGAACCCAAAAATGTTAGAGCGCATCAAGAAATCATTTGGGTTCGGTGGTTCCGCCGCGCCTGTCCATCCCGGCTACTACGATAGCGGATACGAAGGGCACCACGTCAGCGACTGGAAAAACTACGGCGGCGCCTATTCGCATAACAGTTCCGGCAAGGTGACGATTGACAAGCAACCGGACGGGCACCGTTCGCCGAACTTGGCGGATGCTGTGATGATGGCCTATGCACCGACCCGGCAAACGGCGCGCGCGATGTTCTATGAGGGCAGTTGAGGCTTGAAACCGTCGTGAACCGCGTTCCCGTTTAGGGGCAAAGTGGTTGCGATAATGTATATTTGTGTAGGTGAGGGACACCCAAACCTTGACCATGCGTCGGTTCGGACAGGATTGAAGTAATGCCATTTTGGTCGAGAAAAAAGTTATGCGTAGCTGGGATCGTCAAAACGTTCCTCTATATCCCAAAGCAGTTGCGTGAAAGAGGATCGAAGTTCCAGTTTTCGAACAACGTAATCTGCCATTCTAACAAGTGTAACAACCTGATGTGGGCCGAGTTTCCTTGGTTTTCTATCAAGGACACACAAAGCGCCAACGCGTTCGCCATTGGTCAGGACAAGAGGTGCCGCAGCATAGAAACGAAAGCCCTTCTTTTTCGTCACTAGAGGGTTCTTCTTTGTCCGATCATCCTTTGTTGTATCTTCGATAATCAGTGGGCCACCGCGCTGGATAGTATAGTTGCAGATGGCACAATTTCTTGGCGTTTCACGCACGCTCAAGCCCTTAACTGACTTAAACCACTGGCGATTTTTGTCGACCAGCGAAATCGCCGAAACGGGCATATCGAAGGCCATTGAGCACAATCGCGTAATTCGGTCGTATGACTCTTCCTTTGCGCTGTCGAGGATGCCCAACTCGTGCAATGCCGCCAGACGACGATTATCTTTTGCTCTGCTAATTTTCATGGTGTGTAATCTCAACATAATGTAATTGCTACTATTATCTTCTTTAATATTACGGATTTCCCTTAAAAAATTGGTTAACATCATAATTTCGATTGTTCGTAGTATAAGGTTTTTCATGAAGCCCTAGGTTTCAACTCAAAAGTCGAGGAAGCCGCTGAGGCAACAGGCTGTCCTCGACTGCAATGAGCACGCGTTCATCCGTCTCAGGTTGGTCAAGCAGGGCCTGCCATGATCGACGCATCGGGGCGCTATCGACCGACTTCCGCAATTGGCCCTTTGCTGCCGAACCTAGTGTGGCAGCTTTTGGGGGTATTGCGGCCGCCTCATCATAGAATTTTGTCGTTTCGAATTGTTAAGAGGTCACTGGACCAAAGATTTGAGGGGTATGAGTCCGGCGTGGCAGATTTGCCGACCATTTTTTTGCCTAGACCGCATACATCGGCGGCAACTGTGCAAGGGCTTCGTCTGTCGCTGCTGCTTTAATCGCTTGCAGGGCCTCGTCTAACGTCGCCACGCGCCCGCTGTTGCCGTCCGCAACCCAATACCCGCCCCAAGACCATTCGCCCGCTGCCGGGCCATTTTCGACTATTTCAATGCGGCCAATAGGTTTGCCGTCTCTTAGAACTGTCCGGTCGTGCGCTGGGTTGGCCCCGGGAAGGTCTGTCGGACGATGTGTGAACTTAGGTTGCATCAGCTATGACGTTTAGATTGGACCAGCTGGCACGCCGTCAAGATCGCGGTTGCCAGCAGCAAGGTCTCGTCACCCGGTTGCCACCAGCGTGGCGACGGCACAACTACACATCATCCCGTCCATAAGTTCTCAGAACGACACCCAGCGCCTTTCTAAGAAGCTTCGTCTGCGATATGCGCGCCTCATGTGACACTTGCCTAAGAGCTTCATATTCGTGCGGTTCAACGTAGAACGTGACGGCTCGCTTGCCTTCTCGCGAAGGTGGAATCTTGTATTTGAGCGGAGCGGGCTTGATCAAATCACCGCGCTCTGCGTCGTACTCGTCGAGCAGCCCAATGATGCTTCCAGTGTCGCCTTTGCTTTTATTCACCACCTATCCGCCCTTTTATCTCACTCCAAAGTGCCATGATTTCCTCAGCGGCCTTGCCGCCCGGATCAACTTCAACCGCAGACGAACCATCACCGACCGATTGACGATAAATCGCCCGATTCGTCGTCTTTGCGTCGAGCACGTCCAGCCCCAGCTTGACTAGGTCGGATCGCGCCCGCGCCTCCTCTTTCGCGGATCCAGGCGCGGCGGACAGCATCGCGACGGATTTTCCAAGGGCATCGTGCGAACCAAGAACTTGTAGGGTTTTCCGACTTGCCATGATGTCAAAACCGCCAACACCAACTGGAATCAAAATTAGATCAGATACTTCAATGGCAGTGGCAAGTTCGGGTCCGCCTGCGCGTCCCTGCGTATCAATGATGACGAGATCTAGGCCGCCCCTGCGCGCCGTATCAATTGCGCTGGGTATCCGCTCAGCAACTATCGGCACAACGTCCGGGTTGACGCCCCTGCCGACCTTGCCACGCACCTTTCGCCAATCTGACAAAGATCGCTGCGGGTCGGAATCGATGACGGCAACAAACAAGTCCTCAGAATTCGCGGCCACGGCAACATTGAGCGCGATGGTGCTTTTGCCCACTCCACCCTTACTGCTGATCAGAGAAATAACTTTCATACCCGACGCCTACCGCGTTCGCTGTGCCGCCGCAACAGCAAGATGTTATGATGACATGCTGTCATGCTGTGAGTTGTCATGTAGCCACAATAGAAGATACTTTAGCCAAGTCGACCAGCTTTCCAGGTCAAACGTCTTTGCCAGGACCAGCTATGTTCGAACTTCTCAAATACGCTTTCGAGTTCACCTTCTCGACTGGACGAAGTGTTCGTCGAGCTGCTTCACAAACGCGATCTGCGCAGACGATCGTTGATCAGAATTCCGACCAGTTCACTCACGAGAAACACCCGGTGAACATTGAGGAAATCGTCTATAACCCCTTTGCGGAAACGTCTTTGCGAATTAGCGATACCGAGTATGACGACTTGGCATGGATGTTAGCAGACTGGCTGCTTGCAAATGGCGTCTGTGGCAAGGTTGAACGAAGTGAGTTGCAGGACCATTGCAACGACTTTGCGCGCTGGGCTAACGTCCATCCCGATCGAATGGATTTAACGTGCACCGCATTTGCCAGGGCGCTCGCCAGGGGTGGCATTACTGGAAAGAACATCAATCTATCTGTCACCGATCCGCGCTACGCTGCATTGCGAGCAACAGGCAAGAAATCTCCAAAAGTCAAAATTTATCAACTGCCAAGACGATCGAAAGACTATGTCCATGAGCCGGTCGCGACGAGTGCAGTTACCAAGCATGCGCTCGCGGCTTAAAGCGACCAGAGCGCCCCAGAAAGCTCAAACAGGGTCAATCAAAGTTTTACTCGTCTTTCTCTGTATCATCGGAGACCATTGAGCCAGATACGCTCGGGACCAAATCGTAAAGATTGGAAGCCGTGACGGGTGGCGACTTACTCAACGCAAGAATGTCCTGATGTCCACCCATCTTATCAAAGAGGCTCCCTAAACTGCTCAAGTCCGTATGGTTATAATCAGACGGCATAGTGATGGGCCATGTATTCAAAGGTTGTGTCAGAGTCCTGATGCGGGACTCAAGGTTGCCTATACGTTCGGACATTGTTGCTATTTGCTGATCCATTGGATCCGGACTGGAGGCATTCTCAATATATGCTTGCGCCTGAGTGAATGGACTATTGACCTTGTAACCCTCTACTTGAGTCGACTGCGCTTGCTTTGCCAACTCCTCGCCAGCCACTTTCAATGAGTGAAAGTCATCGACGCGATACACTATCGCGCGATAGCCTGAAGCATCGAACGGCAACCGCGTTCCCTGATCGACCAGATGAATGCATGGCTTCTTCGCAGCGTGCCGCAGGCCAAGCTCATAGAAGACATTCGGATTCAATGTTGACAGGTCTGCAACAACTAGTGGACTTTCAACGATCGCCTTGATGATCTGATCATTGATCATTCCAGGGCTCGATATCTCGTCAGCCCTCACGCAGTTAAAACCAACCTCACACAGGGCCGGCACAATACAAACATTGAGCACCATATCCGCCGCGCGGCGGATATCGCTGCCCTCTTCTCCAATAGGAGAAATAACGAAACATTGCTTGACGTCGTCGGTCATCAGCCCCCATCCCAGCGATACAGTTGAAATATTCCATATCTTTTCACACGGACAACACCGATCGAAAGAAAAAAGCCTTCCATCCCCGGAAGAATCGTCAACGACCAGCAGTCGGTAGATAGGCCAACCACTTACGTCGCTTAGAATCCAAGATGGTCCGTTCCGCCGAGGCAGATAAATTCTGCATACTGATTTTCGGGAACAATGGACGCGATCCGCGTCGGTTCGACTCCCGGACCATCCGCTAAGGCATCAATGATCTATTTGATGTCTTATTGTGTCGACATTGCAACGCATCGACGATTACTCAAGTATTAACAAAAGGTTACCAGAAAGTACTCAGTCCACCCCCTCCGCCATCACAAGATTTCAGCGCAGCAATTGCAGATTTCCAGCACATCGCGGCTGCGGCAGGTATCCCCGTTTAGCCTCTTCGGTCGAACGGCAACCCGCGTGCGATACGCTAGAGTTCGTCGCTCACAACCACATTGCTAATCCAGGAACGCCTATTTTTCGGCCGCGATCAATCGCTCGACTTCCTTGCGGTACAGGTTGGCGCCTTTGTCGAAAGCAAGCCGGATGGGTCTGTGTTCGCCCACTTGCATCTCCTCTTCCTCAATCGCCTCGAGGATTTCTTTGTCCTCGTTGAAGGCAATGCGGAACAGCGCATCCATTTGATCCGCCGCCGAGGGATCGTCCACAACGGTGTTGCGAACGTGCATCCAGCGGTCAATCGTATAATGACTGTTGACCGGCGTGAGGAAGTGAAGCGCGAAGATCCGAACGCCTTGATCGCGACTATCCTCATCGAGTTGGGCGGCAACATCACCAGACCCGAAATCAATCACGGCCGTGCTTGGCAGGTGCAGGTAGTAGTAGTGCCAGCGATCAACGTTGCCAGAAAAGCCGCCGAATTTCTGAAAAAACCCAACCGGCGGACCATCCCTGACCCAGCGCCACGTTGCAATTGTGCCATCTTCCAGACGTTTGCTTTCAATCGGCACGTCTTCACTGGCAGCATTTCCCAACGTCGTCGGGTGGACAAAACTGACATGTGCCGGGTCGCAAAGATTGTCCGCTACATTGACATAGTTGGCTTTCAGGTGGAGGGCGTCACCCTGATGCGCCGCCCAACCGTCCTGATCAAGAACCGGCAGATCGAACACCTTAGCGGTATCAGCGCGTTCAGCGTCACCCATCCAGATCCAAACGATGTTATGGCGCTCAAAAACAGGAAAGCTGCGCACGGCGGCCGACGCTGGAATCGACTCCTGCCCCGGCACACGGACACATTGCCCCGCGCCGTTGAACGTCAGGCCATGATACCCGCACTGGATATCATCACCAATCCGCTTGCCCATGGAGAGAGGGAGGAGTTTGTGCGGGCAGCGGTCGAGCAGCGCGACAACGCCCTTCGTCTCGGAGCGGAACATGACAATGTCCGTCTCCAGGATCGTGACCCGTCGCAGGTTACTGTCGATTTCCCGCGACCAACCCGCCACATACCAGGCGTTACGAACGTACTCCATTGCCGTGCCTCCCAGCATACACTGCCATTGCGACAGGTTCCAAACGACGCCACGCGTCAACCCAATCGTCCCAACCCGCTCGTCCCGATCAAGTCTAGCACACACGCATCCGCCGGCATTGGTCCGGTGCTAATTCGCAGCGGGACGCAGCTTCTTCACTTCCTCATCCGACGGAAGGAAGTTTTCCCCCGGCTCATATTTCCAATCGACCATGACACCTTTCTTGTCACGCAACTTGGTGCGCCCGACGTAGGCTCCCATGGTGGATTGATGGTCGATCGCCCGGAAGGTGATCGCACCGAGCGGCGTACTCACCTGCAGGCCCTTGAAGGCGGCGACGAGCTTTTCCGTATCCGTTGAGTTGGCTTTCTTGAGTGCTGCCTCGATGGAAAGCATCGTATTGTAGCCGACGATCGAGCCGATCCGCGGGTAATCGTTCCAACGCTTCTGGTAGGCATCAACGAAGGCTTTGTGTTCGGTCGTCTTGATGTCGTACCAAGGATAACCGGTCACGATCCAACCTTCAGGCGCCTCGTCTTTCAGCGGATCCAGATACTCCGGCTCACCGGTCAGCAGGCCGACGACAGTCTTGCCTTTGAACAGGCCGCGCGTCGTACCTTCACGCACGAACTTGGCCAGGTCACCGCCGAAGGTCACATTGTAAATACCCTGGGCCTTGGAAGATTGGATCGCCTGAACCTCGGCCGCGGCGTCGATCTTAAACAAACCCGGCCACTGTTCGGTGACGAACTCAACCTTCGGATTGGCGGCCTTGAGAACCTTCTTGAACGCTGCAACGGCGTCCTTGCCATAGGCATAGTTGGGTGCAATCGTCGCCCACTTCGTTACGCCCGAAGCTGCAGCCTGTTTCGCAAGCATGGCAGCCTGCATATACGTCGAGGGACGCAGTCGGAACGTGTAGCGGTTGCCCTTCGCCCACACGAGCGCGTCGGCCAGCGGCTCGGCGGCGAGGTAGAGCTTTTTCTTCTGGCCTGCAAAAGACGTCAGCGCGAGGCCGATGTGCGAGAACAGGCTACCCGAAATCATCACGACGCCGTCGCGGTTGAACAATTCGTCCGCGATCTTGACCGCCTCGCCGGGTTTGCCGAGATCGTCCCGCGATACGATCTCAAGCTTCTTGCCAAGAACACCGCCACGCGCATTGATTTGCTCAACGGCAAGATCAACACCATGCTTGTAGGGAATTGTATGAGCCGGCAGCCGCTTATAGCTATTGATATCACCGATCTTTATCGTATCAGCTCCGAAAGAGCCGTTTGCTGAGAATAGGGTTGCCGCTGCTGCTGCAAAAGCAAACCATCTGGCCTTACTCGTCATAGCACTTCCTCTACGCTTCGGCTCTCGGGCCTTATTTGCGTTCCTAAGATGCGGGGTGCCGAGAACTCAAAGACACGCCATTAAGGCTGTCGTTTTATCGCTTCAACATCTCGGTCAGCGTCGTTTCTGCTCACCGCTTTCCCTGCCTCTATTCATTAGCATGCCAATGAATGATGGAATGTCAACTTATCCAGGTCTGCGCAAGCACCAAGTCCCAAAACGTGACCAAATCACCTCGGCGCATTGGTCCAAGGGTGCAAGCCGTCCAGACGACCAGGCGCGTCAAATCGAACGCGGTTGCCGGCCGGTGCCCGAATACGCAATCCAGTCCTGGCCATGGAATATTTGACGGTGTGCGATGGTTGGATAGCGACGGCCGGATCGCAATTGCGGCGATTTCACGTCCCGGCGTCCGAGCGGATCTGATGGTCGTGGATGACACCGCGCTCGACCTTGACGGGCGTCATGGCGACACGATCCTGGATCGCAGTATTTTTGCAGGCAGCGATCAAGTGGCGACGGGCGTCTGGTCGGCCGCTGTCACTCATCGACCACTCAGAATCTCCGAAATATCAACTTCCTTAGCCGGAGAGGATGACAGATCAAGCGCAGACTTGATGTGATCGAGGTGCGTGCGGATCAATGAGTCAACGCGTTTGACATCCCGCCCGCGCATGGCGGTGAGAATGTCCTGATGCTCGTGTTCCTCGCAGTTTGAAATCCCCGACGTCCCAAAAAGTCCGATGATCAAAGACGTTCTCGCGACCAATTCCTGCATCATCCGGGTGAGGACCAAGTTGCCATGGACGGACGCCAACATAACGTGAAACTCACCCGAAAGCCGAATGACGTCCCGCCGGCGACCAGCCGACAGCGCTTCCTGTTCCAGGCGAATGTGACGCTCAAGCCGCTTGAAATCACGCTCCGTCGCGCTTTGCGCAACGTTGCGCGCAATGCTCGGCTCTATCGCCAGTCGCGCACCGAACACATCATCCGCTTCGTCGGGGTTCGGGCAGGCAACGAACGCGCCGCGATTGGACTGCAACTGCACGATGCCTTGGCTGGCCAGCAGCAGCAATGCCCGTCGCACCCGCATCCGACCGGCGCTGAACGTATCGCAAAGCTGTGCCTCGTTCAGTTTCGTACCCGCCACCAGGCGCTGTTCCATAACCGCCGTATGGATACGCTCGACGATCTGATGCTCTTGCGAGTCAACCTCGAATGAGCTGGCAGCTGACAGCTGGTTTGCGTTCTTCGTCACAGGGATTCCTCAACCTCCGGCCTGCCCAATCCATTCGCATGTAGCCGACGTTTTGCGCAACACAAATCACATTTATTTTAGGCAAAGGCTCATTATGTGAGCAACAATTCTTGACAGGATTGTTAACATTACCTCCAATGATCGTGCAAGCGTCTGTAGCAGGTCATTGAGTTGCACGGGTTCTGAGGAGACTGACAACATGAAATTCAAATCAGCATTCACATTCGCCGCGTTCGTCGTCGCGTCGTCACTAGCACTAGGAGCAGCCGCAAACGCCGCCAACGATAAGCTGAAGATTGGCTTCGTTGGGGTCACCAGCGGCCCTGCGGCTGCCTGGGGCATTTCTAATGTTCGCTCGATGCAAGCGCGTGCCGCGTGGATCAACGAAACCGGCGGTGTCAAAATCGGCGGCAAGACATACGACATCGAGATCGTCACGTTTGACGATCAAAAGGACCCCAAGCGCGCCATTGCCGGCATGGAGAAAATGGCCCAGGAAGGCATTCATTACGTTGTTGGGCCAAACGTAGATGACGGCGCCGCCGCCGTGCGCCCGGTCGCGGAACAGAACGGCATCATGTACTTCCCCTATGCGTTCCCCAAAGCACTCTACACCGCGCCTGCTTCAAATGCGGTCCTCGGTATGGTTGCGAACTATCAATCCGGCCCGGCGATCTACAAGCATCTGATGAAAGAAAAGGGGGTCAAGACAGTTGCGTTCGTCGCGGCGAATGAATCGGACCCGCTCAGCCAACGCGATGGCGGTGTCGCGGCCGCCAAGGCACTCGGCCTCAAGGTGGTCTCAGACAACATTACCTATCAGGTCGACACCACCGACTTCACACCGGTGATTACACCGGTCGTCAAGCTGCAGCCCGATCTGCTTGTCCTCTCAGGCGTCGCGCCGGCCAATGCGCCACAACTCATCCGTTCGGCCCGCGAGCTTGGTTTCAAAGGCTTGATCTCGACCGAAACGGCCCAGGACGCACAGGTCCTGAAGGAAGGCGCCGGCGATCTCGCCAATGGTTTCATCTCGGTCGGTGGCGCATCGACGCCGGAAATCGCAACAGCTGCAATGAAAGAGTTTGTTGCCCGCTACACGAAGATGTTCGGTGAATACAATGATGAATCCAACACGAAAGTCTACGCACTCGAGTACATCATTGAGACCCTTAAAGCGAACCCCGCCGCGATCAAAGATGTCAAAGCGTTCCAGAAAACCATGGACACCTTTGAAGCACCGAACCCGTACCTCAAGGGTGGCGCAAAACTGAAATACGTCGGTATCACCTCGTTCGGACAGAAACGTCAGGTCGCCGTGCCTCTCGTCGTCAATGTTTACGAAAACGGCGCCTTCAAAACGCTCTTCATTGCGACTGTCGACTGAGCGATCGATCACCTCTCGTCGCGGCCTGCATGCCCGGCGGCATGCTGCAACGAAAGCGGGGTCCAGTTCCTCCACTCTGGGCCCCGTTTCCAACCTGGACTGTCTGAATGGAACAAATCATCGCCAACGGGCTCTACCTCGGTGCGCAATATGCGTTGATCGCACTCGGCCTGACGTTGATCTTCTCATTGATGAACGTGCTCAACTTCGCCCATGGCCAGATGTACGTATTGGGCGGCTTTGTCACCTACACGGTCTACGCCCAACTCGGCATGCCATTTGTCGTCGGCCTCCTCGCATCCGCAGTCACGTTGGCCCTCGTCGGTGGCTTGATCGAGAAATTTCTGTTTCGCCCGGTGATCAGGCGATCGCATCGTGAAGAAAGCACGATGCTCCTTGCAGCCGGCATCGCCTTTTTTCTCGATGCCGTCATCCTTCTCAGTTTTGGTGAAAAGCAGCGCGGTGTCCCGAAGATCATCGATGGCGTCTTCAACTGGGATTTCCGGATCATCATGCCTTACGACCGGATTCTAATCGGTGTTCTCGCCATCGCCATCGTCGTCGCCTTCATTCTCTACATGCAATACAGCAAGACCGGGCGAGCCATGCGCGCCCTCGCGCAGGATCGTATCGCTGCCGAACTGATGGGTGTCAATGTAGACCGCTATTCGATGATTGGCTTTGCCCTGGGCGCCATGCTGGCCGGCATCGTCGGCGGACTGCTCGTAACCATTACCGGTGTCAATCTCGGGATGGGCGGCCCGACATCGATCAAGGCGTTTATGATGGTCATGATCGGTGGCGCCGGCGTTGTATCAGGCGCGATTGCCGGCGGCTTCATCCTCGGGATGATGGAATCGATCGGCCTGACCGTACTCTCGCAATACGGCAACATCACCTATCTCGTCATCTTCGCCTCGCTCATCGTGTTTCTCTCGATCCGCCCGCAAGGGCTTATGGGCAAACCGTGGGGCTAGGCTTGACATGATCGATACCAGACAACTCATCGGCGTCGCCGCATTCCTGTTGCTGATTTATGTCGCGGTCCCCGTGGCGATCGCAATATCCGGGCGTTGGGATTTTTACTACACGCTGACATCGGTCGCGCTGCTTTCAATTGCAAGCGGCGGTGTCTGGCTCACGTTCTACATCGGACGCATCAACATCGGCCAGGGCGCCTATGCGTTAACCGGCGGATATGTGTCGGCAATCCTGATCGTCAAATTTGATGTCTCATTCTGGCTGACCGTTCCACTCGCCGGATTGTTTTGTGCGTTCATGGGGATCTTGATCGGCCTGCCCATCCTGCGATTGAGAGGCGTCTACTTCGCCATGGTCACCTTGGTGTTGACCGAGGTTGCCCGCCTCTCCGCTCTTGCCCTGCCGATCACGAACGGTGCGAAAGGCATTGTCTCCATGCCATTGCCCGGTGAAATCAGCCTGTTCGGGTTGACGATCGTGCCCGCCTTTTCCGATCTCAAGAACCCCAAGCTTGCCTTCTATTTCCTCGCGGTGACGCTCATGGTCGTGAGCTTTGCCGGGCTTTACCGGCTGGTCAATTCGCGGATCGGACATCTCTGTCGCTCCCTGCAGCAGAACGAAGAGCTGGCTTCCTCGATTGGCGTCAACATCACCAACCTGCGCATCATCGCCTACGCGCTGTCGTCGTTCTTGGGCGGCATCGCAGGAGCGACCTTTGCAAGCATTTCACAGTCCATCTATCCGTCGAGTTTCCAAGTCGCCGACTCGGTCAACTTCATGCTCAACTGTTTTCTCGGCGGCCTGGGCTACGTATTCGGCCCGATGCTCGGCACCCTCGTTCTCTATTTTGGCTGGGACCTTCTGTTTCAAGCCGGCAAGTACCAGCTGCTGATCTATTCCGGCCTGCTCATCGCCCTGATGGTCCTGCTGCCCAACGGCCTGCTGAGTATCCGACTTGGCACCAAAAAGGGTGACAGCCATGACTAGCCTCTTGCAAGTCAGAAAACTGACCAAGAAATTCGGTGGCTTGACCGCTGTCAACGCCGTCTCATTCGATGTCCAGGAAAAGGAAATCCTCTCGGTCATCGGTCCCAACGGCGCCGGCAAATCGACGCTGTTCAAATTGATGGCTTCGTTCCTGCGCACCACATCGGGAGAGGTATTGTTCAAGGGACGCCGCATTTCGAACCTTGCCCCCCACTCGGTCGCCCGTCAGGGGGTTGTGCGAACGTTTCAGGAAACCACGATATTCAAGAACATGTCAGTGCGCGACAATGTTGTCATCGCACATCATCTCCGCTCGCGTGCCAACCTTCTCGGGTTCTTCTGCGGAACACGCGTGGCAACCGCCGACGAAAACGCATTCCGAACATCCGCCGAAGACATCCTCACTTTTCTCGGCCTGAACGAGATTGCAGATGAACTCGCCAGCAACCTGCCGCAAGGCCACCTTCGTGCGCTGGGCATCGCGATCGGGCTCGCGACCAATCCGGCTGTGCTGCTTTTGGACGAACCGTTTGCGGGCATGAACCACGATGAGACGATGCGCACGGTCGAACTCGTTCGCGGCGTGCGTGACCGCGGCGTGACAATCGTGCTGGTTGAGCACGACATGCCGGCGGTGATGAATATTTCCGACCGCATCGTTGTACTCAACTTCGGTGAAAAAATCGCCGAAGGGACGCCGACCGAAATTCAAAACAACAAAGACGTTATCGAGGCCTATCTCGGTAGCGAAGATGATGCGATCGGATTGTAGCCGTGGACCAGATGCTCAAGATCGACAACATCGAACTCTACTACGACCACGTCTATGCTCTGAAGGGCGTATCGGTCGACCTCAACCAAGGCGAGACCGTTGCCTTGATCGGCGCAAACGGCGCCGGCAAGTCATCGATTTTGCGAGCCGTAACAGGACTGCAGAACATTTCCAGCGGCGCGATCCACTTTGAGGGCGACCGCCTCGATGGCAGGAAAGCCGCCGACATCGTCAACTTGGGAATCGCCATGGTGCCTGAAGGGCGCCGCGTCTTCCCCTACATGTCCGTCAAGGACAACCTGCTGATGGGCGCCTTTACGCGCACAGACAAGGCCGGCATCAAACAAACGATGGACAGCGTCCTGGAACGCTTTCCGCGTCTCAAAGAACGTTACTCTCAGTTGGCTGGTACGTTGAGCGGCGGCGAGCAGCAAATGATGGTCATTGGTCGCGCGCTGATGGCCAAACCCAAGTTACTCCTGCTTGACGAGCCATCACTCGGCATTGCCCCGAAGCTCGTTCAGGACATCGCCCGCTCGATCGTCTCGATCAACAAGGATGAAAACGTTTCCGTCCTTCTCGTCGAACAGAATTCGCGCATGGCCCTCAGCATCTCGCACCGGGCCTATGCTCTTACAACTGGCTCCGTAGCACTCCAGGGCGCATCTCAGGAGCTCCTTCATGATGACCGCGTCAAAGCGCTCTACCTGGGCGGCACGGCCTGAGGAAAGACACCAATGAAAATCTTGCTCGTGAACCCAAACACCACAACATCAATGACGGAGAAGGCCGCCATTGTCGCACGACAGGTCGCACGCCCGGATACACGGATCATTGCCACCAATCCGTCTTTCGGCCCCAAAAGTATTCAGGGTTATCATGATGTCGCCATGTGTCTGCCAGGACTGCTTGAAGAGATCGCACAACACCCGGACGTCGACGCCATCGTCATCGCATGTTTCGACGATACCGGGTTGGATGCCGCCCGATGCCAAGTCGATATCCCGGTCATCGGCATCGGCGAAGCCGCCTTCCATGCCGCCAGCATGTTGTCCTGCCGTTTCTCCGTCATTACCACACTCAATCGATCTGTTCCCGGCATCGAAGCCAACCTCATTCGATATGGACTGGCAGCGCGCTGCGCCGGCGTGCGCGGCACGCAAATCCCCGTTCTTGATCTTGATGAAAATGACGGCGCCATCTTTCAACGGTTGAGCAATGAAGTACACCGCGCCCTCGATGAAGACGGCGCGGAGGCCATCGTACTCGGGTGCGCGGGAATGGCCGACATGATCGAACGATTGTCGCGCGTGTTCGATGTGCCGTTCATTGATGGCATAGCCTGTGCGACGACGTTCGCAGAAGCACTCGTGGCGGCCGGTCTTAAGACCTCGAAACTGGGTGGCTACGCCGAGTCTGTGATATAGCAAGCCCGCTTTAAATCGAATTCATGAATTTCGGATCAATGACGGCAAGGTCGCTCAGTCACGTAAAATCACGAACCGCGAAAACATCAGACCTACCAACTGCCGCCCCGGAAGACCCCAAGTCAACAATCGTCCGCAGCGTTTCCGTTATCACGCTGCCGATAATCGTGGCGCATCAAAGTGTGAATGGATGACGCGACAAGAGACTAAAACGATCAGACGTAAGAAAAAACTCAATACATTGTTCCAACGCACTAAACGGCGGCATACCAAAATTCAATTCGTACCGCCCGACATTTCATGACAGCAATCATCAGAGTGGTCAGTCATATCGGAAATTTTAATCCGACCACATCACAAGCCGCCAAACTATTAGACCGACGCTGAAATACAGTTACATGCCGCCGTCAACAGTCGCCAGAAAATTCATAATACATTCATTCTCTACTAATGATTTCGCGACCCGATGTTCACTATTGTCTACCCGTGGACTTTTTCAGATTAGGTGCGAGCATAGGGATCACGCCATCACGCTCCCTCAACGACGACGTGACCCGTTTTGATTGCGTCAACCACACCACGGTGAGAATCACTCTGCAGGATTGCAAGGTCAGATCATCCTGGGTGTTCAAGACCTACGCCGTCCGCATGCTCAGATAACGGACGTCCTATTGCCCCGTCCCGAAAATTTCAAGGCACAGCCTTGGATCAACCAACGAGTTTTGCCCATGACAGCCAAAAGCAAGACACGCCCGGACTATGCAAGCATCGGTGCCTGGTTGAGATGGGCCACGATCGGCATTGTTGGATTGGCCTTACTCTCTGCCTTCGTCCTGTACAAGATTGCTCTAGACGTCCAGATCCACGCGGAACATTTGCGTCAATCGACACGCTTACAATCCATCAACGCCGGCTTGGCACGCGACGTTACCCGGGCCTGGCTACATGTCACGTCGGGCAGGCACGACCTCGCCGCACCGGCACTTTCGGAACTGAAACAGCATCGCAGAACAATCGGCGACATCGTTGACGACTTCCATACCTTGGATGACGCCTACCCACCGACGCCGGACTTTCACGCACACCCAACCTGGGAAAAAATGCTCGAGAGTATAACGCGGATGATAACCATCGCCGAACCATTGGTTGCACAAGGCCGCACGCCAACCAGTGTTGCTAACGGCGTCTTGTCACCCTTTAAGGCGATCAATCAGCCTGCCTATCGAAATTTCATGCGCCACCTGAGATCGGCCATCACGACTTGTCAATATGCTGGCGCTCAAAGTTTCGCTAACGTGCGCTGGGTTCTACAAAACCTTTGCAGCATGACGCTTGCCATCATCGCCGCGCTCGCATTATACGGATTGTTTTTCTTTCTGTTTGTCAATTTCAGAATTGGAGCACGAACCGCAGACGTCACAAACCGCATCCTTCAGTACACCAGCCGGTTACCCGAGCCCGTTGACGACAAACCCGGCCGCGACGAATTCGGCACGATCGAACTCAAAATCGACGAATGCGCACAAGCTATTTACGGTAGACAGACGACCGTCGCCCAGGAACACGAAAAAACCCTAAAACAGCTCAAATCGCGCACCGAAGAGCTCAGCAAACTCAACGAAGCCCTGCGCGCTTCCGGTCGTGCCCTCGTTCGCTTTCTAACCGATGTCAGTCATGACTTGCGAACGCCACTTGCCATCATGATCGGCGAAAGCGAAGTGTCCTTGCGCAGCCAAACCACGTCAACGGACGAATACAAAGAAACGTTGTCGCGCATGTTGGATCAGACCCGATATCTCGGCTCTCTGGTCGATCAGCTGCTCTACACGGCACGCTCACGAGTGTCGGCCGTCCCACTGAAACCGCAATATGTCGACGTCCCCGAACTGGTGCGTAACGCCTGCCGCGACATGACCACCCTTGCTGCAAGCCGCAACGTCGAGATCAAGCTCCACGACACATCGACGCGCAACATTGTGCTCGGTGATCAGACGCGGTTACGCGAAATGATGCTCACCATCATCGACAATGCCATCGAATACTCCAAGGAAAACGGATCAATCGTGGTGTCGATCAGCGAGCAAAGCTCTAATCTCACGATCGCTGTCACCGACTCAGGCATCGGCATTCCCTCGAACGAATTGCCGATGATCTTCCGCCGGTTCTATCGCGCACAGAACGCTCCCGATGCCAATCCACAGGGCACCGGCATCGGACTGGCCGTAGCAAAGGGCATCGTTGAATCACATGACGGCACCATCGACATCAACAGTCAAAAAGATATCGGCACGACGGTCACCCTCGTGCTGCCAATTGTCGACAAACGAAAACGCAACCCTTCCGAAACTGACCAAACGACGGCATCAGGTTCAGAACCACCCGCGATCGCATCGCTCACCACCGCTTAGAAATAAGATGTTTGGCGTCCCCATGCATCGCGCGTGCTCAATTGCTTCCTCTAATGTCCTTGAGCAAAGACCGCATTAGAGCAACATGTAGGGAAGCTTCAGATTCCGGGAGGTATTCTTCCAGCATGACAGCCTTGTATTCCATGTCGACCCGGCTCTTCGATTCAACCAGGGCTGCTTGGTGCGCAAGTCTGTTCAACTCGTCTGCGATTGGCGCAAAAACGCCATCGAAAAGTCTGTCACTTTGATCTGAACGTCCAGACGCAGTCGTCGCGACACCAAAATCCAGCATAACCTCTTGCCGCACGCCTTGCAGCTTCACGAACTTAACCCACAGCCCCTCGAGCATTCGATCAGGTCCGTAACATGATGACTGTTCTTCACGTCCGATATGATGAGACATCACGAGCACTCCGGTGATTTTCTTGCATTCGAAGTCTTAGACGACACCACCGCGGTATCGGTTCATTCGAATTCGGAAATACAAGTCATTTGGTGGAGAACAAAAGCCAACGCCCAAGATCCGCAGTTGTGCGATGTATTCTCCAAACTGCTCCAATTCCACTTCGTTGCCACAGACCCGCTTCACGTCACAAATGTTAGAGTTTGAATGTGACGAAATATGCGGGTCAATGACCATACGGCCACCCGCCTAAAATAGGCAGTTTTTCGAAGTTAGGGTGTTTCAGCCATCTATGCGCCACAATTAATACGGGCCGATTGAACAGAAGCCTCCAACAACGCCGTCCAGTATTTACAAACCGATAATGCCCGTCCCAAATCCGAAGCAGTATCTCAATTTGGTTTATCAAATGGCGTGCTAGGTCGAACTTCGGTGAACCAAATAGCTCATTTTCAAACGATTTTAATCATTTCTGTGCAAAGTCCGGGCGTCGATGCGGATCGAAAGATGCGCCGAAGAGTAATCGCCCAGTAGGCACGGACGTATCATGGAACTAAGGCCCATAGAGCGTAGCGACATCGAATCGGCGGTCGCAATCACTGAGCGCGGTTTCGCGACACCACCCAAGACAACGTGGGCCGCAATCTTCGACCGATTTGCCGATCTCCAGGGTAAACACCTTACCGGTCCAATCGGCTACATCCTGCGAAAGGACGACGCCGACGTTGGCATTATCCTGACGTTACGCAGCCCGCGCTCCAACGCACATGAACATGCCGGCAATGTCGTAAATCTGTCCGGCTGGTACATCGACGAGCCCTATCGTTGGTATGCCCCAATGATGCTCAAAAAGATCCTGCGCGAGAAGAACACCGTTTTCACAGATCTCACGGCCTCTGTTGAAGTGAGCAAGATGCTGCCCGCGCTCAAGTTCAAGGAGTGGGCTGATGGCGTGCTGACGACCACGTTGCCGCAATCTCTGACACATTATCGCCGTGACGTATCCATCGTCGCCTATGACAAAATCGAACCTGGCAAAATCGATGCCGCGCAATCAGCCTTGCTGCAAGATCACGCGCAAATGGGTTGCATATCCTGCGTCATGACCATCGACGGCACGCATCATCCGCTGATCTTCATCACGCGCTACCGACGCAACATCCCCCACGCTTATCTGATCTATGCTGAAAACCGAGAAGCCGTTCTGTCCGCCCTTGGCAACATAACATTCCATCTTCTCAAGCATGGTAAATTTCTGCTCGCCCTTGATTGCAACGAGGAAGAGGCACCGCGTGCAGGATCGTTCCGTAAGACGACTTGGTACAAGTATTTTAGCGGGACAGAGAAACACCGCGGCATCGACTATGCCTATTCCGAATTTGTCTACCTCAACTGCTCTTGAGCAAAGCCATTTGATCATGACCAACGCTGCAAGCAACACAAAGGACCGGCACAATGGACGGCGTACCGTTTAACATTCCCTTCAACCAGCAAATCCGCGCCTTCATTGAAAGTCGCTTCCCGCTGGTTGCGGCAGCAAACCTTGACGATGACGCCTCCCTCTTCGAGAGCGGTGCCATCGACTCGCTCGGTCTGCTCGACGTTGTCGGGTTTTTCGAAGATGAACTCGGTCTCGAAATCGATGACGATGACATGGAACCGGAAAACTTTGAGAGCATTTCCGAGATGATCCGATTTGCGGAGAGCAAGCGTGGCTGAAACTGCCAATCTCTGCCTGCTGCACGACTTGCTCCACTCGAGCGCGGTTTCGGCTGACAAAGAAGCAATTGTCGACGGCGGCACCAGCTATAGCCATGGCGATCTGCGCCAGGCCAGCATGCGTTGCGCTGGCGTCCTGACCGATCTGGGCTTGCAGCGGGGTGATCGTGTCGCAATCTTTTTGCCAAAGAGCTTTGCTGAGTGCTGGGCCATATTTGGCACCAGCCGCGCCGACGGCGTCTTCGTGCCGATCAACAGCCTGTTGCGCCCACAGCAGGTCCGACACATCGTCGCCGATTGCGAAGCGCGCTTTCTGATCACAGACAGCCGGTCATGGAACGCACTGAAAGGCGAACTTGGCAACGTGCACAGTTTGATGGGCGTGCTACTGGTCGACGACTGCGCGGATGACACCGACATGCGCCTGGTGCCACGCGCGTTCGATGCTCCAGTCGCCCCGCCAACCAATTGCAAAGCCATCGGCGAAGATCTCGCTGCCATTCTCTATACGTCCGGATCAACCGGTCGCCCCAAGGGCGTCATGCTTAGCCATCGCAACCTGTTGGCCGGCACACGCATCGTGCGCACATACCTCGACATCACATCGCAAGATCGCCTCCTCTCGGTGCTGCCGTTCAGCTTCGACTATGGGCTCAACCAGCTTTTGACAGCGATGGAACAGTGCGCCACGCTCGTCCTTCTGAACTTCCGCTTCGGCAATGAAATCGTTGATGCCCTCGCCAAGCAGCGGATCACCGGATTTGCGGGTGTCCCGACAATCTGGGCCATCATTGCAAAGTCGGCAAAACGGATCGCCAAATCCGACCTCTCGCATTTGCGCTATATCACCAACACCGGCGGCGCCGTGCCAACGGAAACAGTCAGTCGCCTTGGTGAGTTGTTGCCCACCACCAACATCTTCCTGATGTATGGCCTGACAGAAGCATTCCGGTCGACCTATCTGCCGCCAAAAGAACTCGAGCGTCGCCCAACATCCATCGGCAAGGCCATCCCCGAGTGCGAAATTTTCGTCCTCAATGGCGAAGGCAAGCGCGCTGCACCAGGTGAAGCGGGCATTCTCGTTCATCGTGGTCCGACGGTGTCCATGGGGTATTGGCGGCGGCCAGAAGAAACCGCAAAGGTCATCCGCCCAAATCCGCTGCGAGATCCCGTCGAAGGCGCAGATTTCGTCTGCGTCTCCGGCGATCTTGTACGCCAGGACGAAGACGGCTTCTTCTATTTCGTCGCCCGCAACGACGCGATGATCAAGTCTTCCGGATATCGCATCAGCCCAACCGAGGTCGAGGAACATCTGATGGGCAGCGGAGAATTCAGCCAAGTCGCCGTTGTCGGCCTGCCCGATCCGGTTGTCGGGCAAATCGTCCATGCCATCGCCGTATCCTCCGATGGCACGCCACCGGTACAAGACGTGCTGGCGCGCTGTGCCAGCGCCTTGCCGCCATACATGGTGCCGCGCGATATCGAACTCGTCGATGCCCTGCCCGTCTCACCGAATGGCAAGGTCGATTACAAATTGCTCGTTGCCGAGCGCACGGCATCCAAGGAACCCGCTTGAACCATGGCCTCGATCCCCACCACGACCGCGCCACCTATTGCGCCCAATCACAACGCCAAAAAGGTCGAGCTGTCCCTTGGAAGGCATCGCGCCTCAGAGTTGGCCGAGACCTTCGGGACGCCGCTGTACATTTACGAAGCACCAAAATTCCGATCGCAGCTGACCGACCTGCGCGACGCGGTTGGTGATCAAGTCGACGTCTACTACTCGGTCAAGGCCAATCCAAACCAAGAGGTCATCCGCGTCTTCGTCGAGGAAGGCGCCGGTCTCGAAATCGCGTCCGCTGCTGAGTATGTCCGTGCCCGGGCCGCTGGCGGCGACCCTGATCGCATTCTGTTTGCCGGCCCTGGCAAAACACCGGACGAACTCGACTACGTGCTCTCTGAAGGCATTGGTGAAATCCACCTGGAGACCGAAGAAGAAATCGCGCTTGTCTCCGAACTGGCAAAAAAGCTTGATCGTCAGGTTCCGGTTGCACTGCGCGTCAATCCGATCGGTGCGGTCCAGGGCGGCTCGATGCGCATGGGCGGCAAGCCAACGCAGTTCGGTTTCGATGAAGAGATTGCTGATCAAGTGATTGACCACATCACCGCTCAACCCGGTTTGGAACTGACCGGTGTCCATCTATTTGCCGGCACGCAGGGACTGAGCGCCGACACGCTGCTGGCACAGTGGGCCCACGGCATTGACCTTGCCCGCCGCATGGTCGAACGCCTGGGTCGACCGATCAAGACCGTCGACCTCGGCGGTGGCCTCGGCATCCCCTACTTCGCCGGTGACAAGCCGCTGGATCTGGATGCCATCCGTGCACGTGCCCCGGATATGTTCGCTGAGGCAGCACGGCTACCAGGCCTGCAAGGCGCCAAATTCATTCTTGAACCGGGCCGCTTCCTGGCTGGCCCAGCGGGGGTCTATCTCGCCCGTGTCCTCAGCGTGAAGCAATCACGCGGTTCGACGTTCGTGATCCTTGACGGCGGCATGCATCATCATCTCGCCGCATCCGGCAATCTTGGTCAGGTCATCAAGAAAGACTATCCAATTCTGCTCGCAAACAACATGGAAGCCCCGCTGCACGACACGCCGCAAGTCGTTGTCGGCCCGCTTTGCACACCGCTCGACACGATCGGCCGCAAGGTCGCCATGCCAACCGTTGAAGCAGGCGATCTGGTCGCCGTTCAACAATCCGGTGCCTATGGCCTGACAGCAAGCCCCGTCGGTTTCCTCAGCCATCCGATGCCAGCCGAAGTGCTGGTTGACGAAGGTGCCGAACCACAGATTATCCGTCAGCGCGGCACCTTCGCGCAACCCGTGACGCCGCTGCCATAACGACGAGCAAACAACAAATGCGGCGGCGTGTATCGCCCCACGCCCCTGTGCGGTTTGCCAGTTAAACCGTCAACACGAGCTTGCCCACCACACGGCGATTGGCAATTTGCGAAAGTGCCGTCCCAGCCTCTTCGAGCGGATAGGTTTTCATGACCTGGGGCTTCAATGCACCGCCGCTCCATGCTTCCAGAAGCTGTCCCAATCGCAGGCGGCTGTCATCCGGGTAACGCGAGCTATGCTCCCCGAAGACCACGCCAACCGCCGAGAAATTCTTGACCAGAATCATATTGGCCGCCACCTGCGGGATGTCGCCCGATGCAAACCCGATCACAAGAATTCGGCCCTCCCAGCCAATGCAGCGCACGGCCTGTGTAAACCCGTCCCCGCCAACAGGGTCGAACACGACGTCAACGCCTTTGCCACCCGTCAACGCTTTCACCTGATCACGCAAACTGCCTTCCCGGTAATTCACCAGGTCATCGGCGCCATGCAATCGCGCCTGCTCCAGCTTTTCAGCACTGCTGGCAGCGGCGATGACACGCGCGCCCATCATCTTGCCAACCTCAACTGCGGCGAGACCAACACCACCTGCCGCCCCGAGCACCAGGAGGGTTTCACCCGGCTTGAGGTTGCCACGATAGTCCAGCGCAAAATGCGCTGTGCCGTAGACAACGGGGAATGCAGCCGCGGTCACATAATCCATCGCATCCGGAATGGGTGTGACGATACCACCCTGCACCACCACTTCCTCAGCATGGCTGCCACCGTGTCGTGCAAACACCATAACCCGGCCACCGACCTTAGCGTGATCGCCGACATCGGCGCCAACTTCGAGCACTTCACCAGCCGCCTCAAGCCCAGGCACAAAGGGCAGCGACGGTTTGACCTGATACTTCCCCTCCACCATCAGGATATCCGGAAAGTTGACACCAGAAGCTTTGACGCCGATGCGCACTTCGTCAGCAGCCATCGGCGGGCTTGCAATGTCACCGACCTTGAGATTTGCGATATCGCCCAACTCGGGGCAAAGCAGTGCGCGCATTGTTACTCTCCGTGTCCTTCAATTCGTCCCAGCCGAACCGGCTTGATGTTATCGCCGCGCACAGCATCTTCAACGCCGTCACCCCACTCGTCCGATATCGGGATCGCTCTGCAGCACGTCCTCGGTTTCACTTGGCGACACATTTACTCCGGAACGCTTGATCATCTCCGAACTGCGACCGGCAAACCGTATCGCACCATCTTCATCCAGCGCACCAAGATCTCCACACCATAATACGGATCCGTCATGACCCACTCGGCAAGCAGGTCGAAAGTCGTTCGGTTGAATGGTGCCCTCATGTTTGATCGAATGCTATAATGTGTTGGCAATCAAAGCCCGCTTTTGCAAGCCTTGTCACCTATACCAATGCGCCAGTCACACTGGCAACAACATGGCCTCTTCGCCGCACAGGAGACCGACGTGCCTCTCCATATCACCGAACCGGCTTCCCACATCGCATTGATCACAATCGACAATCAGGCCAAACGCAACGCCATGTCGCGCGCCGACCTCGAAACCTTGGGCGCTACCTGGGATCAACTCGAAACAGATGATGCGTGTCGCTGTATCGTGCTGACCGGTTCCGGCGAGAAGGCCTTTTGTGCCGGAGCGGATATCGGTGGCGACCTCTCGGCCGGCAAGGATATCGCCCAAATGATCAACCGGGCGCTGCTCAAAACGTCGTCCTACACAAAGCCGATTATCTCAGCCGTCAATGGCGATTGCGCGGGCGGCGGTGTCGAACTGCTGCTTGCCTCCGATATCCGCATTGCCGCCGAACATGCTCGGTTCGGCCTGCCCGAGGTCAAGTGGTCCATCTACCCGTTCGGCGGCGCGACCGTAAAACTGACGCAGCAGATCGGTTATGTCCACGCCATGGATCTGATCCTAACCGGGAGGCTTATCGACGCCGAAAGCGCTGCCAGAATCAACTTGGTCAATCGTGTCACGACACCGACCAACGTCCTCAATGATGCAATGGAGACCGCCCGCTCCATTGCCGCCAATAGCCCGTCCGCCGTGCAGGCCGTCAAACAGCAGATCAGCAGTGGCATTGCCGAATTCGCACAGAGCCGTGAGGCAACAGACCAGCAACTCGGCGATCAGGTTCGGGCAACGCGATATTTCACCGAAGGCGTGGCGGCCTTTCGCGAGAAGCGGCAACCCAACTATGACTGAGGGCGCGTTCACTTTGCCTACGAAAACAGGTCAGGCGGATCAGCTTCGGCAGCGCCGCGGATATCGCTGACACCGACACCGATCAATCGAAACTGTCGACCGTCCGCGACCGTATCAATCAGAGCAGCAACCTGCTCATGCAGCGTCGCCGCCTTCTGCGTGGGATGTGCCAATTGGCGATTGCGCGTCAGCGTTTTGAAATCATGCGTCTTGAGTTTCAGAACAACCGTGCCACCGCTCATGCCTTTGCGCTCCAGTTGCACCGCAACCCGCTCGCACAACCTCTCGGCAACCTCGCATAAGCGGACCGGGTCACACGTGTCGCTGCGAAACGTCGTCTCGGCGGAAATGCTCTTTGAGCCCCGCCCGGTCGAAATTTCGCGCCCATCTTCGCCACGCGCATAGCCACTCAAGCGCCGCCCGAACCGGCCGACCAGGGCAATCAGTTCTTCCTCCGGCCGGCGGCGCAGATCGGCAATCGTCTGAATGCCGGCCTCATGCAGCCGGCGCGCCGTCGCAGCGCCCACACCATTGATTTTGGTAATCGGTAACGGGGCTAGAAAGTCCTCGACTTCACGCCGCCCGATGACTGAAAACCCATCGGGTTTTTCCAGATCAGACGCCAACTTCGCGAGGAACTTGTTATAGGACAGCCCAACCGAAACCGTGACGCCAACTTGCGTACGCACATCATGCGCCAAACGCGCCAGCAGCACAGCAGGTGCAACCTGATCATCGACGACGTGCTCCGGCCGTAGGTCAAGATACGCCTCATCCATCGACACCGGTTCGAAGTTATCCGTTGCCTTGAGAAACAGTTCCCGAATCTGGTTGCTGACCTGCTTGTATTTCGCCATATCTGGCGGCATGACCACCGCGTCCGGGCACAGCTCAAGCGCCTTGAACATCGGCATCGCGGAGCGCGCACCGGACTGCCGTGCGAGATAACACGCCGTTGTCACGACACCGCGCCCCCCCGCGTGGCCAACAATCAGCGCGCGATCTTCCAGTGTCGGGTCATCGCGCTTTTCGACCGAGGCAT
>JAGDYV010000092.1:0-16594 GCA_049116495.1 Hyphomicrobiaceae bacterium | reverse complement strand
CGTCGACGCGCAACCTGCAGCCCGACCCCTCTAATGGTCGCCACCGGTTAGCGGCCCCTTGGTGGGCGGGATGAGACAAGTATCTCACGGCCTTGGAGACCGGGGATAAGATTTTTTCAATGATCGCGCCCAAGCCGACTTTCGTGCCGCGCCCGGAAATTGTGATATCGATCGACGATGTCCGACACCACACCTCCACTGAGTCTCACGGCTGCCACTTCGATTGAGAGACCAATCGTTGAGCGCCTGCTGCAACTCTACCTGCATGACTTTTCCGGCTTCGCGCGGGCCGATGACCCGTATGGCAAAGTCGACGGGCGGGGCCGGTTTGCCTACCCGCATCTCGATCGCTACTGGCAGGACAGCAGCTCCGAGCCACTGTTGTTTCGGGTTGGTGCGGACCTTGCCGGTTTCGCGCTGGTCAATGACTGGTCGGCGTCCGGACGAGGTACCGATCGCGCGGTCGCAGAGTTCTTTGTGATGCGGAAATACCGGCGCGCCGGCCTGGGAACGCGCGCCGCTCTTGAAATCATCCAGCAACGTCCGGTCACGTGGGAAATTTCGGTGGCCGATTACAACCAGCCTGCGCAGGAATTCTGGTCGGCTGTGGTTGCGTCGCTGCGCGGTTTCGAAACGCACATGTTGGATGGCGACGGCGACAGGTGGGCCGGCCCGATCTGGCGCCTGACGCCGAGCGTCGCCAAAACGGCAGAGCGCTAATCCGGCCTGCCTCAGGAGATCACAGTGCGCAACGCCTGGAAGAAGAACAACAGCGCGAAACTTATGCCGCCAGCGAAAAGCGCGCGCAGAAAACGTTGACGCTTGAGATCGCGCAACCACGAAACCGAGAGCACTTCGAACGCGAGTTCATCGGCAAGCGATGCCGACTGGGCGGCCTGCTTGAGATCGGCCGCCGAGCGGAACGTATTTGAGCGCACATAGAGCAGGTGACGGACATTGTCGCTGCTACCGTCGGCGACACCGGTTGCCGAACGGCGGGACGGGTAGAGCACGAAGCCAAACAGCAGGATCGGCACGATGACGATGAACCAGGCAAGCGCAATGCGCAGTAAATCAATATCGTCGGTCTTGACGAACGAGTTCTCGATGCGCCCGACGATTCCCATTGCGAGGATGTAACCGACGCCGACGATCTGGGCCTTGGTGTCGTAGGCGCGCACGGTCATCTGCGCCTCGCCGAGCGCCTCCTTCAACACGGCCACGCTGTTATCTTGCGCCGCACTGCCACCTTGCGTCATTGATGCCGTCTCCCGCTTTGGTGCGTTGTCGTGGAGCCGCAATCCGAAGGGATCGGGTTCGACCGTCGCGCGGCGCACGCGCTCGATGGGCGTGCCGGCGCGTGGTAACACGCAGTCGCCTCAGCTGTCACGAATTCGAGCGAACGCCGCTGACCGACCTGGATGCCAAGATGTCGGAGCGTGGCACCGACGTTGCAACACGAGACCTCACAGCCCTGTGCTTCGTCGTTAGATGACACGTTGCCAAACGCCTGTAGAATTAATGTGCCCAACAAAGCGGACGGTTAACGATCATGCGTGCAGTCACGATGAGCTGGTTGAGTTTTCTCGGTCTGTTGCTGCAGGCCGGGGCGCCTGTGCTTGCGCAGACGTTGCCGCAGTCAACGATGGCGGAGACGCCCGAGATCAAAAAGGCGGTTGACCTGTTCAGCCGCGTGCCGGGCGCACGCGATGCGGCGATCGCGCATTTCAAGAAGCAGGGCGACAAGCGCACGATCCCGATCCTGATCCAGGCAGCGCGGTTTTCGCGGCGCACATCTGCGCGCATCTTCGATGCATTGGAAGCGATCGCGGGCGAAAATCCCGGTCGCACGTGGCATAACTGGATGCTGTGGCAGCAGGCCCATCCCGAAATCAAACCGCCAGCGGACTTCATTCGCTTCAAGGCGGCGCTCTATGGCACGATCGACCCCAACTTCAAACGGTTTCTGCGTCCAGGCGTGGCGCACACGATCCGCATCGAGGAAATTACCTGGGGCGGCGTCATCAAGGACGGCATTCCGGCACTGACCAACCCGAAGCTGATTGCGCCGGCAAAGGCAACCTACATCACGCCTGAGGAACTGGTATTCGGTGTCGAGATCAACGGCGACGCGCGCGCCTATCCGCTGCGCATTCTCGACTGGCATGAGATGTTCAATGATGTGATCGGCGGCGTGCCGGTCAGTCTCGCCTATTGCACGCTGTGTGGTTCGGGGATCCTGTTTGACACAACGGTCAAGGGGCGTACGGCGCCGTTCGTATTTGGCTCATCGGGCTTCCTCTATCGCTCGAACAAGCTGATGTATGACCAGGAAACGCACTCGTTGTGGAACCAGTTCACCGGCAAGCCGGTGGTCGGCAAACTGGTCGGGTCGGGTATCGAACTCAGAACCCGCCCCGTCGTGATTACGAGTTGGAAGAACTGGCTAGGTCGGCATCCCGGCACCAAGGTGCTGTCGCTTCGAACCGGCCACAAACGTGACTATAGTCTCGGCAAGGCCTACAGCGCCTATTTTTCATCGCCGGATCTGATGTTCCCGGCGCTCGTTGATGAAACGAAGCACAAAGCAAAATCCTACGTGTTTGCCTTGCGCAGTTCAGGGCACGCGAAGGCCTGGCCGCTCGATTATTTCAAACAAACGCCCGTGATCAATGACACAGCCGGCGCCCTGCGGCTGACCCTGGTCGGTAATGTCGAAACCCGCACGGTGCGTGCTTACCGCACGTCGGGGCAAACGTTTGCCATCGGCGGCAAGGCCGGCACGCTCAGCGCTGATGGGCAGGCGTGGAACATCACGGAAGCCGCGCTGTTAGGCCCGAACGGTGAACAGCTGACGCGCTTGCCGGGCCACATTGCCTATTGGTTCGCCTGGAGCGGCTATCTTGGCGGCACCGGCGAAGTTGCCGAGCGGCCTTAACAACCAAGCCGGGCTTGCGGCCGCAGACCACACGTTGAAGCTGCATACGCGGTGATTTTTCGGCCACAGTTGCACAACGCAGTGACGATCCGCGCGTCGTCGTGTGAGCGTCATGCGTTTTGATCGCCTAGATTATTTTCCGAAAAGTTGAAGGTGCCTACTGGTTTTCGGGGGCGTGCACTTCGCATTGGTCAATGGTGTCGCTCGTCGGTTTCCACGTTTGTCTTTTGTGCGTTTGCCGTTTTTTGCGTTTGTCCGTTTTCCTGGGGGAATTTCGATGGGCCAGACTGCTCAGCAGGAAGTCACTGAAGACCTCGCCCAGCTCGGGATCAAACGTGGATCAATCATCTGGCCCATTCTGGCGTTGCTGGTCGCGTCATTGATGCTCGCCGTCTACTTCCAGAAGCCTGACCACTCGCCGGTCAATGACTTGTTCAAGGCCGCCTGCAAGGGCGTTGGGCTGCTCGCTCAGCCCGATACAAAAATTTCGCCGATCGCACAGGATTGCTTTGCAGCATCGCCGCCGGGGCTGACCGAAGCGGTCCAGGACGCGCGCATCGAAGAGGCGGCGAAGACGGCGCTGGTCAACTTCAGGTCACTCGGGATCGTCGAGAAATGGGACGTCATCTCCGAGTTGATGAAGGTCGACGGCAACAAGGCGCGGAGCGATTCGAACAAAAAGGAAATGCGCCAGAAGGCCGAATTTGGCTGGGACTTGTTTGTCGAAACAGCGCAGGTCTACACGCGGGAATTGATCGGAAAGTTTGGTGGGACGATTTCGGAACTTGCCCGCTCCGCCTGGACGGTTGGCCTGGTTTCGCTGATTCCCGGCCTCGCCGGGATGATCTACCGGCGCAATTTCTGGGGCTGGTTCATGCCGCCCTTCGTGATTCTGTTCGCCATTGTTTCTGGGATCATTGGCCAGCAGTCCGATGAAGGCGAATTGTTCATTTTCATCGTGTTGCAGATCCTGATCATCCTGCTGGCGCTGAGGCTGCAAAGATATACGCGCAAGACGGGGGTGCTGCCGCCGTCGATACACAACTGGCTGCTGGCGATTGTGTTGGTGCTGGTTGCCGTCGCCGGATGGTTTGAATATGGCAAGGCTTTCTGGGACTTGTTCAGCGGGTGGTACAAATGGCAGTTCATTCTGATCGGACTGCCGGTGCTCTACTCGCTGCTCAGGCGGTCAGACGTCTGGAGTTCGATCAAGCCGAAGAACATCGTCGTGTGCCTCGACGGGACGACCAACACGCCGGACCAGTTCGAGTCCGGTCGATTGGCGCAAACCAACGTCTTCAAGCTGTTTAAAATGCTGAAGTCGGATGAGCGCAAACCCGGCGGCCTGCCGGAGCGTGCATTCAATGCCAGCCTCAGCAAGCGCTACAGCGATAAACAGGTCGGCCTCTACTATAGCGGCGTTGGCAACAAGTTCGAGTATGACCCGATCGTACAGACGCTCGGTGGTGTCACCGGGCTGGGCGCGGCCGGTGTCGTCGACAAGGCCTACCTCGACATCATTCGCGTCTATCGCCCCGGTGACCGGATCTTCATCTTCGGCTTCAGCCGCGGCGCTGCGATCGCGCGGCTGCTGTCGCGTGCGCTCGATCAGCGCGGGGCGCCGCGGACCATCTGGACCTGGCGCCTGCTGGGGCGCCACTGGACGCTGTGGCAATCAAAGCGCGCACACCACGCCAAGGTACCGGTGAAGGTGCTTGGCTGCTTCGACACCGTCGGTGCGTTCGGCATCGGCAAGAACATCGCGGGCATCGACTTTCAGAAACTTGACCTGTTCAAGGATCTGACCGTGCCCGACAATGTCGAGCAGGCCTACCACATGGTCGCCATGGATGAGACGCGCGAAGAGTTCTCGCCGACGCTGATGGATCCGGACCCGATCAACCCGGCGCGGATCGTCGAAGTGTGGTTCGCCGGAGACCATGCCAACATCGGTGGCGGCTGGGGCACGACCAAACTGTCCGATCTGACGTTTGATTTCGCGCTGCGCAAAGTCAGCAGCGGTTATGCGCACACGCCGGGCGCGACACCGGGCGACGAACGCTGGGGCATCTACCTCAACGCCGCCAATGAAAGGGTCATCGCACCTGAAAGGGTTGCGGAGACGGGTGCCTATCCACTGCATCCCGATGCGCTTGGTCAACTGCGGCTTTGGAAGAGTGCGGTCTATATTTACAAGCCGCGCGAGATGCCGAACCACGCCGTGATTTCAGAAAGCGTGTTCGAGCGAATGACGAATGCGGCGCCGCTTTATGCACCGGCAAGCCTGTTCAACCTGCACGAGGCGTTGCACGAAAAACGCACACGCATCGACGCTGCGGTGAAAAGCTTGAAGGACACGCAATCTGTCTCCGAGCAGGAGCATGACGCCATACTGACGTTCAAGGAACGGCTGCAGCTGATCCGCTGGCCGCAGTATGCCGCCGGGCTCAAAGCCATGGGCGCACCGCCGCCGGATGAGACGTTGAACAACACACCGGCCGAGATTGTCGAAAGCGCGGTCGAGCCACCACAATCCTAGAGCCCTTCTAAGTCTGAAGGGCTCTGCCTAGGGCAGTGATCAGAAGATTATTTCGCCAAGATGGGCTCAAATCGAGTCTAACCATTTGGCACATCAGGTGGCGTAACCACCTGAATTCATTATACTTTGCTCAACGCGACAGAATAGAATCCTGTTGACATTTTCGCGACTCAACAATGTGTCAGCACCCGGTTCAGGAATCGCAATGTTGTCTCATTGTTCGCAAAGTTTCTGACCAAATGTGTCGCCATCGCTGGATTCGGCCGCGAGGCTTGACGAGGGGGACACCATGTCGGAATCGGAAAACCATATTGAAAAACTGCACACGCGCCTGCAGCAGATGGCAGCGCGCGAGCAGGCGCTGATCGATGCCTTGAACGAGGCACTGAGCACGGCCGACCGCAAGCTGCTCGACGATGTGCGCAGCGTCACCGCCGATCATGAGGCACGCCGCGTGATCATCATGTCGGAGTTGCAGACCCTGGCCGAACGGATCGGGATGTTCCCCGCATCCGACCTGCCGGTCGAAACCATTGAGTACGAAGAGCCTGCCGTGCCGACACCGCAGCCGGTGGATCTCTCGACAGATGATACCCCGGCACGCGGCGGCGATTGGCGCAAGGCGGCCAAGAAGATCACCGACGGCCTCGATTTTCACCTCAACGGCGTGACGATCAGCGATACAACGCAGCAGGCGTCGTAGGCGGGCTGAGCGGCCCCGGCCTAATCCCGTTCCTTGACGCGGAACATCAGGCCGCCGCGCGGGGTCAATGTGACGGTGGCGTTGATGCCCGGTGTGCCTTCGCCGGCGTACTCCGGCTTGAAGCGGCGCAGCAGGATGGAGAGCGCCAAGGTGTTTTCGACCTGGCTCATGGCACCGCCGATACACGAACGTCGGCCACCGCCGAACGGCAGGTAGGTGTATTTCTGGCGCTTCTTGGCGGCATCGCCCATCCAGCGCTCAGGCCGGAACTCTTCCGGGGCTTCCCAGAAACGTTCGTCATGGTGTGCGCCGTAGGCGAACATGACGATGCGGTCGCCGGGCTCGACTTTCTTGCCGCCGATTGCATCTTCCTCGGCGGCGACGCGGATCAGCCCCCAGATTGGCGGATAGAGCCGCATCGTTTCCTGAATGACGGCGCGGGTATAGACCAGCTTCGAATAATCCGCAGACGTTGGGTCGCGATCCCCGACGACCTCTTCACCTTCACGACGAATGCGGTCGGCAGCCTCTGGATGCTTGGATGTCAGGTACATCGCCCAGGCGAGCGTCAGCGCGGTCGTCTCGGTGCCGGCCCATAGGTACTGCTTGAACTCGTCGGCCGCCTGCTGTTGGTCAAACTCCGGCACGCTTTCGTCGGCGACGGCAGCCTCAATCATTTTCAAGAGCGTCTTTTCGCGATGCTCGCGCGGGTCGGCGTTGAGCACCAGATCCGGGACTTCCCACCAGGTTTCCATCGCCTTGGCGGCGTTGGCATCGGTGACCTCGAAATCGGAGTCCGCGTTCTTTTTGAGACGAATCGACTTGTGGTTGGTGACGTCGGTGTAGGTTTTAACGCACTTGAAGACAAAGTGCGGGTTGAACGGCATGTCACGGTCGAACAGCGCCTTGCAGATCATGTCGGCAGCGAGCGTCCAGGTCTGTTCGACCATCTCGAACTCTTCGCCGGACTTCGCCATCTTTTCCCAGCGCGCCATCTTCTCTTTGATCGCCTCGACGAAGTACGGCACGTAGTCGTCGAACATCGCCGGGTGGAAGGCCGGCTGCTGCGGCATACGGATCTTCTGCCAAAGCGCGCCGTCATGCGTGATCATCGCCTTGCCAAACACCGGACGCAGGCCGTCGAAATATTTTTCGTAGTTGTTCGCGTTCGTGACCAGGACGTGTTTGAAATGATCCGGCTCGGAGAGCAGCAGAATGCGCTGGTTGCCCATGTTGATCGAAATGGCGCCGCCATATTTCTGGCTCATGCGCATCAGCACGGCCATTGGGTTGTCATCGCTCTTAAGGAGCGGCGAAAGCTTGAACCAGATCGAGGATTCGTCGCCGAGACCTTCGGCGTGTGCAGCATCGCTGGCGGACGATTGCACTGCGGCGGATGTGGATGCCGTCATAATCGTTGTTCTCTTTCGCTTTCAAGCCTGACTGCGATACGCCGCAATTACCACGCCAAGCCCCGTCAAGGCATACGGTCGGCAGGTTTTGGTCAGGTATGGTTAAGCCGTTCAGTAGCAGGGGTGGCCCCCTCTGGTTCTACGGGCCGTACACGCGGCGGCCTATGGGAAACTTCCGCCGGTGTCCATGATCTGTATCAATTCTAGCGCGGACGGTGTTGCACTGCAAAAATGATGCCGAGCGCGTTAGGTCGCACGCGGCGAGATCAGGCAGGCGCCCGGTTCGACTGCGCCCACCCTTGCCGTGCCGGCTGTTGCAAAGGTGACCTGGCCCGAGGCGACCCACTCAAGCGCTTGCGGATAAACGCGATGTTCCGCCTTGAGGACACGGCCGGCAAGGGTATCCGGGGTGTCCTCCGCGGCGACGGGCACCGCAGCCTGGGCAATGATCGGGCCGACATCCATCTCGGCTGTGACGAAATGCACCGTGCAACCGGCGATCTTGACGCCGGCCTCAAGGGCACGGGCGTGCGTGTCGAGGCCGGGAAAAAGCGGCAAGAGGCTTGGATGCACATTGATCATACGGCCCTGCCACCGGGTAACGAAGCCGGGCGTCAGAATGCGCATGAATCCGGCGAGCGCGACGAGATCGATCTTGGCGGCTGCGAGCGTTTGGTGCAGTTCGGCATCGAAGGTGGCGCGGTCGGCAAACGCCTTGTGATCGAGGGCGGCGGTCGCGATGCCCCGGTCGGCGGCCCATTGCAGGCCCGGTGCGTCGGGACGATTTGAGATAACCGTCACGATTTCGGCTGGAAATCCGGGCATCGCTGCGGCGTCGACCAGCGCCTGCATGTTCGAGCCGCGGCCGGAAATGAGCACGGCTACGCGTTTCGGGGCATCAGATGCGGTCATCAGGCCACACCCAGCTGGCCGCTGATGGCAACCCCGGCCTCGCCCTTGTTGGCCGCCAATTCTCCGATGACGATGCCGGTTTCGCCGGCCGCTTGAAGCGCAGCGAGTGTTCCGGCAGCGCCGGCCGGCTCGACAATCAGTACCATGCCGATGCCGCAGTTGAAGGTGCGCGTCATTTCGGTGGTGTCGAGCCCGGACTGCTGCTGCAACCAGCCGAAGACCGGCGGCATCTGCCAGCGCGACAGATCGATCCGTGCCGTGAGGCCGTCCGGCAGAACGCGTGGAATGTTCTCGAGGAGGCCGCCGCCGGTGATGTGCGCCAGCGCCTTGATGTGGCCAACCTCGCGGATCGCGGCAAGCAGCGGCTTGACGTAGATGCGGGTCGGCTCCAGCAAGGCGGCTGCGAGCGTCGTGCCCGGCTGGAATGGTGCATCTGCGTCCCAGGCGAGACCGGCTTTTTCGACCAAACGCCGCACGAGTGAGTAGCCATTGGAGTGGACACCGGATGAGGCCAGGCCGATCACAACGTCGCCGGCCGCGATGTCCTGGCGTGGCAAAAGCTGGCCGCGCTCGGCAGCGCCGACGGAAAATCCGGCAAGGTCATAATCATCATTGCTGTACATACCGGGCATTTCGGCTGTTTCGCCGCCGATCAGGGCGCAGCCCGCCATCCGGCAGCCATCACTGACCCCCTTGATGACGGCCGCGGCAACGTCATTGTCGAGCTTTGAACAGGCGAAGTAATCTAGGAAAAACAACGGCTCGGCGCCTTGCACGATGAGATCGTTGACGCACATGGCAACGAGGTCGATGCCGATTGTGTCGTGCCGGCCGGTTTCGATCGCAATCTTGAGCTTGGTGCCAACGCCATCGTTGGCGGCAACCAGGATCGGATCCGTGAATCCCGCGGCCTTGAGATCGAACAGGCCGCCGAAACCGCCGATATCGGAATCCGCACCGGGCCGGCGGGTTGCCCGCACCAGCGGCTTGATCGCCTGGACGAGCGCGTTGCCGGCATCGATATCGACGCCGGCATCCTTGTAGGTCACTGGTGCATTCGGCCGTTCAGGCGCCATCTCTTGTGTCTCCGTCGAGAACCGATCTCATCGATGCCAGCTGTCGCAGGATGGACGCAGCCGGTGACAGCCGACAGTCGGGCCATTGACCCTGAGCCCAATTTTGCCCCAATAGCCGTTATGAGTTGCGGCCTCGTAGCAGATCTGCGCGCGCGGCGGCAAGATAAGGGGACGTTATACACGACGTCAGCCATTCCCTGGGGTCCTCGCGGCACAACGCCTCGCGGCCCAACGAGGAGAACGGGTGCTGCCAAATTCTCTGATACAGACCACCATTTGCGGTGCCCTCATGACGGCGGCGCTGGTCACTTCTGCGTTCGCCCGATCCGCCGAGCCGGTTTTCACCGTCGCCAAATACCCCGTCGAGGCGACCGGTACCAATGCGGTCGCGGCGAAACGCGACGCCATTGCGCAGGGGCGGCAATCGGCATTTCGTTCATTGCTCAAGCGGTTGGTGCCCGCGGCCTCTTATGGTCAGATCGAGCATTTAAAGAAACTCGATCCTGAGCCCTACATCGGCGGGATCCGTGTGCGCTCTGAGGAAAACTCGGCTACGCAGTATATCGCGACCCTGGATTTCTCGTTTGAGCCGGACACGGTGCGATCGTTGCTCGGCCAGCATGGTGTCACCTTTATCGATCAGCAGGCGCCGGTTACCAGCCTCCTCCTCCTCTACAACGCGTCAAATTCCGGCGTATCGAAGCCGATGACACGCGCCCGCGGTTCGGCATCCTGGCGCAGTGTGTGGGCCGACCTTGATCTGAGCAACTCGGTCGCACCTCTCAAACTCATTCGGCGATCCGGAAAATTGTCGACGGATCTCGAAAAAGGGCTGCTGACGGCCGAAGCGACCGCGGTGGCAGCGGTCGCAGACGAGCACAAAACGGCACAGATCGTTGTCGCCGAGGCGCGCGCCGTGCCGGCATCCAAAGAGCTTCACATAACGCTTGCCGGACAGGATGCGGTCGGCCGGTTTTCCGTGACGACACGCTACCGGATTGACCAGGATGATTTCGTCTATTCCCTGGAACTGGCCGCCGTGATCGCGCAAGGTGTGCTCGAAGGCCGCTGGAAGGTGCACAAGACCGGCGGTGGATCGGGCACCTTCAGCGGTGCGCCGGGCGGTGGCCTGGCGCCGCTGCAGGTGCTGGCGGAGTTCAGCAACCTCGGCCAATGGCAGCGCCAGCAGCAGGTGCTCTCCAGCACGCCCGGCGTGCGCAACATGCAGATCGGCAGTCTCTCCGGGCGCAGCGCCAGTATCGCGCTCAGCTATCCCGGCGGCGGGGCTGCCTTGCAGGCAGCGCTCGGGCCGCGCGGTCTGACGCTTGAAAACATCAATGGGTTTTGGGTGCTTCGTTAGCGCGGCCGCGATCCGCCCGCGCGAGGTGCTCTATGACACGCCGGGTTGGAATGCCAAGCGGTGTCAAGTCAAGTTCCTTTTCGACCTTCACGATCGCCCGACGTGTCACCGGACCAAACACGCCATCGGCGTTGCCTCGCAAATAGCCGGCCGCGATCAACTGCGTCTGCAAGACCCTGGTCGGGATCGGCGACCGGGCGAATTGTGCCGATTGAAACCGCTCAAGCTTGGGCAGGAATTGCAGGGGCAGCACGCCAACATTGGTATTCCAGCGGGCAATGGTCACGCGTTTGCCGTTCGGGTACTGCCGCCATTTGCGCCCGCGAACCTGCCCCACGACCAGGGCGACGACGCGTGGCCCAGCCGGCGTATCGACGAAAATCGGACTGCCTGACGCGCCTTGAAACGTGTCGCAGGTGTGATTGACAGACAACTGATTGCCGCGTCCGGATACCTTTGAGATGCGGCAGGGCGCATAGCGGCGCTTGTTATCGCGCTTGTCGCCGTGAAATCCGATCGAAAACACCTTCAACTTGCGCAGGTTGGATTTACGCCGAAGGAATTTTGCATCGGCGAAGCGCACCACGTCGCCCCGGCACACTGATTGTGACAGTTTGGCCAGCGCCCAATCCTGGTGTTTTTCGCGCAACCAGGTGTTGGCGGAAATCCTGCCCGATCTTACAGCAACACGACCGGACAAGATCGACATCCAGGGCTTTTTGTCATCGCCCACCCGATTGAGCTGGAGCTTGGCATGGTAGAGAATTTTGCCTTTCTCCATCAAGAGATAGCGAAAGTCGCGCATGCTTCGAACGTACCGGCGCTGCTTGATGCTGACGTACGGAATGCAATGCGCATTGGTGGCTATGACATCGTCCCCGACGCAGAACGACGTGCACAGGTGTTTCCGCCGGCTGTCGTATAGCAGGCCTACGCCGCGTGCCAGTTTCTGATACTTCTTGGGCACCAGGCGGCGGTCGTCTTTGCCAAGGATGCCCTGTTTGGCCTGAGCGGCTGCACAACACGCCAACACGGCAATCGCAGAAATGAGTGTAATAGAGCGCATGGCGCCTTCCCCCGCGTGCACACGACAAACAATATCCTGCCCGGCAATACGCAATCGGCGTGCCGGTGTGAACTGTTATTTTCGGGCGACCGGGAATTCGACATCGGACATTCAGCGAGCTGCATTTGCAAATCAATCCGAGCCCGCAGATCTCACGGTAGCGCCAACTTGTCAGGAACTTTTGCGGATTGGATGCATTTTTCTCGATCCCGGCCCGCACGCACGGCCGTCCGAGAAAATTCGACGCTGCGTTCTGCCGTGCGGCCGCATCCCCCGGGGCGTCATTCCGGCGAAGGCCGGAACCCATACGCATCGCCACAAACGCTCGGCCCGAGGCAGCGCACATGGGTCCCGACCTGCGTCGGGATGACGACAAAGTTTGGCGCGGCCTCCCGTGCGATTTCGAGTCTCAATCGACCAAAATCGGTGCGACCCGAACGGAACCGGGCACGTTCGCCAATCATGGCCGAATGTCCCCGGACAGTGCTGCACCTGCGCGGGGATGACGACAGCGTGCCGGGGCCGCGTTGGGTCCAACGAACGGCCAGCGACCTGTTGAATATGGGGAGAGCATCGCGCGCAACGCTGTTCACCTTTGACCGGTTGGCGCCGCACCGCTTATCGTGTGCCGCTTCGACCCTGTCGGCTTCCGCCCAGATTGAGACGGCCATGGCAAATACGCGCGCGCAGCAGACCCAGGCATTGTTCTGGCTGGCTGCAGGAATTCTGTTCTTTCTGGCAATTCTGATGCTGCAGGAGATCCTGCTGCCGTTTATCGCCGGGCTGGTGCTGGCCTACGCCCTCGACCCGCTGGTCGGGCGGTTGCAGAAGTTCGGGCTCGGCCGGCTGCTCGCAACCAGCCTTGTTGTGCTGCTGCTGCTGATTATCTTCATCCTGGTACTGGTCTTCCTCGTTCCGGTGATGCTTACACAGGCGCAGCAGTTGATCACATCGGTGCCGGGCGAGGTCGAACGCCTGATGCCGCTGTTCAAGGAATGGGCGCGTGATCGGCTTGGCCCCCGCTTTGACGATGTCAGCGTTGCGATTGAACGGGCGCTCTCAAGCTCATCGGCCAATTGGGCAGGCTACGCCGGCGTCGTCCTGCAATCGATCGCCGATCGCGGCAGCGCGGTGCTCGACTTTCTGTCACTGCTGTTCATTACACCCATCGTTGTTTTCTATTGGCTGATCGACTGGCCGGTGATGCTCAAAAAGTTGGGCGATTGGCTGCCCCGCGACCACGAAGCAACGGTTCGGCGGCTGGCAGGCGACATCGACCGCGCCGTCGCCGCCTTCATCCGCGGCCAGGGCGTTGTCTGCCTCGCACTCGGCACGCTCTACACCATCGGCCTTAGCGTGATCGGCCTCGACTACGGTTTGCTGATCGGCATCGTCACCGGTGTGATGTCGTTCGTACCCGTCGTTGGCACCGCGCTCGGGCTCATCACGGCATCGGCAGTGGCCATCATACAGGGCTGGCCGGACCTGAGTTTGCTGGCGATGGTCGTTGTGATATTCGTCGCCGGGCAGGCACTCGATTCCGGTTTTCTCGCACCGCGTATTGTCGGACCGGCGATCGGTTTGCACCCGGTTGCACTGATCTTCGCGCTGTTCGTTTTCAGCTACTTGTTCGGCTTCGTCGGGGTGCTTGTCGCCGTGCCAGTCTCGGCGGCGATTGGCGTGCTGATCCGTTTCGGCCTGGAACTCTACCTGAAAAGCGCCATCTACAAGGGCGTCAGTTCCGAGACTGAACCAGTGACGAAGTCAGACGAGCCGTCACCGTAACCGCCGCACCTTTGCAACAGCCAACCGAACGGCCACACATGTCCCAGCCGCAGCAATTGGTGTTTGACCTCCCCCACCTTGACGCGTTCGAGGCGGAAGACTTTCTCGTCAGCCGCTGCAACCAGCCCGCCGTCGACATGATTGACCGATGGCCCGATTGGCCGGCACACGCCGTCATCATTTGCGGCGCCGCCGGAAGCGGCAAGTCGCACCTGGTGAGTGTGTGGCGCGAGCGCAGCGGTGCAGAAGCGGTTGCGATGGCCGACGTAACGGCTGCCACAGTCACGCGTTTCCAGGAGGCCGGACACCTGGCCATCGAAGATGTTGCGGCGGGAGGTGATCCGGAACCTGAACGGCTCGTATTCCATTTGTTGAACGCCGCACGGGAAAGCAAAAGCCAAATACTGATCACCATGCGCCAGCCGCCAGGAGAACTCGACATAGCGCTGCCAGACCTGCGCTCGCGCCTTCGTGCACTGCCGATCGCCGAGATCAAGCCGATCGACGATGCCTTGCTTTCCGGGCTGCTGGTCAAATTGTTTTCAGATCGACAGCTGGCGATTGATCCGGGCGTCATAAAATATCTGATGCGGCATATGGAGCGTTCAGCCGAAGCCGCACGCCTGGTTGTCGAGCGGATCGATCATCTGGCGCTGGCCACGCATCGCAAGGTGACACGTGCGCTCGCGGCCGACGCGTTGCGGTAGAAGCCGAACCGCATCAGCTGATAGCCGGTGACCAATTGGGAGAGTTCACATGGATTTACCGATCACGCTGTTATTCGCTGGCATCTTCGCGATATTCGCGCTGGTTCTGAGCTTCCTGGCCGGTTTCTATCGCGGCGCAGCGGGCGTACCGATTCTCTATGGCGATCCGATCAACAAAGAACTTCTCGTGCGCGTGCGCCGACATCAGAACTTTCTCGAATACGTGCCAATGATGCTGATTCTGATGGCCGCGATCGAATTGAACGGCGGCTCGAAGACCTTTCTTCTGGGTGCCGGCAGCTTGCTGATTGTTGCGCGGATATCGCATGCGGTCGGCTTGAAACATGACAACATGGGCCACGTCGGCCGTCTGATCGGCGCAGCCGGAACGGCGCTGATCACGCTCGTGACGGCCACTTATGCGCTTTGGCTGGCGGTGCCGGCGTTGCTTTGATGTGGCAACGTTGTTTCCGCGCCTCACGCATCGCCATGCGCTGAACGACTGTCAGCCGGTGCCTGGTCGCGCTCGAACATGCCGTAGTCGCGGATGACGCTGGCGACACGCAAACGATAGTCTTCGAATATGCCGCTCCGACCGGCCGCCTGCGCAGTGCGATGAGCCCTGAGCGCGCGCCAGTCAGCGACCGCCTTTTCATCGCGGAAGATCGACAACGACAGGATCTTTTTCTCGTCTGTGAGGCTCTGAAACCGCTCGATCGAGATGAAGCCGTCGATTTTCTCGAGTTCCGGCCGCAGGCTGGCTGCGATATCGAGATACTCGTGCTTTCGATCTGGACGTGGCGTTACTTCGAAGATGATGGCGATCATGGTTTGTCCTCGGTGGCGTCAAGTGCCGGCGCATTTGCAAGGTGCGGTCGATAACAAGGGCATATTTCTTTACTATGCGCGCATGCTGAAATTCTCCCGCCAAGAAGACCAACAGTACGACGCATGCGATTCTGCCTCTAGGCGGCAGAGCTTTTTGCGTTGTAGATGCCCAGTGCTTCGACGCGGTGCCTGATCGCGCATATTAGCCTGACGGCTTTGGTCAATAATAACCGTCGCCTTCCATTTCGATATTGGATCTTGACTTGTCTGAGATCGAACCATGCGTTCACCGCCTTTTTACCTTGACTGACGAGAGCTTCAACACAGTGTCATGGTAGCGATTTTGAAGGCCTGATCGTTTACACTACTGCGGCATCGGCCACGCTTCCGGCCGACTTCGCGCGCTATAATGCCTGAGTGACACACCAGAGCCGGAGACCGGATGTCTTCTACTGCTTCAAAACGGTCCGCCAAGAAGGTTGCACCCGCCGCCGCCTTGCCAGCACCGACAGAGGCCGGCGATCGCTATTACAACCGCGAATTGTCCTGGCTGCAATTCAACAAGCGCGTGCTGGCGGAAGCGCGCAACAAAGCCAATCCTCTGCTTGAGCGCTTACGTTTCGTGTCGATCGCAGCGTCGAACCTCGATGAATTCTTCATGGTGCGGGCGGCCGGCCTGATCGGCCAACAAAAGGCCGGTGTTGGCGGTCGCAGCATTGATGGTCTAACGCCGACCCAGCAGTTGCGGCGTATCCACGAATTTGCCGCGGAACTCGCCAATGAAAAACTCGATACCTGGCACACCCTTCGCCAGGAACTCGAAGCCAAATCAATCCAGCTGATCGAGGAAGACAGGTTGTCGGCAACTGACGTCAGCTGGTTGCGCGGCGAGTTCATGGCCAAGATGTTCGCCGTTCTCACGCCGCTCAACATCGACCCGGCGCATCCCTTTCCGTTCGTGCACAACAAGGGCCTGACGCTGGTGGTGTCGATGAAGGACGCACAGGGCAAGGAAATGAACGGGCTGATCCCGATTCCGCCGCAACTGGCTCGATTTGTACGCCTGCCGGACGAACGTGAGAGCCGGCGCATTCGGTTCGTCAGCATCGAGACCGTCATCGGCCTCTGCCTCGATGAACTGTTTCCGTCACTCGAAGGCGTCAAAGCGCTTGGCAGCTTTCGTGTGCTGCGCGACAGCGACATCGAATACGAAGAGGAAGCCGAGGACCTTACAATCGCATACGAAGCGCTGATGCGGCGGCGGCGGC
>JAGDYV010000091.1:0-26781 GCA_049116495.1 Hyphomicrobiaceae bacterium | reverse complement strand
GCTGTGAGCCGCTCTTCATCACAGCGCCCATGAGGTCGCTTGCGTTGTGTTGAACGATGTTGACCGAGCACATGGCAAACGCGGCGCTCGGAAACATCGAGCGTCTGCCAGTAGTCTTCCTGAGCGACCTCCATCTGAAGCTTTGTCAGCGCCCTGACTGCAAGGCTATTATTGATCGGGTTGTCGTCTACCCAAAGGATTGCTTTTCCAACCAATCTATCTAGAACTTAGGGTGAAAAGGCGTGCTCGATTGTTGCCCTGATTCGCGGCAGGTTGACTTTTTGAGTTGGAACAGTCTGCTGCCATGCACGAGCTGCTGCAGTTACGGCCTCTTCTGTCATCCGAATGCTGAATGGACCGACTGTTACGCCCGTGATGCGGTTGCGCCTCCAGGCAACTGTCAGGATGATTGCAGCAACGACCCAGGCAACCAGGTTTAAGACCGAACTGATCGCTTCGGCAGCACTATCCCACTTGCGGAAATCGGCCAGCGCTACGCTCGCGCGTCTTCCATGTCCGCAGTTGGTGATCGCTGCCATTGCACTGCACAATGGCGATGTCGAGAAGGGCCAGGAGCGGCCATAAGTTCGACGGCTGAACACTTTGAACCATTTTGCGCGTTGCGGCGACGAACTCGTATCCACGTCAGCTCTAAGGATACGTGTCATGAACCGCCAATTTCTTTTTCGGGCTATCAGCGCTGCTGTTTTTTCTTGCCTCGGCTTTGCGGTGAGTGCGCAAGCCATCGTCCCAGGCCATGTCGGCTTGGAAGCCAGCGTCGTGAACGTGCCCCTCGCCGGTCGGGAACAGGAAGAAGCCGTGTCCGCGCTCGTACAATTTCGGGTGCGCGGTCGCTGGAGGTCCTCACGTCACCGATCCGGGGTCAATCGCGACAGGGGACTGGGGCGACTTCAAGGGCGTCGGCGTGGCACGCGTATGAGCCCGTTTCTTCCGGGGCCCGTCGTTGATGAGATCGTCCGGCGCAGTAAGAAAAAACACCGCGCTTGCGAGCTCTGGCCGAGTGGCTGCTGAGCGACTGGCGTCGGACGGACCATAACGCCCATTTCGGGACATGAGGCTGTCGCCGGTATCTGTCGCTGCGGCAATTTCAAGCGTGATATGCTCGGCGCAGGCTTTGGAGCGAAGGGCCAACAGCAGAACTCGGGTCAGTAATTCGTGTATCTTCATACAATTGAGAATTCTTCTATGAGCCAGTTTTTCACAGCTATTAAGTCTGGCCTAGGCTCAACATCAACCGGCATCACGAACCAATAGCTGAACGAAGTCTGCAAGATCCCTTCAAAAGGGGCCGTTAGTCGGCCCGTTTGTAAATCCTCCGCAATCAGCACCGACCGTCCCATCGCGACACCCTGGCTCTCAATGGCGGCCTGAAGCGTTGCAGCATCGTCACCAAGGCTTGGCCCCCGCGGCACCGAGTGGATCGCCAGACCGACCGTCCTGAACCACATTTCCCAATCTTCACTTATGTCCGTATGAAGTAGAGTTGTCCGAGGCAGATCATCAACCCCAGAGACTTTCAGTTTGGCGGCGTATTGCGGTGAACATACAGGCGTTACGGTCTCACGAGCCAACAGCTCCGCATCGAGACCGGGCCAATCGCCCCCACCATAACGTATCGCCGCATCGACCTCGTCTGCCTGGAAATCCACAAACTGCCGGGACGCCGTTATGCGCAGATCGATATCTGGATGACATTCAATAAAGCGGCCTAGTCGCGGGGCAAGCCACTTAGCCGCCACCGAAGGCAACATCGATAATGTAACGTGGCGAGGCCCGGATGATGGCCGTGCATCAGTCACTGCATTTCGAAGAAGGGCTAATGCCTGACTAGATTGCTCGCCAAGTTTGCGCCCTGTTGCGGTGAGCTTGATGTTGGGGCCTGAACGAACAAACAGGTCTGCGCCAATCCAACGCTCCAACTCTTGGACTTGCCGACTGACGGCGCCTTGGGAGACGTTCAGTTCGCGCGCAGCCCCCGTGAACGTCTCGTGACGTGCTGCAGCCTCGAAGACCTGTAGCGACCGCAATGGTGGCAGCGGTCGTCTTTCATGATGTGAGCTCATGATTAGACTGCCAATTTACTCGTTTTTCTGAGCCGTAACAGATCACTACAATGATTTGCAGGAATATCGAGGAGATTCTTATGAGCCAAACTTCAATAGCACAACCGCGCATGATACGTTCGCTGTTGCCCGATTGGCCACTGCTAATCTGGATGGTGGTGGTAACGTTGGCGATTGGACTAGCGGCCGGGCTTGAAGCAGATACCCTCGTTGAAGTTTACAACTCGGGATTTGGTAAAGCGCTCGGTGAATTCGCTCTCATTCTTCTTCCCTCGTTCCTTCTTGCCGCCGCTATGGATCGTCAAAGTGCCAAGCCGCCTGCGAGCGTCGCTGTTGCCGCATCGCCGTTAGCCGGTGCAGGTATGATCTGCCCTGATACGGCTTATGCGGCATTGTCACCGGTCGCCGGCGCTAGGCGGTTGGATGTCGCCTTCGGCTCATATGCGGGATTTAAACTCCTCTATCCGGCTGGCCCACTCATCGTAGCGACAGGGCTCGGCGTGCCACACGACTCGCTTCTGATTTATGGTCTGGTGTTGCTAATCCCGCTTTGGGCTGTCGGTGCGTTATGGGGGCGAACTGTCTCCGTGAGTGAAAAGCCTAACACGTCGCCACCAGCCGGTGCGACGTCGATCGGAGCTGCGTTGTCGACCTTTGCGCCTTTTTTAGTGCTCGCAGGGCTGCTCGTAGCCGGCTCAGCCATTGATCTTTTCACGATGCCGCTACTCGATTTCCTGACAAAGCCGAAAGGGGCGCTGTTGACCGCGGGAGCTTTAGCCCTGGCCTCTCTCGCTGCTTGTGATCGGCGCGACTGCCTCGACAGCGCCGTACGTCGAACAGGTTCGCTATTGCTTGTGATCGGCGTGGCGAGCGCCTTTGGTGCTGTTCTAATGAACGTTGTCGCAATCGAGAGCCTCCTGCCAGCAGGCTCTGGGATGGTGGGTGTGATCGGGCTTTTCATGCTCACGGTCGTATTCAAGCTCGCACAAGGTTCCAGCATGGCGACGTTTGCTTCCGTCGCGCCCGTTGCAGCACCCTTGGTTGCAGGGATGGATGTTCCAGCGGTTGCGGCTGTCTTCGCGATATGCGTCGGCTCGTTCGTAGCAATCCTCCCAAACGACAGTTTCTACTGGCTTGTCCGTCGAGATGCGTTGGCTGGCCATAACGATACTGCTGCGACCAGCATTCTTGCAGGTGGTGCGATCGTTCAGGCGGCGACAGGTCTCGTGCTCATTTTGCTGGCTATGGCCGTAGGATTGCTATGACAGAAATACTGATCCGAAGAGCAACGCTCGACGACGCTCACTCAATAGCAAAGGTATACGGTTGGCACGTGACGAAAGGGACGGGTACCTTTGAAGAAATACCGCCGACTGCACACGAGATGGGCGTGCGCGCCGGCCGTCTCCGTGATCAGGGTTTTCCGATTTTCGTTGCAAGCATTGCCGACGAGGTTGTTGGATTTGCGTATGCGGGACCGCACAAAGAGCGCGCAGCCTATCGCTTCACAGTTGAGGACACAATCTACGTCAAGCAAGACCAGCACCATAAAGGAATCGGACGGGCGCTATTGGCTGCAACCGTTACCGCATGTCAAGACGCAGGATATAGACAGATGATGGCGGTGATTGGCGATGCGGCAAATGCTAACTCCATAGCCTTACACACGCGTGCAGGTTTTCGTCTGATCGGTACTGCCCAGCGGATTGGATACAAATTTGGCCGAGAGCTTGATGTTGTCTATATGCAAAAAGACCTTTGAGACCGCTTCGGGTCAGAAGGGTGAGTGGCGACCATCGGGCAGGCACGACAGCAATACCCCAATGAGCGGAAGGAGGGGGAACGAAACGCGATCGATTTCCGCAGTTCCCCCAACTTCGAGCATCGCCGCCGGTTCCGGCCACTCACGCTTAGGGCCACTTTGAGACATGCGCCGGAAAACGGCTGCGATACTCGTTCTGTCCGCTTCTACCGGCAGCGGACATGGCTCTGAAGAACCCGATGTTGCGTCTCAGACACCAGAGGTCTGAATACCTTGCCGGACTACGCGTGCTTCGTCCACAAAGCGGACTCTAAGGTCACGCTGAAAACGGCAGTGTTTCCACCGATTTGCCAGTCAGATCGAAGATTGCATTTGCGATTGCGGGTAGCAACGGAGGCAAGCCAGGCTCACCAATGCCACCAGGCTTTCCGCCACTCGGCATTAGATGCACAACTACTTGAGGCATTTCGGAGATGCGCAGGGGCTCATAGTCGTGAAAATTGGATTGCTCGATTTCGCCGTCTGAGATCGTTATCTGACCACGTAAGAATGCGCTCAATCCATAAACAATGCTGCTTTCCATTTGGGCCTCTACTTGCGACGGGTTCACCGCAACACCGCTATCGACGACACAGATCACCTTTTCGACTCTAAGGTCTTCCCCGACGATGCGGACTTCAGCTGCTTCGCCGACGATGCTGCCAAATGACTGCACGAGTGCGAGGCCGCGGCCTATGCCGCCCCGAGCGGTTTCTTCAAATCTGGCAATGTCGGCCAAGCGGTTCAGCACTGCTAGATGTCCCGGCTTCTTTTGCAACATTTGTCGGCGGAACTCGAGCGGGGTCCGCCCTGCCTTGAGCGCCAGTTCATCAATGAGAGTCTCCAGGACGAACGGGTTGTGGGAAGCTCCGACGGACCGCCAAAAGTGCACCGGCACTCCGATATCATGGTTGACCCAGCGAACTTGTGTGCTGGGTATATCGTAGGGCAGGTCAATCAAACCTTCGACCGCTTGGGGGTCGACGCCATCCTTACGCAGGAGAAATGGAAAGCCCGACAACGCTGAAACCGACGGCACCGCGACTTTCGCATCAAGCGACACGAGCGCGCCCTTTTCGTCCAACGTTCCTGTTATCTTGGCAGCATTGAAAGGCCGAAACCGTCCGGCGCGCATGTCATCTTCGCGAGAATACATGAGCTTCACAGGCTTACTGACGGACTTGGCGATCTCAGCAGCAGCAATGACAAAATCAACGGCTGATCGCCGACCAAAACCACCTCCTAGAAATGTCGTGTGAACTTTAACTGACTTAGAGTCCAGGCCAGCAACCCGGGCGACGGCCTTCTGGACGAGGCTTTGTGCTTGGACTGGCCCCCATACGTCTGCGCTTTTCTTCTCGATTTTCACCGTGACGTTCATGGGCTCCATACACGCGTGCGCTAGAAACGGCTGCAACACTGTGCGTGAAATGGACGGGCGATTTGCAGAATTTTGGATGGATCCCGTTTTCTGCGCCAATTGCCCGTCTGATTTCAGGGCATCTTGAAAACTCTCGGCTATGCCGTCCATGTCCAGATTTTCGAGAGGGCCTTTGTGCCATTCTATGCGTACGTCCTCCCGCGCAGAGTTGACTGCCCAATAGTGATCTCCGACAATAGCCACACCCGATGATATGGCGATCACATCCGACACCCCAGGACGCTTAAGTGCCTTGCTGCCATCAAATGATTTCAGCTTGGCCTGAAGCCTTGGCGAAGAAATCACGATGGCAGTGAGCAAATCCGGCACCTCAATATCGACACCGTATACCGCTTTGCCTGTCGTTTTCTCATCGGTGTCCACGCGTGGCATCGACTGTCCGATGAAACTATCACCTGGCTTCGCAATCAATTGCACTTTGACGGGCACAGGCAGATTTGCTGCAGCTTGTCCCAGTTGTGCATATCGCAACTGCTGGCCGCTAGGACCAAAGACGGCTCCCGCGTCCACACGGGTTTGTTCGACGGAAACTCCCCATTGGTTTGCCGCTGCGGCCTGCAGCATCATGCGGGCGGCCGCTCCCATTTCTCGCATCCGCTGCCATTCGGATCGCAACCCAGTCGAGCCACCTGTCACCATGAAGCCATTGGACGGGAAGCCAAACGCTGGATCAGATCCAGCTTGGATAACTCGAATGTCCTTCCATGCGCAGCCAAGTTCAGCGCCAATGAGCTGGGCAATGCCAGTCAAAGTACCTTGTCCCATTTCGGATTTTCCGATGACGCAAGTAACGGTGTTATCAGAAGCAATGCTGAGATAGGCGTTCGGCTTGAAGACAGCGTTGCCTTGACCATCCTTGGCGTGTGCCTCGCCAGGACCAAGAGTCTTCGTCACTGCAAAGCCAATCAAACAAGCGCTGGCGAGGTTTCGTCCGGAGACCAAAATTTCGCGCCGAGAAGGGTCGAGGCGTTGTTGCATGAAGATTTCCTCAAGACTTGGCGGCAAGATGAATTGCAGCACGGATGCGTTTGTAGGTCCCGCAACGGCAGATGTTACCGCTCATGGCTTTGTCGATGTCTTTGTCTGAAGGGTGAGGATTTTCTTCAAGTAGCGCTGCTGCGGACATGATTTGTCCAGACTGACAGTATCCACACTGGGGGACGTCCAGTTTCTGCCACGCTGCTTGAACTTTGGCGCCGATTTTCGATTGCCCGACGTGTTCAATCGTCGTCACTTGGGCGTTGACCGCATCGGCGATTGAAACTTGGCACGAACGCGTCATCTGGCCATCAACATGAACGGTGCATGCGCCGCACAGTCCAGCACCACAGCCAAACTTAGTCCCCTTTAGCCTCAGCAGATCGCGAATCGCCCAAAGCAATGGCATGTCGTCTTCCGCATTAACGCGTCGACGCTTACCGTTCACCATCAATACTGCCATCTGGGGCCTCCGGCTTGTTAGATCGGCTCATTCGAAACTCAAAAATTCCGTCGATCAATGATTGAATTTGCATTATATTCATTCGCATGACGCATATATTAGATCTGCCTCCACGGTTGCTTCGCCTGCTCGTGGACCTTTGCGAGACATCGTCAATCTCTCGCACAGCCGAGAACCTCGGCATCTCCCAACCGGCTGCAAGTCGCGGGCTAGCCCAGTTGCGAGATGCACTTGGAGATACGCTGCTCAAGCGCTCGGGACGCGGTCTGGTTGTCACGCCGTCGGCAATGCGGATCGCACCTCAAGTGCGCGCTGTGTTACATCAAATTGAACGTCTGCCATTAGGCGTCAGCGCGTCGCCGCCGGAAATGAGAGGCATCGTCCGTATTGCGTCCACCGACTATGGCGCCACGGTTGGGCTCGCTCCGGTGCTGAAATCGCTCCAGGACGCCGCGCCAAACATCGCGTTTGAAGTGTTGCCCTTGGATGGCAAGCTTTTTCAGAAGCTTCTCGACGGGCGATTGGACTTGGCATTCTATGCGGATGATCCGCTACCGCCTGGAATAGAATTCGTTGAGCTGTTTGTTGAAGAGCAGGTCTATGTGGTGGCCCGGCATCATCCTTTGGCACGGCGCAGAAAGCTGACCCGCCAAGACATAGACCGCTTTCCTCGCCTTCTAGTTACGATCATAGGAGATCGTTACGGCTATGTTGATGATCGTGGGCAAGGAGAAGCCCAACCCGGTCTTTGGTTGCCGTACTTCACCGCTGCACCGCTGATCCTCGGACAGTCAGACATGGTAATGACACTGCCACGCCGCTCTGCCGAAAAGATGAAGGACACCGCGAACTTGGTGATATTGAAATTGCGTCCCGAGAACAAACCCTTTGCCTACCGATTATTGTGGGCCAAGGGCTTCTCAGATGATCCAATCAATTCATGGCTTCGCAATGCGATCTTGAGTCATTTCAATGCAGAGGTAGACCAAGAGCAGAAACCCTGAACCAGGCATACTGGTCTCTGGACCATCTCATGCCTCTGCATCTCAAAGCAGCGACTGAATTCCGGAGCACTCCGCAAATGTCTCCTGCTTGATCATTGTTGCCATGGTGCCGAGCTGTTGCCGGTGTGGCGCTGGGAGCAGCATGGAACGGAACGTCAGCCCAACGCTAATGGTAAAAGGTCCACATTTCGGACATTTGGCAACCAAATTCTCGCGACGCAGGTGCACGACATGGGTGATGCCGGGATATGAGCGGGCCTCCTTTGCTCTGCTCGCGCATTGCGCAGGTCGGATTGCTACGATCCTTCGGCCGCAATGCATTCTAGAGGTCCATTGGTGCGCAGTAATTAATCAAGGATCTTGTGCGGAGAGGCTGCTCTGGTAACACCTGTCAATATGCCTGTTTGAGGGATGTGCTACGCTGACGGAATTCGAGCCAGGGAGTTTTGGCCGGGCCACTCAAGTGAGTTAACCAGATATGGGTTCGATTTTGACCGGTGATAGTATGACGCAATCGATAATTCGCCAACCGCGCAAGCGCACAACTTCCGGCAAGCTGTTGTTTCGTTATGCGGTAATTTCGGACACGCATCTTCGCCTGCCGGAAGATGCTCGATTGACGCCGTGGAAGAGCCAGGCGAAAGGCGTTGAGCGTGCCGAGTTGGCAATGCGCCAGATTGAAAAAGCAGAGCCGGAGTTTCTCGTTCACTTGGGCGACATGGTGCAGCCGGTCCCTCATTTGCCTTCGTATACACGAACCGCTGAGTTTGCGTGTCAGCTGTTTGAGAAGCTGGATTGTCCGGTCCATTACACGCCCGGCAACCACGACATTGGCGACAAACTCACACCCGTGACGCCGGCACACGAAACCGATGCCCATAGCGTCCAGGCCTACGAAGCAGCGTTTGGCGCCAGCTACTACGCGTTCGAGCATGGCGGATGCATATTCCTTGTGCTCAATTCTTCCCTCGTTGGCTCAGGCCTGCCGCAGGAAACCGAGCAATTCGCCTGGCTGGAAGCAGAACTGGAACGCCAGAAAGGCAGGCGCACTTTTGTCAAGATTCACTATCCGCTGTTCATCGGTGAGGAGAACGAAGCATCCTGTTACGACAACGTCGAACAGCCGGGGCGTGAACGCTTGCTCAGTCTCATAAATTCAGCAGGTGTCGAGGCCGTGTTTGCCGGGCACGTCCACAATTTTTTCTATCACGCGACGGAACAGACCGAATTTTACTCAATGCTGTCGACCTGCTTCGTGCGCCACGATTATCAGGAACTCTTCTCAGTCGCGCCGGACCAGGAGTTCGGCCGAAATGATGAGCCGAAGTTAGGATGGGCTGAGGTCGAGATTTATGAACATGGTCATGATGTCGTTTTCCATCGCATGATGTTGCCTGGGATTGATGAGGACCTCATTCGTGCCAGCGTACGCGGCAATCGACCCGCGCCACTGGGCGTACAGATGCGCTCCGCCTGGGCCGAGCTCAAATCAATTTCGATCAATGGTCCCGTGGATGAGTTCCAAAGGCGTCGCGTACGTAATGACTACGAAATACTCGCCCTGTGGGAGACCGGGCTGCGCGATTTGCGTTGTCCGCTATTTGATCTGGAAGACGATGCGTATTTCGAACGTATCCAGATACTTCACGCCCATGGTCACCGCTTCACGTTTTACACGACCTCTCTATCCGTACTGGAGCCCGCATCGATCGAACGGTTAGCGGCCGTTGACGGAGACCTCGACGTTATCGTCCCATGGAAGGCCATTGATGATCTATTTGAGAGTATTCGGGATTTACGAAACGCCGTTCCTGGTCGGATGTCGCTTGCCTGCACCGTAAGTGCGTCCGACCACCGTGCCGGAACGTTTCGCGGGGGTTATGTGCCAATGTCTTTCGGCTTCGACCCCAGTGAATGCAACATCCTCCGCACGTTCCATGATGATGTTGGGAGAGATCTCAACGTCGGCTACACGTTCCGCTTCGGCCCCGAGGTTAATGTCCTTGCCGGAGCACTTGAGATCAGGAAATTTCTGGAAGAAACAGGCGCATACGCAACGGTCAATCTGGTGCAAGCCGGAGTAGATCCCGCGGCGATGCCGGATACGCCGCTCGACGTTGTCAAACGCCTCTGCGAAGCAATGATTGCGGGAAGATCAATCGGGCAGCTGACCTTTTACGCAGACACTCTTGTTGATCATGATCGCGGATATTTCCCCCGACAGGGTCTTTATGATGGCCGGGTCAACCCTGGTTTGCAAGCTCGGGCCATCCAACTCCTAGCTGCGATCCTGCTCACATCGGATGCCGAACCCGGAGACATTCGGCCGGTTGATCAAGGGTGGCGGTTCGAGCTTGGTAAAGAGCGAGCAGAACTAAGCTGCTGTGGAGGCCAGATAGAGATCGCCGTTGGCAGCCGCAAGTATTGCCTGGCCCATGCTTGAACACAGGCAATGAAGTTTCAACTCGAACATGCTGATTGCGCTACTTGGCGATGGCCGATTAGTGTTTTTCACAGCAGCTGGGCCACTTCGAGAAACACCCTGCAGGCGTGCAATTTATTGTTGTCGATCGCGAGCAGAACGGCCCTGTTCGCAAGAACGGCTCCAAGCTCAACGTCCAGCAAAGCTAAAACACCTCGCCGCACTGCAAATTCGGGCCTATAGTGGTCCAAATGTTGTGCAGGAGGTTTGTATGCTTGCTCGCTTGCTGCTTTTGATTCTGATGTTGGTCACATTGCCGCCGGCGCTTCTGGCAAAGGATCTTCCAAAGCCCATCGAGGTTCGTCTTAGCCCGCCATCAGCAGGCGCGAAGTTTCTTGTGACGCAAGTTGAGACGATCAACATCCGACAGAATGATCGTCAAACAGTTTTGAGCGAGCGGTATTCCGACTACGATCTTGAGGTGCTGAGTTCCGGCGTCGAGGGCTGGCTCGTGTCACTAATGCGCAAGCAAGTGACATGGAAGTCAAGTGACGCAAAAGCTGTGTCCCACATCGCCATTATGCATGCGTTGGAATCAGCTTTCGCCGACGCCGAGATTGGCATTTCGCGGCGCATTCGTTTTTCACCGTCCGGCAAAGCGATTGGATTGCCGGACGGCGAGAAGTTCCGCGCCGCTGTCCTGACCGCGCTCCCAAGGGGGCTTGATCGGTTCTTGTTATCACCTGATCTTGTCCGGGTCTTTGGCGGCGAACAAGCGGCTGTCGGTTTCGTGCAACAGGTGCACGAACGTGCGCGACAGAACTTGCCAGGGAAGGAGCCCGACCTTTTAGGAACCTGGCTGCAGCACACGCTGGCGTTCCCGTATGAAGTTTCAATCCAAATCGGCAAGCCCGTCAAGCTCGACGCGCCACTAAAGACAATACGAGTGATCGCACCGACAGCATCCGAGACCACGGTGACGGTAACGCAAGACGCGATCGATCCCAAGACCCTGATGGCGAGGTTCAAAACGGTCTACGACACAGAGGAGCTGACAGAGCGCACGCTTCGCGACCAGACTAGGAGGGTGCAGGCGATCTCCTCGCGGCGCGTCAAAGCGGCACCCGAAAAACAGGCCGATTATGAAGCATGGGCAAACGAGTTGATCAGCAGACTCAAGTCAAGGCTGAGCTCCTCGCGCATTGATCGTGCAACTCTGGTCATCAACCGCGAGACGGGCTGGCCTGTGTCATTCGAGGCGCAGAATGTTGAGTCATTTCAGGGTCTCACCGAAAAGATGGTTACCACGAATAATGTCGTTAGTCAGGTCGTCGAGGTTCGCTTCAAAAGACAGTGAGGCGTAGGTGCGCGTAGGCCCACCAGACTGAATTTGCCAGCGTCATCACATCTCACTGCAGGTCGTGACGACTTCGCCTTTGGGTGCAATTCCCATTGGCCGTTGTCTGACAGCCTCGACAGCACTACCTTTAGAAGCAGCCACGATTTACTCAATCGCCAATAAGTCACTTGGGCCAGAAGGCGACATTGAGGATCTCACTTAAGCCGATTGAATCTCGTCTGCTCTTGGAGAGCAGCGAAGCAAGGAGACAGCCGGGCACCGATTACTGCATATCGATCGCGTTGACTGGAAGCGAGGCGAGCCGGAGCTGATCCGAAGTATTCTCGATAGCTTGCTTCTCGGGCCGCCCCGACAAGTCGTGGCGCTATACAGTTCGGCGTCGCAGGTTTATTTGCGGTGTGCCCAGAAGCTCCATCTCAAACGGTTGCATTGGTCCCCGATTGATGCATCTTGCTGGCTGCAAGATGCTCCCGATACACCATTCGATGCAGACGTGCTGCAGGCAAACTCGTTACTACTTCGATGCGTGCAGGCTTGCTTCCGCCGGACCGATCGGGGCGTGCGCACGGTCTCGGACGCTTCTTCTGGTGGCTGGGCCGATAGTGTGGTCGTATTCTGCGAAGTGGCAACCCGCTCGAGCGCCGATGCTGGCACATTCATTGCGGCCTTAAGCTGGTCGAGCAGAGACAAGATGTAGGGGCTCACTTCATTTGCAAACGCATAATACCAGCGGGCGCCGTGCTTCAACAGACTAACGCATGGATTAACATAGCAGGATGTTATAAGGACCTTCTGCCTGAGCGCGAACTTGCTGGTCCCAATGGTGTTGACGCGCATTAAACGGCTGCGTGGTGTCGCGCGGATCTGTGCACGGAACTCGCTGGGCAGGCGGTCGGCTACCGGCAGAATATCCTCGATCACCGCAACGGCGTTTTCACCACCGGAGTCCACGAAGACTTTGCTGCCACGTTCGACGGAAAACTGATAATCGTTCGGCAAATAGGCAAGGATGTAAGATTTTCCGTTGTATATCTTCAATAACGGTTTACCCGTCAGAATAACCTCACCATTCGAGGCAACAGTCGGTCCGACGATTCCGTTGACCGGTGCAACGATCTCACCGTCTGCGTAGATTCTGCGGAGCCGATCGTATGCTGACTGAACCTCGCGAAGCGTTCGCTGGTTTTCCTCGATCTCCCTTTGCAGCGATGCGAGTTCGGCGGCCAGCGAGATGCGTTTGCTGGCGGCGTTGTGATAAGCCACACTCGTCTCCTGCAAGTGAGCGGTGTTTGAGTATCCGGCGGAGGCCAGGGAGCGAACACGCTGGAAATGAGCCTTGGATTCCTTCTCGACACGCTGCGCTATCGGCAGCACCTGCTTGACGATTGATCGTCTGCCTTCCAGCTGAGCGATGCGAGTTCTCAAGTTGCTGAATTGGGAGGCTAGATCCGAGATGCTACGCATCATCGTCGCCGATTCCAGACGGGCAATACGCGTACCGGCGGCGACCCTTTCGCCGGGACGAACGTTGATTTCTCTGATCTGCGCCTCGAATGGCGCCGCAATTACTAATTCTGGACGCAGCACGATTCCTTGCGCGCGCAAGAACAGCATCGAGCCAAATAAATAGTTGAGCAGTAATGATGCAAACGCGATGAGTAGGCAGAAATAGACCCACTTGCCCCATCGTCCGGTTCTTGAGCCGACGTCGTTTTGCAAGACGTCGAGGCGTGGGCGGCTTCTAATATGTGTGATCATGTCATCTCACTTCACCATTGCCGAGAGTGGGCGACCCGTTCCGGCACATAGCTATCCTTACGAGAGGAATCGAACGCCCACTCGTCGATGTAGGCCCAGAGCCGAACCAAACGCATGAACACACTGGTGTATAAGCTGTATGCGGGTAAATAGGCGCACATGCCGAAGGAGTGCCAGCGACCGGTGATAGCGATGGCTATCACAAAGGCGAGACAGTCCAACATCAGCGCAACCACCTGAACGGCGATGAGTAGAAACATCGCGTTGTGACCGAACGCTAGCCACATAAATGCGAGATAGACCGGGAACACAAACGCGAACAGGACATGAAACAGTAGGAAGTCGACCTGATGAAAGGTCTCTGAGCTGCGGAAGTTCTTTGCGAAGGGGGAAAGCTCGCGCTTGTGCTTCCGGAAGCGAACACGGACGCTGTCGCGCTCCCAACGGAGTCGTTGCCTTACGAGCGACCAGGCGGTGTGCGGAACGTCTGTGTAGCAGATAGCCTCAGGCTCGAACCTTATGCGCCAACCGCGTGACCTCATCCGCATAGTAAGGTCGAGATCCTCGGCACCGCCTGGATCGAGGCCCCCGATACTGGCCAGCGCGGAGCGCCGGAAGGCACCGAAAGCTCCTGAGACACAGACTACTTGCTCGAGAGTGTTGGCAGCACGCTTCGCCAACGAAATGCTCAACAGATATTCAATGGTCTGAAGCGCGCTGATCAATGACGAGTTAGCATTACGTGGAATAATATCACCGCTAACCGCACCGACAGTTGGATCGCTGAATCGTGCCAGAATACGCTCAATTGCGAACCGATCGTATGAGCAGTCGCAATCGACATTGACGAGCAGATCGCCCGTTGCGGCGCGAACCGCGAGGTTTACTCCTGCAGACTTGCCGCACCTGAGATCCGTAGACAGTAGTTTGTCGATTTTCCCGCCGCGCAACAACCGCTCGGCCACGTCGACCATAGCATCGCGTGATCCGTCGGACACCACGACGATTTCGAACTGACTGAAAGATTGCGCGCGCAAGGAGTCAATGCAGTTTTCAAGTGCTTCCGCCTCAGAATGGCCGACCACTAGAACGCTCACCGGTACTGGCTTGGATTGCAACGCGAGCGATTGCCCAATCTGCTCATGGCGCGTGCTACGGAGCCTGGCTTGTCCCGCCCTGAACGGAAGCAAAGCGAGCGACAAGAACGATAGACCGTAGCGTGGGATCTCGAAGATTATAAGATACCAAAGCATGGCTACGAGTCCCGTCGTGCCGACGTTGGCGAGGAGGTCTAAGCCATCAAATAAATCATTGGAGAACATCTACTCTACCTCCATGGAGGTACCGTCAATTCGGTTCGCAGTGAGCCACCAAATTCCCGTGCGTTGGACCTTTTGCGCTTGTTGAGTCGACGGGTGTGAATCACAGGTTACAGTCCTAAGGTGTCGGCCCTGATCTCCCGCAGATCAACGGCGAAATCTTGTTTCAATTTCGTTTTGGCGTTTTCAACGCATTGCTGAACTGTGGCAAAGGGATCTGGGCTTATGCGCAAATAGATGATGTAGTCGAATGCTGCGCCTACGATCAGAACCATTCCGGATTTCAGTTCCGATCGGAGAATTTCGAGGAAATGCCGTCGGTCGCGGCTGAACTCTTCATTCGCCGTACGAACGGCTACGTCTTTGTATGAGATTTCGCAGATGACGAGCTCGGCCTTGTCACAGACGTCAACGGATCGGCGCATGCGGCTGGCCGTTGAGATCAAATCCAGCGGCAAGCTTTGATGTAAAGCGGCTCCGCGCAACGGCTGCGGAGGAACCTCCGATTGCAGCATATCGTGAGCTGCCGAGGAAAGCGCATAGTGATACACACTGCGGGTGCCGACAGCTGCTGCATCGCAATGACTACCGCAGTCCAGACACAGGAAACCAATTGCGGGCGCACTGGCGAAATGTCTGCAGTTTGCGCAGTCAATGGCTTCCCCTGCGCGTTCATGGTCAGTCCCGTAGTGGCGCAATTCGCGGCGGCACTTGGGACAGACAAGTCGGCTGTCCGCAGCGGTGAAATCATCGGCAGGCCCTAGATAAGCACACCGGTAGTGGTGCAAAAGAGCAGCTTCGGTTACGTTGCTCGAACGGCATTTCTCGCATTCCTCACGGACGTTCAAGCGCGAACTCATGCACCGAGGACAAACGTGGAAGCGATCAAAATGCTCACGGGTCAACAGCCCAGTGTTAGCCAGCCGTTCGGCGCAATCTTGCACGCTTTGGACCGGTAGCAATGAGCTATAAGCATGGCCGGATGCATGCTGCGGTGCGTAACGAGCTTCAAGCTTGCGCGCCGTGACGAATAGGTGTGCGAGCAGTCGGAATTCGCCGTCATCAGTCTCTCGGGCCCACTGTCCCAGCTGGTGCCGTCGGGTCGTGAATGCCGCGACGACGCTATGAATCTTTGCTTCTTCAATGACCTCGCGTGGAGCGAAGCAAAGATCCGCCTCCAGCTGAAAATCACCAGTAAAGTCGATCGTCGGAAGCAAATAACCATCAGCTATCTGGCGGCGCATTCGTGCAGCATTCGCACCAAGAAAGTCATAAATCAAAATCGCAGCATCGTGATCGACGACCTGACTCATGTGGTTGCGGTTTATGGGACCTGTCGAAGGCGGCTGCCACAAACTCATAACGTCGGTTTGCGTGTCGGACGATATGTTTGAAGCAAACGGCATTTCAGACATAAATGACCTTGCCAATACTACCGTGCACACGGCGATGACTTTAATAATTGAACGATGGTGAAGCCCGGAACAGTTGCACCCGACAACGCGGAACGAAGCGCTCGAAGTGACGGACGTGGATTGAACCTGAACTAAAACTCAGCACACAGATTTTGCCACACAACACCATAATAAAAGTAATATCCAATAGGATTACATCGACTAGTTAATTCGTCAATTCAGTATTCTTAGATAAATGCTTGCTCGGCCAACGTTACGTTACTTAAAAGGTTTTGCTTCGCCATGCGAACTCGCAGACTACCTATGGACGTTGGATTTTGGGCAATACTGTTTTGGCGCATTGTTCTGCGCTGGGCAGCTCATGACGGCCATTGGGACAATAGCTGTGGTGTAGTTCTGACCGCGTCGAAAGGCAGCTCAGGGTCAATCGCGTTGATCCGAACACAAGAGTAGCACTTCCGCTTCACTGCTCAACAACGGACACTGTTGCATCGCAGGCTGAGAGACGTTCTGGGCCGCAGGCGGTCGTCTTCATTTGATCTCGGGATAAAATCGATGATGCTTGATTTGTGCTTTATCAAGCAGGTCGCCAACAAAGCGGTTCGGATTGAAATCCGCTGTTGGCCTAAGATTGGGCAACGTTTGCTGCAGAACGCGCGCCGTTGCGTCGGTACAGACGTCGCCGCCGATTAGGTATCTGCCCGTTCCAACACTGCCATTCAGATCATCAAGGATTCTCTTGGCGTCCACGCGGCTCAGGTTGAGGCTCTGTCCTAATGCTGGACGCCACTTGTTGTCTGCAAGGTATTCCGCACGCGTCTTGCCCGCCCGCCAACCGAGTTCTTCGAAGCTATACACCTGATCGCCGACAACAATTGCGGTATGACCTTTCGCACCGCCTCCGAAAACCACACCCAGCCCATCGGTTGCTTTCGACCCGTACATGAAGGTGATCACTTCGACATCTATTGCTTTTCCTTTGAGGTCCTCCAACTGTCTGTGGGTTACGGCTTTCATCGCCCGCCGCATTTGTCGACGTTCTTCAGTTGATATATTGCCGGTGGACATCTCTTGTACCATTCGCCGCAGCATTGCACGACCGTTGTGGCTTTCAGAAAATTTAGATAGGTCGGCATTCGTGGCCGCCTTCATAAACTCAAGAGACACGTCATCTTTGTTGAAATAGCTCAAATTTTCCACTACGGCCGTGCCCATGTTAGGCGTGTTCATGTATTCTTTTAGGATCGCTCTTCCCAAGGCCTCTTCATCGAGATTGAAAAGACGCGTGTGTGTAGCAATTTTTGCCTTAGCCTTCTGCCTCAGCTGCTCCACTTCTTTTGCCCGATTGATCGCAGCGTCATTGAGGGGCCGGTTGTCAGGAAGCAACTTCAAGATCTCATCCCTTTGCTGAGCTTCACCAGCAGTAGTCCAGCCGTCTGCTAGTTCCGCCAACATGAGAGTAAACAGTTCTCGACCGTCCGTTGTGGTCGCCAGCGCGTCCAATTGCGGCTTATCTGCTTGGACAAGGAACTCGTAGGCAACGTCATCACGGTCAACACGATCCAGCGATCGAAGAACGTTGGCGACTGCCTTAGGTTTCTTTTCAAGGAGAGCCGTCGCCAATCCCTTTTCATCAAGATCTAAAACTGAACTAAACTTTGAAATCAGTTTCCGAGCCGAGTCATCAACCGTCAACTTAAGACGTGCCCGGACATCGCAATTTGGCTTCTCGTTCTCCCAATTGAAAAAGGCGTGGAATTCGTACTCACCACCTTTTTGAGGTGCCGTAAAACGCAGTGATCCGCTTTGAATGCTCTTCAACCACTGCCTTTCAGGATAGCTGCAGTCGTGTTTGAACTTTTGTACCAGGGCGATCCAGTCGGTAGCGGTACCAGCCATTCCGTAATAGGACAGCGAAATGGTCTCACCAGCTCTATAGACACGCTTATCTGTTTCAAGGACTTGTCCAGTCGCCACCTTTGACGACGCGCAAACAACAAATACCGCGAACAGGCAAACTATCGATTTGGCCGGTGTCATTGAACTATACCTTTCATATGAGAACGCATCTGGTAACGTGGCGGCGCGAAAAATTGCTGTGCCGACGTTCGAATATAAAGAGCGGAAGCAGTGTCGCCTAAGCGGCTGTACAATCCTCGGAAAGTGAATATACGCGGGGTCAAGAATCTAACCAACCTCAATGCCGACGCTATCATCGCGCTCGGTCAATTGCTAGTTGCCTTTGAACGTCGCCGTCCGGACACGACCAAGGTGAGAAGTTCTGGCGATGACTGCGCACAGAGGTTCGGCTTCTGCCTGGAGGTGCCCATGGTTCGCCGCAAAATGAATCGACTTACAATGACCGGTTCGGGTCAAACTCGGCGGTGGTGTGGCGTTCGAAACCGTCCGCAGTACCCCCAATAAGCCGACGAAAGCGGTTCATCCGGAATTGGCCACAGGCTGACGCGCCTCAACTGCGCCGCTCTAATCTGCAATAAGCACTTCTCCCTCAATCTCCATCGCGAACCCCAATGGCAAACCAGCTACCCCGATTGCAGACCTGGCGTGACGACCGACATCGGGTCCGAACACTTCTATAATGAGGTCGCTGAAGCCGTTCACAACCAGGTGCTGCTCAGTATAACCGGGTGACGAGGAAACCATGCCGAAGACACGCACCCACGCTGTTACACGAGAAAGTTCGCCAATTTCTGACTTGAGATTTGCCAAGATTGACAATCCAAGTTCGCGCGCGGAAGCATAAGCCTCTTCCGTTGTGAAATCAGCTCCGACAAGTCCGTAGGGACCTGTAATGTCACCATTCGGCCCTTGTCTAGGATGGCCGGAAATGAGAGCCCGATTTCCTCTGACATTCACGAACGTAAATGGCAAATGCAGCCCCTCCGGTACATTTACTGGCTCAGGTAGCTTCAAACCCAGTGCTTCTAGCTTCTCTTCGGGGCTGGACATGAGTACCTCCTTGTTCCTAACGGGTTGCTCCCATCTTAAGGCGGCGGTAACATCTCACAATGGGTTTGACAGAAATCAAAGTCTCCCCATGGCACTTCGGCAGTGGGTCATTTTGTTCAATTTCAACCGTGAGCAGATCACGGCAGAATTGGATCCACATAGCGGACGCGATTTGCTCATTTTCCCTATGAAACAGATGGGCCAACAGGGGACATGGCAGCCGATCCCGCCGTCGTTGGAACGATCGACGCGACATCCCATTTGCTGACATTCATTGGCTACGACTCGGAAGGCCAACAATGTCCGCTATCGGTGATCGCGGCCATTGCAGTGCACCATGGCCATGTCGCGAAGGGCCGATACCGACAAGAGTTGAGCAAGGACGATGAGCCATCTCAGGCGCCAAAAATTCGAATCCTTCATTGAGTTTGATCTTGCTCGCCCAAAGCTGCGCACTTCGTTTTAATTGATCAGTCTCACGGGTTGTCCCGCACCTTTGATGCCATTCGGTACCGGGACAGTTGTGTCGCTGTAGTCGGTATTGAGAACGAGCGTCGGCTTCTTGATCAAATGTATGGTCTTAGCAACGATCGCCGTGTACGCGGACTTGTCGGCAACCGGTTGCTCCGTCTCAACGTATAGTTTTGCGGTTGGCAGATAAACGGTCCCAAGTAGCGTACGTGCGTTATTGCTCAGTATCTTGAACGTCTCATCGCCTACTGTCCGTGATGCGAAGATGAGAAGGCCAGCCATCGCCCCGTTCTCAGGTGCACTCAGCGAAATCGTAGTTTCTCGGTCAAAGATCATTTTTGCACCGGCGCCGGTAAAAAACAGGCCAACGTTCTCACCTGCCACATAGGCTGTATCGTTGACTGCGAATTCCCCATTCTTGATAACAAAGATGCCTGGATCGAGATCGACCTTGGCTGAGCCTTTGATTTCGATGCCTCCGCAGTACGTACCGGGCGTGAGCTTGCGGTTCGACTCAATGACGAGCTTGTCTTTGAATGTGCAGCTGCCATGGCTTGGCTCGGATCGGGAAGCCAAGGGATCGTTGAAGGTTGGACAATCGGTGTAGGGTGGCGGATCAAAATTGTTGCTGCCACCTTCGGTACCGCCACTTGAGCAAATCGTTGCGGCTCTCAGCAATGAGCTCTTCTTTGACTTGACCGAGTCGGTATGTGTTGAGTTCGAGAACACCGCGCATTCTTTACCATCAATAATGGCATCTTCCTCAAGGGTGATAGCGCCACCCTCATGCCGACTGAGCGCGAGAATGCAAATGTTTGGCTGACCAACAATCCGCGCCGTAGCCTTAGTTTCGATCTCTTGGCTTAGAAGTCCAAACCCGTTCCCAAAGAAGGTTTGGCTGGCCTGCACAACGGTCACTTTGACTTCAAGCGGGTCGGCAGACATCTCCGTTTTAAAGCGAAGATCGTCTTGCTTTATCTTCGCTGAGATGTTGTTTCTTAGATACGTATCCACGATGGCTTGGATGGTCGAAGCTTGGTTCTCTTTGTCCGAATTGGACAGGCTGAGCTCCTTCGCTGCAACAAATACGGCGGTATCTGTCGCAGTTTGCTGGATAGACTTCTGACGGACCAACGCGGCATAGTCTAACGTTGCGCAAGTAACTATCGTGATCACAGGCAGAGCGAGAGCGAATGTACCCGCGATTGACCCGCTATTGGTCTGCGGTCGAACAAAGCGCTCGATCAAATTCTTCGCTTGGAGGTATCTGCGTCTGATCATCGAGCAACCCATTCAATCTCAGAGTAGTGGGTTCATCTCCACAGCCTCAGACGATGAGCGTAACCGCGCACACATTTCAGCGACGTGAAGTAGGATGATTTCCCATACATAAATGAACGCATCGATTTGATACATCGTTCGGGCGACCGCCTGCCTAAGTGTTCTGGTCGTTGGATCAATGGTCCACGCGGATGTAGTGAGGATCGCCAGCAGTAGCGGCGCTTTACACGCGTGGTTGCCTGCCGGATAGCATCTCCGTTGCTAGGTTTGTGTATGCGGGTACGGATACTCGATTGTTTAATTGCAGTTAATCATCCGATCCGATCACCTGTAAGTAAAGCAAAGGCTGGCGACAGATCTTTGACGCGCAGACATATGACTGCTCAGGTTCCAACCCGATAACGAGAACGCTGCAGTTCCCAAGTGAGAAGCGGTCACCGGGGCGATGCGTGCTCTAACGGACAAATTGCGCAGCGCGAATAACGAAGCACGCCAGTAAGGGCTTCGTTGCAACATAGGTATGGCGCACCAGCACAGAGTCGGCTTGGGGTCACGAAGAGCCATTGCCGAAGGCTTGAAAACCGCGGCTCATCCCTCGATACCGGACCAGAGCCATTCTGCACAGCTACGAGGTCACTAGGCCCGTCGAGATACTCAGACATCACGCCGGCGCCACAGCCACGCGATAGCACCCGCAGACAGGATGAACACCACAACACCAACCGGAAGATTGTGGGCGGCGATCATCGAAGTCTGAGATTGCCCGTTCCATTAATGTTAGATTTAGCACGATATTATCGAGCATTTTTATTTAGTTCTCTAGTAATCTCTCAAGCGCATGTTTGTCGCCATCAGCGCCGCGAAGGCCTGAACCAAATAGACCCGAAACGGTCAATTCCAGTTGAGAGTAGGATACCCAAAATGAACTTGTTTTCTCGCTTTGCAAAATGTGAATCTGGTGCAACAGCTATTGAATATGGCCTGATCGCTGCCCTGATCGGCGTTGCCATCATCGGCGCTGTGACCAACGTTGGTAACGGCATCAACAACACATTCGGCAACGTCTCCGCTAAGCTCTAAGACTCGAGCAGCTTAGAGACAGCGTTCGCGGTCAATTGACTGATCGCGGAACTTCCAACGGAAATCCGTCGAGCTTCGTCTTGGCGGATTTTTTGATTCTCGACAGGTGCGATGCTCGACGAAAATGAACTGGCGCAGCCTAGTTGGTAGTTTCCTGGTTCGTCGAGCTAGTCTCGACACTCCGTTTCCTATGACGCGTGGACTATCGGAAAATGAATGCCGTCATCGTGATCGGATTAGGCCTTGCCTTTGGCGTGGCGGTTATCTTGTGCAGTCTGGTCACGGCCGCAGTGACGTTCTTGGATGGCGGTGACCAGAAGCTACTTGGAAGAATTCAGGTTTTCGCCTCCCTGTGCGGAGCGGTCGCTGTGGTCATGAGCGGAGTCGCAATATTCAGTTCACCGCTCGGAGGCTAGTCGATGATCGCCACTGGAGCCGTGATCGTGGCGGTGGCCGCCGCGACAATGACCAAGCTCGGCTAGACGACGTCACTCTGGGACGAAGGAAACCTGGACCAATTCAGCGATCGAACAATGGATCGCGGCTCAGGCATCGCGCCAACGCTACCACCACACGATGCCAGACAATGATGCGTCGATCAAAGTCTAAGATCTGAACTTTGAGCATCTTCAATTGCTCTCCGAGCGACTGCAAAACTGCAAACATTGACGCGCAATCTCGGGAATGCGTGGATCATTGCTGTCGCTCGCCACGTCGAGAAGTTGATCGATCCCTCTTCGCCCGACTGGCGCTACGATACCTAATTCTGCCATGTGAGCGCGAATTGTATTGCTGATAGCGGTGCGTTGGCGAACAAGCAGATGACGTGTTCGATGAGGCATCAAGCATGCCTGCTGATCAGGTGTTTTAGTCGGAACGAAGCGCACGCTGGGTCATTGGACAGGGCTTCACAAAGGCGAGTGGGATTAACCGCACGGTATACCCAAGTTTCTGCAACTACCGCGACCGATAATGAGACGTAGCGCACGCTTCAATGCCGATGAAACACGGCGGCAACTTCGCTAAGAACGGTAGAACCCAACTGCGTCTCAATTGGCGATGAGTGACAGCCTCACCCTCAACGTTGATCCCGTGAACTCGAAAAACCGACTTTACGATATCGAGGCCGATGGTTGTGATCGTATCCATGTTAACTCCTTCGCATCATGATTGCCGAATGCAATCATACTCGCGGCATCACCTGCCGCTGGGGAAGAGCCGTCCACGGCATCAGCTGCGGACCTTCCGCTGACTCCGGGGCTTTGATTAGAATCGTTCTTAGAATGCTTCTTAGAATGACTCTTAGAAAAATTCTAAACTATTGAATTTAAACGAAATTTCATTGACACAGGTTTGTTTCAGATGGCAATAGACAGTTAGGCAATTGAATCGCCGTGACTACCATTTTCCATCCGTGACGCGAATGCAGTGTCACCCAATCGCGGGAAAGTCCTAACATGTCCTTCGTTTCGCAACGCGCCCTGATGGCGATTACAACCGCCACGGCAATGGCCATCTCTGGAGCAGCTCTTGCAGATGACAGCTATGCGGACTTCCCTGTGACGATGAAGGGCTACAGCGGTTCAAAGAAGACATCTGTCTCATACAGCGGCCAGATCGCGCGGCATACGCTGCACGACTCTCTCAAGAAGCTTGCGGGCTTCGGGAGCGGAAAGCCCGACACGGAATTGCGCGCAAAGATGATGTCGTACTTTAAAGGTAAAGATGCTGGGCGCGCAATTATTGCACCGAAAACAAATGGCCTGTTTGCGGTTAAACAGTCCGCGATCGAAGAGATATCGAAAGGCAAGAACCTCGCCGGTAAGACCTTCAAAGGCACGATCACCGGCATGCCGAACAACATGACCGGCCCAGAGCTTGTTGAATTCTGGATCAACAAAGCATCCGAGGCCAACAAAGGCCTCGACACCGCCAACGGCTACAACTATCCGCAGCTCATCTCCAAGTTTGTGATGGGTGCCGTTTCCTACAATCAGGCCGTCGACAACTATCTCGATGAACTGCTTACTGCTGACAAAAAACCAAATGATAGACCGTACAGCAAAGGTGCGGCGTACACGGGCAAGGAGCATGTTTGGGATGAGGCATTCGGATATTTCGGAACGCCTGCACATACGTTAAGTCTAACGCCAAAGCAGGTCTACGACATCGCGAAGCAACGCGAGGGCGCTGTCAAAGCGGCGGACGCGAATGGCGACGGCAAAATTGATCTCAAAACCGAGATGACATTTGGCCCGGCCTACTACGCAGCAGGCTTCGATGCTTCGGTTTACGGCAAGAGCAATGGCACAAAGTATCTGCACACAATCACGCGCGCCTTCGTAGATGGAAGAAAACTGATCGCATCTGCCAACGGTGCCAAGCTTACTGATAGCCAGCGCGCCAAGCTGATTGGCTATGCCAGTGTCGTTCGCGAGAACTGGCAGAGGGTTCTGGCAGAAGCGACCTTCAAGTACGCTGGCTCCGTGTACAAGGATATGACGAAGCTCAAGACCATTCGCGATGCCAAGGGCGATCCATCTAAAGTTCTGAAGAACTACATCAAGCACTGGGGCGAGCTGAAGGGCTTCGCGCTGGCGTTGCAGACCGGCAAGGACAACCTTGGCGAGACGGCTACACGATTGAACCGTCTGATCGGTTACGGCCCGTTGATGCTGGATGAAACGCAAGTCGTCGATATGAATCGCAAGGGCAACTATCTACGCGATCAGACGATCTCGTGGGGTGAGTACATGCTGCACATGGCCAAGGTACAGAAGCTGATGATCGACAAGTTCGGCGTCAAAGCCCGCAACAACGCGATCAGCGGCGACTTGGCGACGCTCGCGAAATCGCTTGGAGCCGGTAACAGCGCCGAGAACGACTGAAACAGCAGGAATATGCGGGCTTCATTCGAAGCCCGCCGCATTGTCTGGTGTCGGCCATGGATGTACTTGCCAACTACGTTGATCAGATTTTTGGTCCGCTATTGAACCCGCAAAAGCGCGTGTTCATCGGGTACCTCCTATCGGCGCTGTTGATCGCTCTGATTGTGCCGGTTGTTTTCGGGCGAGCCGGGCTCCGCACCACACTCGGTCAGCTTTTTGACAGACGCATATGGCTATCGAAATCAGCGCGCACCGACTACCTCGTTTTAATGTTCAATCAAGTTTTGATGATGGGCTTGGCGCCACGGCTGATTTCCAAACTTTTCGTGGCGACTATAATTTTTGAAGGTCTGCATATTTGGCTAAATGGTCGCGTTTCCCTTTGGCCGGGTGCGCCTGCTTGGGCGATCGCCAGCTTTTTTACGCTGACGCTGTTCTTGCTTGATGACGCGACGAAGTATCTGCTGCATCGCGCCCTTCATCGCTGGCCTGCGCTTTGGTGCTTCCATCAAGTTCATCACTCTGCGGAAGTGCTGACACCGTTCACCGTGTACCGCACGCACCCTGTCGAAGCGGTACTCTTCGGATTGCGCTCAAAGATCGTTCAAGCTTTTGCAATTTCGATCTTCCTCTTCTTCTTTGGTGATCGTACCTCGTTGATGTCGATCCTTGGCGCCAACGTCTTTCTTTTCGCATTCAACGCGGCCGGTTCGAATCTACGCCATTCACATGTCTGGATCTCATACGGCAGGAGTTGGGAACAATGGCTAATCTCTCCAGCACAACATCAGATCCATCACTCTGTTGAGGAGCGGCACTACGACCGAAACTTCGGCGCGGTGTTATCCGTTTGGGATCGAATAGGCGGAAGCCTTGAGCTCGCCAACGATCAGAGCAAGCCGCGCGGCTATGGACTGGGTAAGGGAGCAAGCTCTCCTCACAGTCTGTTTGCAATCTACCTTGGCCCAATCTTCCAAGCCCTGGAACTTGGTCGAAAATCAATCGTCAAAGTTTGGCTGTCGACTTACAGGTCGAAAGTTCTGGACCGCAGGAACAAGTCAATAAAGGAAGCAGGGCATGAGACGTGAAATGGCGATGACGCCCGAACGTCTGGTCGGTGTTGGGTTTCGAGGCTGGTACACCGGTTACACTTTCCAAGACACATCATGTTGGGAAGCGGTTTGGAATATCTATGCCCGGACACTTGGACCCAAGTTGGCAAAGTTGGCAATGGGCGAGCTTTCGGCGTGGGTCCGAGCCGTTCACAGCGCGCAATGTCGGCAAATCGAAACTCTACCTCCGGGTTGTGCGGGGTTTTGCCGAGACGAGTGCGTCGCGGTCTCCGTAATAGCCGCTTGCCAGCATGACAACTGCCCCGCGTTAAGAGCGTGTGCTTTTGCCCTTCTCGGATCATCCGAAATAGATCCAATGCTGGAAGAGGCAAGCGGCTTTGCGCACGCATTGCTTGATGCTGAGCAGCATCTTTCAGCTGCAGCCATCTATAACGTTTCAGCGATCAGTGATGGGCAAACGCATCGACCGAACTAAGGGTTTCTCTGCACCTGACTAATATTGGCTGGCCGGCGTCTGCTTAGGGTCAATTTGTTCAATCCCAACCGTGAGCACGTTGCCGCTGAGCTTGACCCCCATAGCGGACGCTATGCGCTCAAATTCACACGACAGGTTGATGGGGAACTTTGACCTAGTTGATACCAGAATATTCAAGTATTTGATGGGCCGTCACGTTCTAGGCGCGTGGTGACACGTCAGCACAATTGTTCCAATCTCGACGAGGCCCAACGCAACTCGCAATTTAAATTGGCAGCATGCTCCCTGCATGCCGTAGCCATGGCTTGAATTGGACATTAATATTCTATTTTATTTTTGATAACCAATAAAAGTGAGCGCAAATTAACTATTATAGTGCAATTATGGGGTGGTCAGACAATGAGGTCCATGCATCAACGGCGAGCGACTCAAGTCCGTAAAAGAGTTGGCAAGCTGACCCGCCAATCCAAGGAACCCGGCGGATTTCGCTGCCGGAGA
>JAGDYV010000090.1:0-14325 GCA_049116495.1 Hyphomicrobiaceae bacterium | reverse complement strand
ACCAAATTCTGCTAGATGTCGCCACGCCGGGCAGACGATTTGCTATGCGCAGACATTCGTTTCTGATGAGTGGGTTTTCGCAAAGTTGGCAATGGCTCAAAGTCGGCTAAGGGTCAACAGTGAGCGCCAACGACGTCCTGCCCCCTACGTCTCCGGCAACCGCCCCTTCGCCGCCCCCAACAACTCACCGACAACCTGCCCCTTCAAATCAATCCCGACGCCGCATTTGCAGCCCGGGCAGCCGACGCAGGCGTCGAGGCCGAGTTCGACGGCGCCATCCAATGCCGCAGCCTTGTCGGCCTCACTGGTGATCGGATCGAGCCGGATGCGCTGCAATTTCAACAGCGAAAACGGATTGCCCCAACGGTAGCCGGCCGAGGCATCCGGGATGTCGCCTGCCGCCGCATCGCCCGGCAGCTTGTCACCAAAATTGCGGGCATGCATCGGGCAGTTGTCGAGGCACGCGTAACACTCGATGCAGGCTGTCAGATCGTGATACGCCTCGGGCGCTTCAACGTTGAGGTCATTGCCGCCGCCCCCTGCCGGCAGCCGGCCCTGCATCTGACGCGCGATGCCATCGCGGCGCACGACCAGATCGCTGAGCACCGGCAGCGTGGCGCAGGGGCTCAGGCGATCCCCCTCGCGTACCCGCGCGCGGCAGGCAATCCGAGGTTTGTCGTTGATGTCGATCGTACACACGCCGCAGTTGCGCGAGCGGCAGCCATAACGAAACGCCAGGTCGGGCAGCGTCGTCGCCTGCGCCTGCAACAGCACATCAAGCGCCATCGGGCGCTCGCGCTCTTCCCGCTTCTCATAATCAAACTCCGCGACTTCGGTCTCACCGTCGCGGTGCAGCACGATTTCTACTTTCACGCCGATGTCGCCTCCCCGATCGCCGCGTCGACTCCACCCGGTTCGACCTGCGGCGCGGCACCGCTTGCCCCCATAATCGCGGCGTAGCGCTTCTCGAGGATCTTGTCCTGGACCTGCATCGGCATCAGGCGCAACGCCTTGGCCTGTACCTTGCGCCAGGCATCTTGCGCCTTGTACGAAATGATCCGTTTTAATGGCGTGCGCTCGCGCACCGCCCGCTCCACCTGCCAGGAGGCATCGTCGCGACGACGCACGACCGTCGAATAGGGCTGCGCGAAGGCCGATAGCGAGCCCTTGTCGAGACGCACGTGACCGCCGAGGCTGGCATCGCGTTCCCGCGCCGCGATGGACACCGCCTTGGCGGTATCGAGCATGTTGCGCAGTTCTTCGTACTCGATGAACGCCTGATTCCAGGTTGTATAGGCCGGAATCGCAACATCATCGAGCTGCCGTGTCCAGTCGGCAATCAGCCGGTCCATCCGCGCCACCCGGTCGGCCGTGCGGACCGGACCGATGCACTCCCAACACTCTTTCTGTAGCTCCATCTTGAGCTTTGCCGCCGCAATCGTCCCCTTTTGCCCGAACCGTTTCGTGACCGCCCGAAGCGCGTCGGCAAACAGCGCATCATCGTTGCCGCCCTTGGCCTCACGCGCCCATTCGGCCGCGGCCCGCCCGGCACGGTTGCCGAAAACGCCGTTCTCCGTCAGCGATGTCGAGCCGAGCCGGTTGGCGCCGAACACACCGCCCATCGCCTGCCCGGCCGCGAACAAGCCGGCGATCCCTTCACGCCGCTGCCCCTCACCATCGCCGCCAACCGCTGCACCATGTGCATCGGCTCTGAGGCCACCCATCGAATAGTGCGCCCCCGGGCGAACCTCCCACGGTTCTTCAACCTTACCGGCTTTCTTGCCGAGCGCCTGGCGGGCGTTCTGCAGGCACGATGGCAGGCACGTTTCAAGGAACCGATAGAAATACGGCCCGGAACGCGGCAGTTGCATATTCGCCGTCATATCGAGGTAGGCGCCGCCGTTGGGACTGCCGCGGCCATCTTCGACGGCGCGCATGATCGCGGACGAACACTCCGCCCGCGTGCGCAGATAAACACCGTCGAGAATAACCTTGCCGTTCTTGTCGCGCAGCACACCGAGATAACTGGCCGTCACCGGTTCACCGCATAACAGCCCTTCGTAGGATGGCGGGGACGCCAGGCAGAACGGCAGGAACTGCACCTGCTCCATATCGACGAGATCGGCACCGGCGCGCGCGGCCAGCGCATACGAGTCGCCCGTGTTGCCGCGCATCGTGTCCGTTTTCGGAAAGTAGATCGTCGATAGCCCACCGGCCGCGATGATCACCGACGGCGCCCGCACGGCGACCAGCTTGCCGCGCGATGCGTCATAGATAAGTCCGCCGACGATCTTCTTTTGCCCGCCCGCCTCATCCGTGATCAACTCGAGAAACCAGGCATCTTCGAGATAGTCGATGCGTTTGTTCTGGATCATGGCCTGCCAACCGGCATGCCCGAAGGCGACGCCGTTGTTGGTGTGGCCGACCGTGCGGCGCCTGGTATGGCCGCCAAGCGGCAGCGGCATCGCTTTTGGCTTTTGTCCCGACGCATCGATCGCCGGGCGCAGACCATGAGTGCGATAGGTGTCGTAGGCAGCCTTGCTGTCTTGTGCGAAAGCATCGGTGATCGACGGCAACGGCAGGTCGCCGCCTGCCAATTTGACGTTCTCCGACAGCACCGCCTGCGTATCACTGTCATCGCCGGCCTCGCGCACCGTCACAGCACCTTCCGAGATCTTCGTATCCGAGCAGCCGATCGGGTCTTTCGACACAACCAGAACACGCGCTCCGTCCTCGGCGGCCGCGTGCGCCGCGAGGCTGCCCGCACCACCCGAGCCAACCACGACGACGTCATAGTCGCGCCATTCCGTTTCAATCGTCATGACAATGAACCTCTCGGCTGCCTTGTGTTTCGCGCCGCATGATAACGCATTTGGCGCCCGCCAACGCATATTGAGCCACAATCCTGTGGGCATTGCCCGCCCGCGGCCGAGACAATCAAGAGGCGGATTTCAGTTTCAGCGCGCGTTCGCCGTTCCCCACGCCCGGCGGCTTTGACCTAGGTTGGGGGCCTTCAATATTGAACGACATGAGCAGCAGGCACGATATGGCAGGCGCGTTGCAAGACATCACGGTGATCGATCTGACCAGGGGGGCGGCCGGTGCGCTGGCAACCCTATTCCTCAGCGATCACGGCGCCCGCGTCCTGCGTGTCATCGATGATGTGGCCCAGCTGCACCGCGATGGCGGCTTTCGTGTGTGGGACCGCGGCAAGGAAGCCGTGCTGTGCCCGGCAGACAATGAAGAACAACTGGGCGCCCTGATTGCCGGCGCTGATATCGTCCTTGAGGATTTTTGCCCTGCTGCACGGCCCACTGCGCTCGTGGCGCAGAAGTTGCGCGCCGCCAACCCGCGCCTGATCGTGACCTCGATCACCGCCTATGGCGAGACCGGACCGCTCGCCGGCGAACCGGCCATCGACGATCTGGTGCTCGCCCGTCTCGGCATCCTCGCCGGCCTGCCGGGGTTTCGCGATGGGCCGATCCACGCGGCACATCCGCTGCCAAGCGTTGGTGCCGGCATCCTGGCGGCACTTGGCAGTGCCGCCGCGCTCTACGATCGCGAAGCGACGGGACATGGCCGCCACGTCGAGACGTCGCTGGTCGCCGGCGCATTGCTCTATCACCCGAAAGTCGTCGGCGAGAACCTAAAGCCGCACACGTTCCAAACCAACCCTTATGGCAGCGCGCCGTTCTACAGCGTTTACGAATGCGCTGACGGCCAGTGGCTGCAACTCGGCTGCGTGCATCACGGGTTCATTGCCCGCGCGGCCGACCTCATGGGCATTGCCGACGTGCTCGCCGATCCGGTTTACGACGGTGGCCATACGCCGAAGACGCCGGAAGCCGATTCGTACCTGCGCGGCGTGGTCCGCGACGTCATGATCACGCGCCCATCCGCCGCCTGGATTGCGGATCTTGAAGCGCGCGACATTCCTTTTGCACGGTCGCAGACCAACGAAGATGGCATGGCCGATCCGCAAGTCGCGCACAACGGCATGCTGGCAACGCTCGATGATCCGGCAGTTGGCGCCATGCAGGTGATGGGCGTGCCGGTCAAGATGCGCGCCACGCCATCGGCGCCGCAGGGACCACGGGCGGCGGCGGTTACACCCCTGGCTGTCGCGGTCGAGCGAGCCAGCGCTCCGGCGATCGCCACAGCGCAGATTGCAGGCGCGCCATCGAAATCGTTACCGCTGGCTGGCGTGCGTGTCCTGGAGATCACCAACCTCATTGCCGGGCCGATCGCCGGCCGCCTGCTTGCGGATATTGGCGCGGATGTCATCAAGCTGGAGCCGCCGACGGGCGACATCTCGCGGCCGATCGGGCGGACGTATTTCTATTCGGTCAACTACGCCAAGCGGTCGATCGCGGTCGACACTTCGAAGCCGGAAGGCAAAAGCATCGTGCAGCGTATCGCCACGACATGCGACGTGCTGCTTGCCAACCTGCGCCCCGGCGCGACGGAACGCATGGGCATCGGCCATGCGGTCGACGACGCCATGGTCGAAACACAGATCAGCGGTTACGGCCTGTCCGGGCCCTACGCACACCGCCCCGGCATTGACCCGCTGGCTCAAGCCCTCATCGGGCTTGAGCGTGCGCAAGGTGGTGCCGGCAATCCGCCATCGTTTGCCGCGCAACTGGCACCGACTGATTTCACGACCGGCACGATGGCGGCATTCGGCACCGTGCTGGCGCTCTATGCCAGACGGCGGGTCGCCGCCCATGGCAATTCAACCCGGGGACAGCGCGTCGAAGTGAATTTGCTCGACGGCGGCATCATGCTCAGTTCCGAGTGGTTCACGCGCTACGCCAGCAAACCGGTCCGCCCGCTCGCCGACAAAGGTCAACACGGCCCGCATCCGTGCCACCGGCTCTATGCGTGTACCGACGGTTATCTCTACGTCGCAGCCGATACGGATGCCGAACGCGCGGCGTTTGCCGGCGCATTGGGGCTGAGCGCGCCCCTGCCGGATGCTGGCACCATCAACCATGCGCATCCCAACGACACGCCGTTCGGAATCGCGGCCGCAGCAGCTTTCGCCAAACTCGACCGGGCGGCCGCCAGCGCGTTGCTGGCACAGGCCGCAATCCCGTTCGCGCCGGCCCAGGCGCCGGAGAGCACCGTGTTCTTCGACGACCCGCACACCGACATCAACGGCTGGTCCGTCACCCGCCAGCACCCTTCGGCTGGCTCACTGACGGCGGTCTGCCGCTATCTCAAGTTCGAAGGCGTCGGCAACAACACCGACGACATCAAGCCGACCCCGCTGCTCGGGCAACAGACCGATGCGGTTCTCGCGGAAGCCGGTTACAGAGACGATGAAATCGCAGCACTGCGCGCCGACGACCTCGTCGTGACGCGAACGACGGGGCCGTAGGGTGAACTTCGCGCCTTGGTCCTGCGAAAACGGTGGGGCGCCGTCACCACCTTTGTCATCCTCGGCCATGTGCCACGACTGTCCGGTTAAGAATTCACCCGATCAATGCAAGATCCTGCGAGGCTTTACTTTTGCTTTTGTGGGGGTTGCTAGGAACGTGATTTGGAGTGTCCGACGAAACCTGCCATCACGCGCAAGCGTCATCCAAGCCGCGCCACAGCCGAGATGCGAAGGGCCCCGGATCGTCTGCTGCGCAGCCGTCCGGGGACGCGCCAAGAGAAGCGGCCACGGAGGCCCCCGCGGTGCATCGAACGGCATTGCGACACGTAACTGTGTGGCAATTGGAATCCGTCGCCTCACCACATTCGCGTCCCCGGAAAACACGCAGTGTTTATCCGGGGCCCTTCGCGTTACAGGCGTTGTGATGAGACGATGTGCGGCTATGCCAAAGAGCCTGGATCGCGCAACCAATTCTGGTCCCTTCAAACCGTTGGCGCAGCGCATTTGGCTTCAACCGGACAATAGTGGGATAAGCCCGAGGATGACACTTCTGGGTGGCGCTCGCGCGCAGAATCAATGACCGAGCGGCTAAGCTTACCTTACATTGTCTTGGTCTTACTCGCGCAGGTCGGCGTGCGTTGCTTGCCCCATACGAGACGCCACCAGTGCGCGCCCCTTAAACCTTCGGCATCCGAAACCGGTCTTCCGGATTGTCCCAGCCCTTGAACTTGGGTTTGCGTTTTTCGGCAAACGCCGCACGCGATTCCATCAGGTCGCTCTTGGCGCCGTGATCGTGCAGTTTCGCCGCGAGCGCATCCTGGTCGGCGGTCGGGCGCGGACGCATCTGGCGCATCATGTGCACTGTGTTGACCCGCGACGCCGGCGGCAACGTCAGCAGGTGCTCGGCCATTTCGAGGGCGGTCGGCATCAGCTCGTCGGGCTCGACGAGGCGGTTGACGAAGCCCAGTTCATACATGCGCTCGGAGGTGAAGCGGTAGCCAAGCGCCATCTCCATCGCAATCGGATAAGGCAGGTTGGCGACGTGGCCGTGATTGTAGCCGCCGAGCAGCCAGCGCTTGGCTTCGCTGATCTCGAACAATGTGCCGCGCACCGCAACGCGCAGGTCGGTGCACTCAACCAGCATGAAGCCGCCACCCATCGCGAATCCGTTAACCGCCGCGATAACCGGCTTTTCCAGCATGCCGCCTCGAAAACAATCTTCGGTGGCAACCTTCTGGCCGCCCGGCACGCCATGGCCAAGCGTTTCCTTCATGTCCTCGCCGGCACAGAAACCACGCCCCGTGCCGGTCAGGATGGCAACCTCGAGGTCCGGGCTTTCGCGAAACATGGCCCACGCTTGCGCCATCTGTTCACGCAACTCGCCGTTGAGCGCGTTGAGCCGCTCGGGCCGGTTCATGCGCACCACGAAGGTTGCCCCGTGGGTTTCAGTTTCAACGACAGCCATGCTTATGTTCCTCAGTGTTGCGCCCGACGATCGATCATGCCCTGGATCGCCAGCCATTCCCAATCGATGTCGGCTCGACGTAGTGTAGCGTACACTTTTTGACCGGAGGCATGCCATCATGACTGGACAGAAAACCGCATTTGACGAAGTTCTCGGCATCCGTGGTGACGGACTGTCAGACATCGGCGACGTCAAGGTCACCGGCAGCGACCCGGTGTTTTCGACGCAGTTCAAGATCGGCGAGACATGTGCCGCAGTACTCGGCGGTGTCGGCACGGCGCTATCTGACATCTGGGAACTCAAGACCGGTCGGCGCCAGGCAGTTGCGATCGATGCCAGGCGGGCTGCAGCCGCGCTCAGGAGCACACATTATCTGCAGATGGAGAATGACGCCGGGGTGTTCGAGCCGGTGGTCAACTCGCGCCACGAGCACATGATCGCATGCACGCAACCGTGGCCAACCAAGGATGGCCGTTGGTTCCTGCCGCATTTCGGGTTGCCGAACCTGCAGGCGCGCGTGCAAAAAGTGCTCGGCTGCGAGTTTCATCCGGACGCCGTCGGCAAGGCGGTTGCCGAGTGGGACGCGCTCGATCTCGAAGCGGCGATCGACGAAGCGCGCGCGTGCGGCGCGATGGTGCGCAGCAACGACGAATGGCTTGCGACCGAACACGGCAAGGTGCTGGCTGGCAAACCGATTGTCGAGATCATAAAAATTGCCGACAGCGAACCGGAACCGTTTCCCGAGGGGGACCGCCCGCTCTCCGGTATCCGTGCACTCGACCTCACCCGGATTCTTGCCGGCCCGATCGCGGCGCGCACTTTGGCTGAAAACGGCGCCGACGTCCTCATGATCACGGCCGAGCATCTGCCGCAGATCAAAGAGCACGTGATGGACACCAGCCACGGCAAGCGCTCGACCTTCCTCAATCTCAAAGACAATGCCGGCGCCGACAAGTTACGCGAACTGGCACGCAATGCAGACGTGTTTTCTCAAGGCTACCGTCCCGGCGAGATGGCCAAGATGGGCTTTGCGCCGGAAGACCTGGCCGCACTTCGCCCCGGCATCGTATGCCTTTCCATCAGCTGTTTTGGCGCCGACGGACCGTTCTCGCATCGCGCCGGCTGGGAGCAGGTCGCGCAGACAGTTACCGGCATCTGCAACGACGGTGCTGCGACCAACGATGGCCGACCGAAACTGCTGCCGGCCGCAGCGTGTGACTACACGACGGGCTATCTCGGCGCCTACGGCGTCCTGCTCGCGCTTGCCCGGCGCGCGCGCGAAGGCGGCAGCTATCACGTGCGGGTGTCGCTGTGCCAATCAGGCATGTTCATCCACCGCCAAGGCAAGACGACTTACGAGGCGCCGGGCATGGACCTCAGCGACACCGAACTGGATGCCTTGCGCATCGAAACGGCGACCAGCCATGGACCATTGCGCCATCTTGGCCCCGTCCTGCAGCTCTCCGAAACGCAGCCGTACTGGGAGCGGCCAACCCCCAGGTTTGGCGGCGATCAGGCGGTGTGGCTTGAGGGTTCAGCGGTGCGGGTCGAGGCTGCGAAATAGAGGGATGAGCAAGCGGATTTCGATTAGGGCAACAGGGAAACGACAATGTGCTGGTTGCCAAATCTGAAGTCAGAGACACCGGAAGAGGGTTTCGAACTGGCGATGAAAGGGTTGCGCGTGCCGACAGGTCTCGGGCTGATGCTTCGGCATAACCGCTCATCGTGATCAAATGTGAGCAGGCGATTGATATCGGTATCGTGTACCGATAGCGACCGGCTGATCGTTGCCTGATTGCAGAACCTGCGCAATGCGAACGTGCAGCCAGTGGCAATGGAACGACCAATCATGCAACATAAGACGCAGTCGAACTATCGACTGGACGCCAATCTGGGGACACGTCTTGCCATAGTCCTTGCACTTGCCGTCGGCACGGTTGCGACGGCTCATGCACAGGGGCCGGGGAAAACCGGTACTTTTAGCGTCCTCTTCGTCGGCAATTCGCACCTGTTCGTTAACAACGTGCCGCAACGCGTACAGCATCGCCTGCGCGCCGCGAAAGGCCGAACCCGCATTCTGACGTTTGCGCGAGGCGGCGCGCAACTCTCAAGCTTTACCAAGCGAGCGGATGTCAAAGCGGCGCTCACGAACCGGGTCTGGGATGTCGTCGTGCTGCAGGAAGCATCGGCGACGTTTTTATCGCCCGGCGGCCGGCAGCGATTTCTCAACGCCGTCGACTGGTTCAGGCAACGAATTCCGCACGAAACCCGCATCGTGCTCTATCAGACGTGGCCATGGCGCGATGGCAGTCGCTATTTTCACGGGCGCGCGTCGAACACGAAACACATGTGGCAGGCTATGCGCCAGGCTTACGCCCAGGTGGCGCGCCGCCCGCGGGTCACCATCGCGCCGGTCGGCACCTGCTGGGTTGGCTCGGCGAAGCGCGCCACACTCTATTCTGCGGATGGCAATCACGCATCGGTTGCCGGGTCGCAGCTGGCGGCACGCGTCATCACCCGAACGATTGCGCGTGGCGCTTCGGCCGGTTGCTAAGCTTTCGTCACGCGCTGTTGTTTTCTTCTGTTGACCGGCTCAGGGCCACTTAACCGCTGGCGGCATGCTGGACAGGATGCTGTTGACGTTGCCGCCGGTCTTGAGGCCGAACAGCGTACCGCGATCGTAAAGAAGGTTGAACTCGACATAGCGGCCGCGACGCACCAACTGCTCGTCGCGTTCCGTCTCGCTCCAGGGGGTCTCGAAATTGCGCCGCACCAGTTCGGGATAGATCGCGGCGAACGCGCGACCGACATCTTGCGTAAAGGCAAACGCGGCGTCCCAACCACCGTCGGCTTCGGGCGGTGTAAGATGGTCATAGAAGATGCCGCCGATGCCACGCATCTCTTCGCGATGCGGCAGGTAGAAATACTCGTCGCACCATTTCTTGTAGGCCGGATAGTCAGCGATCGCGTGGCCCTCGCAGGCGCCCTGCATGGCATTGTGGAACGCGACCGTGTCGGCATCCTCCTGATTCCGGCGTGCGTCGAGCACAGGCGTCAGGTCGGCGCCACCACCAAACCACCACTTGGTCGTCGCGACCATGCGGGTGTTCATGTGCACGGCCGGCACGTGTGGGTTTTGCGGATGTGCGATCAACGAAATGCCAGATGCCCAAAACCGCGGATCCGCGCTGGCTCCGTCAATTGTCTTTGCGAATTCCGGCGCGAATTCGCCGAAGACGGTCGATGTGTGCACGCCGACTTTTTCGAACACACGACCGCCCATCATCGACATTACGCCGCCGCCGCCGGGCCCGCCCGTGACATGGCAGGTGCGCGGCCAGGGCGTGCGCTCGAACGTTGCCGGCGGCTGATCGCTGAGCATGGCCGTCGCCGGTAAATCGGCTTCAAGCTGCTCGAACGATGATGTAATCTGATCGCGAAGCGTCTCGAACCATTGCCGAGCTTGTTCCTTGCGTTCGTCGAGCATGACGTGTATCCCACTCATCTGATTTATCTGGCGGCTAAGATTTTGCCATGATTGTCAGGCAAAGGAGCCGCTCGCTGGTGCCTATTGTGGCGCCTACGACGATTGTCGGACCATGACAATGATGAAGATCAAACTGAAATAATATTGCGCCTTCGCATGCTGCGCCATGCGGCAGGTCGCTGCCGGGATAGACATGATTTTTGCTAAGCCCCTACTGCGTCGACCCGATCGACTTCAATAAGGCAGCCCCTTGAACCGGGGCGCCCGCCCGCTGTTCAAGGATGCCTCTCGTGTTCAATAGAATATTCACCCCTGTCTTTCGCTGGTTCGAGACCCGCGACACGGTGTTCCCACCGGATGCACCGTCGCGCCCTCCGGCCGACTTCTGGGGATTTATCAAGCATTACGCTTGGCCGTTCCGCCACATGATCGCAGCTGTTGCCGTCACCGGAGGTGTCACGGCCCTATTTGAGATCCTGGTCTATTCGTACCTCGGTACGCTGGTTGACTGGTTAGCGAAGGCCAACCGCGACACGTTCTGGGCAGACCATGGCTGGCAGATGGCCGGCATGGCATTCATCGTGCTGGCCGTTCTACCGGCAATCAAGTTCGTCGCCGAACTGACGGTCAACCAGGGCCTGATGGGTAACTTCGCGATGCGCAACCGGTGGCAGGCGCACCGTTACCTGCTACGGCAATCGTTGAGCTTCTTCCAGAACGACTTCGCAGGGCGGGTTGCGACCAAAGTCATGCAGAGCTCGGTTGGCGTTCGCGATGTCGTGCTCAAATTTGCTGAGATTCTCAACTATGTCGTCATCTATTTCTTAGGTGCGTTGTTTCTGTTCGCAATCAGCGATCTCCGGCTGACGGCGCCCCTGCTGCTTTGGCTCGCCGCCTATCTCGTCGCGCTCTATTACTTCGTGCCGATCCTGGGCCGCATCTCAATGCAGCAGGCCGAGCATCGCTCGATGATGACCGGGCGGATCGTTGACAGCTACACGAACATTGCCACCGTCAAGATGTTTGCCCACGCTGATCGCGAAGATGGCTATGCGCAAAAGGGCATGACGCCGTTTCTCGAAAACGTCCATGAGCAGATGCGCTACGTGACGCTGCTGACACTCACGCTCAATGTCATGAACGGATTTTTGATCTTCTCGGTTGCGGGGTTATCGCTGTGGCTCTGGTCGATCAATGCGGTCACGACTGGCGGCATAGCTGTTGCCGTCGGGCTCGTTCTGCGCATGCAAGGCATGGCGCACTGGATCATGTGGGAAGTGGCGCGTCTGTTCGAGAATATCGGCGTCGTACGTGACGGTATCGATACGATTGCGCGCGAACGCGAAGTTGTTGATGTGGCTGGAGCGGGCGAAATGCGCGTTGCGCATGGCGCAATCGCGTTCGACAACATCTCATTCAACTACGGGCGGGCGCAGCCGGAACATGCCGGGCGCATCATCAAGGATCTGTCGCTCGAAATCCGGGCCGGCGAAAAAGTCGGCTTGGTCGGACGCTCGGGTGCGGGCAAGTCGACCCTGGTCAACCTGCTACTGCGCTTCCACGATCTCGAAAGCGGCCGCATCCTGATCGACGACCAGGATATCGCCGCCGTGCGCCAGGAGAGTCTGCGCGAGAACATCGCGATGGTCACGCAGGACACCTCGCTGCTGCACCGATCGGTGCGCGACAATATTCTTTACGGTCGCCCCGATGCCGGCGAAGAAGCCGCCAGATTGGCTGCCGAAAAGGCCCAGGCGCAGGAGTTCATTGTCGATCTTGAGGATGGCAAGGGGCGCCGGGGCTATGATGCCCACGTTGGTGAACGCGGTGTCAAGCTGTCGGGCGGTCAGCGCCAGCGCATAGCGATCGCGCGCGTGCTCCTCAAGGACGCGCCGATCCTGATTCTCGATGAGGCGACCAGTGCGCTAGATTCGGAGGTTGAAGCCGCGATTCAGGAGCAGCTTTACAATCTGATGGCTGGCAAAACCGTAATTGCGATTGCTCATCGACTGTCGACAATTGCGGAGATGGACCGTCTTGTCGTGATGGATGCCGGTCAGATCATCGAGCAAGGCACGCACACCGAGTTGCTCGATAAAGGCGGTCTTTATGCCAGCCTCTGGGCGCGCCAGTCCGGTGGCTTCCTGGTTCGCGAGGATGCGGCGTAACAGGCGATGCGACGGCCCGCGATGGTCGACGCATCGCGCGTCGCCGATCCGGTTCAGGCGAAGCCTGTCTGCCGGGCGATATTCATTTCGATTCGCCTCTGACACGCTTGTCACCCAGCGCGTCCTGCCGACTTTAGCAATGGGCAAAACCACCGATCTGGCGCAACGCCTCGCCAGTGACCATCGCGGCGGCAACAGCGACGTTGAGCGAACGCTTGCCCTGCTGCATCGGGATCGTGACGCGCCCATCACAGGCTGAATGCACTGCATCCGGCAAACCGGCAGTCTCCCGACCAAGCAACAATACATCATCGGCCTGAAAGGCGTGGTCGACATAAATGGTTGGCGCCTGTGTTGTAATCGCAATCAGACGCGTTCTGATGTTGACACGAATCGCACCCAGAAAAGCTTCCAAGTTGTCATGACGCACGATCTCATGACCGTCGCTATAGTCCATCACAGAACGACGCAACGCTTTGTCAGATATATCAAATCCTGCCGGCCGGATGATATCGACCGCAACACCCAGGCAGGCCGCCATGCGCAAGATGGTACCGGTATTCTGCGGAATGTCCGGCTGATAGAGCGCCACTCGCATTGTTATCCACCATTTGTTGCGCCCAACGCAAATTCACATATGCGCCAAAATGCCTTGGGTTGGAACGCTTATGTCGCCTTGAGACGGGGCTCGAACAGTGCCAAAAGTTTGGGCAAGTTCGATGCCGATACGCTCATTCTGTTGCTATGCTATAGCTTTGATCGTTCGGCCGCCAATTAGATCCTTTGGTCTGGAACATTTACGGCTCGGCGTACGAACACGCGATAGAAGAATACGGAACTCGACCGATCAAACGGTACTGGCATCGAATAGCCAGCCGCAGACGGTTGGAGCGACTTCGAAATGGAGGGGTCATTGGCTTCGGACGCTGACGAACCAACACGGCGCGATTTTATGACACTGGCGGGCCCGGCTTTCTTTGCTGTCGGTGGCGCGCTGACTTTATGGCCGTTCATCCATCAAATGAACCCGGATGCCGGTGCCGTCGCACTGGCAAGTACCGAAGTCGACTTGTCGCCGGTCGAAGAAGGCCAGGCGATCACGATCATGTGGCGCGGAAAGCCAGTATTCATCCGCCATCGTACAAAAAAAGAAGTCGATGAGGCGCGGAGCGTCAAGCTCGCTGACCTGCCTGACCCGGAGTCGGATACGGCACGAACCAAGGAAGGTCACGAAAAGTGGCTGGTCATGGTTGGCATTTGCACGCACCTTGGTTGTATCCCAAAGGGGCAGTCGCTCGGCGACGTAAAGGGCGACTACGACGGCTGGTTCTGCCCGTGTCATGGCTCGCACTACGACAATTCAGGTCGCATTCGCAAAGGTCCGGCACCACGGAACCTTGAAGTTCCGCCGTATGCATTTCAATCCGATACGAAAATCAAGATCGGCTAGACCGGCTAAGCGCAAGGGAGCCTGACGAACCATGAGTTCGCACGAAGATAGCTACGAGCCGAAAGGCCGCGTTTCCAAATGGATGGACGAGCGTCTGCCAATTGGACGCATGATGCATGGTCAATTTGTTGATTTTCCGACGCCACGCAACCTCAACTATTGGTGGACGTTTGGCGGCATTCTGACGTTCTGCCTCGTCGCGCAGATCGTAACTGGGATCGTGCTTGCCATGCATTACATCCCAGCCGAGTCGATGGCATTTGATTCGGTGCAGCACATCAAACGTGACGTGAATTATGGCTGGCTGATCCAGCCAATGCACGCGGTCGGCGCTTCGATGTTCTTTATCGCGGTCTATATCCACATCTTCCG
>JAGDYV010000089.1:0-13152 GCA_049116495.1 Hyphomicrobiaceae bacterium | reverse complement strand
GTGCGGGCGAAGGTACTTGAACCCCCACGCCTTGCGGCACTAGAACCTAAATCTAGCGTTTCTACCAATTCCACCACGCCCGCAATCGCTGCCGGCACCTGCGAGGGCGCCTTGCCGGCCGGGTACAGCCACGTAGGTCACGCTCCAATGCGCATGAGCCTCTCACACACCACCCGGAATTCCGATTGAATACGCTCGTCAGTCGCCGCGGCACTCCATGCTGCAACCGATAAGCCGGGACATATACCGGCCCTTATCACGTAAAATCAATAGCAACCTGCGTTGGTATCCCCGATCGCCCGGCTGAACCCTGCATTTTTAGGCTTCAAACCGAATAAAAGCCGGCCCCAGGGGGCCGGCTTTCGCAGTTTTCAAGACGTGTCCAGGTGGCCCGGACAATGTCCGTGCTCCGTGCTTATTTGTATGTCGGATTGCTGCGGCCACCGAAGTGAATGCGCAGGCCAACCTTGAATTCATGCGCCGTGATATCATCAACGGTCAATCGATCCTGACTGCCACCAGCGACACACGTGTTGCACATGTTGCCACGGCGGGATTCGACATCACCCATATCGATGTAGCGGTAGCCGAAGTCGACAACGGTCCGATCCGAAATCTGGTAGGCGGCACCGGCCATCAAGGACCAAGCAAAATTGGTCTGTGTCGAGCCTTCCAGGTTGTTCACCGGGTTGGCGGGCACGCCGAGCGGGTCCGGATTGCGCAGATCGAACGAGACCGACCCCAGTCTGTGGCGGGCAACACCGATACCGACACCAACGTAAGGAACGAATCCGCGGAATTTGCCCATGTCATAGTAAACATTGGCCATCGCGGTCATGGAGCTGACCTTGGTTTCAAACGTGCCCGGATAATGGACGCCCGGGCGGTCGGTTTTGATGCCATCGACATCGCGATCCGAGTAGTAGCCAAGGGTCAAATCACCACGAAAACCGCGCGAGCCCGAACCACAGCCGATGCCGACCTCACCCATAAAGGCATTGTCCATATCGGCATCCGCGGTATCGACAGCGATGTAGTTTGGTGAATCGAGTTCGACAGTTGGTGAGCTCGACGCCGAATAGCCAACGTCACCACGCACATAGCAGCGGCTGACGCTGCCGCGCAGTTGCGGTGCGTCTTTCATCGAACCACCATGATTGTAAAGTCCGCCGGCATTGGCAACGGAAATTGAGCCCAGGCATGTTGCCGCGACGGCGGCAACCGTCAGACCTGTCTTAATAAAGGAATTCATCTTGATTCACCCTAAAGCTAACAACGGAGCCGGAGCTCGCGACGAGCAGCAGCCTCTCAACTTGGCCTTAGGATGCGTGAAGGCGGTTAATGCTGGGTTACCAAGTGGATCATAATGAAATTGTCAGGTTTAACTCTGGCTCAATGATCTGCCACCGGTTCGGCACTTGCCCTGCCACACGGCGCAGAATAGTTTGCCGAAACGCCCATGCCCCCTACACCGTGAAGAGGAACGAACCGTGGCCATAGCAATGGATGTCAGCAGAGCCGTGGGAAACACGCCGCTGATCAAACTGAAGCGCGCCTCTGAGGAAACCGGCTGCACAATTCTCGGCAAGGCCGAATTCATGAACCCTGGCCAGTCGGTCAAAGATCGCGCTGCGCTGTCGATCATTCAAGACGCAGTGGCCAAGGGTGAGCTGAAACCGGGCGGCACGATCGTCGAGGGCACCGCTGGCAATACCGGCATTGGGCTGACCATCGTCGGCGCGGCGTTGGGCTACAAGTCCGTGATCGTCATTCCCGAAACCCAGAGCCAAGAGAAGAAGGACACGCTTCGCCTTCTCGGCGCGAAGCTTGTCGAAGTACCGGCGAAACCCTACCGCAACCCGAACAACTACGTGAAGTACTCTGCCCGGTTGGCGGCGAAGCTGGCCGCCGAGCGGCCCGGCGGTGCGATCTGGGCCAATCAGTTCGACAATGTCGCCAATCGGCAGGCGCACATTGACACCACCGCGCCGGAACTGTGGACGCAAACCGACGGCAAAATTGACGGTTTTGCCTGCGCCGTCGGCTCCGGTGGAACACTGGCCGGGGTGTCGATGGGCCTCAAGACAAAACGCAGCGACATCCAGATCGCCATTGCCGATCCACCTGGCGCCGCGCTCTACAATTACTACAAGAACGGCGAACTCAAGAGCGAAGGCTCCTCAATCACCGAAGGTATCGGGCAAGGGCGGATTACCGCCAACCTCGAGGATGCCGTCGTCGATCATGCCTTCCAAGTTCCCGATGCTCGGGCCGTGGAAATCGTGTTTCAATTGCTTGAAGAGGAAGGCCTTTGCCTCGGCGCCTCTTCCGGCGTCAATGTTGCCGGTGCCATCGAACTTGCCCGCGCAATGGGTCCAGGCCATACCATCGCGACGATCCTTTGCGATTTCGGCTCACGCTATCAATCGAAACTCTTCAATCCCGCGTTCCTGCGAGAGAAAAGCCTGCCGGTCCCCGCATGGCTGATCGACAATGGCGCCGGCATTCCAGCCGTTTTCGAAGATGATGACGCATAAGGAGCGTTGCCTGTGTCCACGCCGCTATTTCGCGAAGATGCCTACCTGAAGACCGAGCAAGCCGCCGTACTGGCGATCAACGACCGCGGCGGCATCGTGCTCGACAAATCGATTTTCTATCCGACATCAGGCGGTCAACCGGGCGATGGCGGCCAGTTGATTGTCGACGGTGCCGTGTGCCCGATCGCAACAACCGTCTACGACGCCGACCGCGCAACCATCGTTCACGTACCGGCGGAGGGCGCAACGGCGGTACCGGAGCCGGGCGCGACCGTGACGATGGAACTCGACTGGCAGAAACGGCATGCGCACATGCGCATCCACACGGCACTGCACTTGTTATGCAGCCTGATCCCTTTTCCGGTGACCGGCGGCCAGATCGGCGCCGGCGATGGCCGTCTCGATTTCGATATCGAGGATGCCGGTGCACTCGACAAGGAACTGCTCACAACCAAGCTCAATGAACTGGTTGATGCCGATCACGCGGTCACGACACGCTGGATTGCGGACGAGGAGCTTGAGGCCAATCCTGATCTCGTGCGCACCATGGCTGTGAAGCCGCCGATGGGGTCCGGCAAGGTGCGGCTCGTGGCGATCGGGCCCGATGGCAGTGTCGATCTGCAGCCGTGCGGTGGCACGCACGTCAAAAGCACGTCCGAAATCGGGGCGCTGGCGGTGACAAAAATCGAGAAGAAAGGCAAGCAGAACCGCCGCGTGCGGATTGCATTTGCCTGACACGGACAAAAGAATTCAAAGAGAGGAAACAACATGCCTGTGGTGCGCGGTCGCTATATCGTTGAGACAGACTGGCTCGCCGAGCACCTGGAGGCCCCCGATCTGGTATTGCTCGACGGCTCGACGCATCTACCGACCAGCGGGCGCAATGCGTTGGAAGAATATACGGGCGAGCATATTCCGGGTGCCGCGTTTTTCGATATCAATGCGATCGCGGATCAGTCCAATCCGTTACCGCACATGCTACCCTCGCCGATTCAGTATTCGTCGATGATGAAGAAGATGGGCATAGGCGATGGCATGCGCGTGATCGCTTACGATAGCGAGGGCATTTATTCAGCCGCCCGAGTGTGGTGGATGTTCCGCACGATGGGGCATGAGGATGTCGCGGTGCTCAACGGCGGGCTCAAAAAGTGGAAGGCGGAGAACCGACCCACAACCGATGAACCGCCACGACAGCGTTCCGAGCGACACTTCACGGCGCGGTTCAATGCGGCGCTGGTTCGCGACCTCGACGACGTCAAGGCGATCGTCAGCAACGGCTCAGAGCAGATTATCGACGCACGCGCCGCCACGCGTTTTCGCGGCGAGGCAACGGAGCCTCGCAAGGGGCTCCGCTCAGGCCATATGCCGGGGGCCATGAACGTGCCGTTCGCGAGCTTGCTGCGCGACGATGGCACGCTGAAAGCCACCGAAGAGCTGGCCGCCGCGTTCGCCGATGCCGGTGTCGATTTACATAAGCCGATTACGGCGAGCTGCGGCTCCGGCGTCACGGCTGGTGTCTTGGCGCTGGCGCTGGCATTGCTCGGGCATCCGGATACCGCGGTCTACGATGGGTCGTGGTCGGAGTATGGTCATGAGGATGCCGGCACGGAAGTGGTCAAAGGTTAGAATTGTTTTGCCGCCTCTACCATTTCAACGGTCGTTTGCGCCCGTCATTCCACACGACACGGTAGAGATCGAAGCGCCGGTCTCGGAAATTGCGCGTGGTGCCCGATTGGCGGGCGACGCGTAGGTCGGAAAGGCGCAAGTCGGCGAATGCGATCGTCTCGGTATTGGCGGCCGTGTCGGCAGCGACGCCATCACGCGCGAATGCGAAGTCGCACGGCGTCAGGATACAGCTTTCAGCGTAGTGGATATCCATGTTCTCGACATTGGGAAGGTTGCCGACGACGCCGGAGAGGATCACGTAGATCTGGTTCTCGATGGCTCGCGCGTGGCTGCAGTAGCGCACGCGCAGATAGCCGCGGCGTTCGTCCGTGCAAAACGGCACAAACAACAGCATCGCGCCCTGATCGGCGAGCTGACGGGCAAGTTCCGGAAATTCCGCATCGTAGCAGATCAATACACCGATCGGGCCGCAGTCGGTATCGATCGCATCAACGCGTGAGCCGCCCTTGATGTTCCACCATCTGCGCTCATCCGGCGTCGGATGGATCTTTTTCTGCATGTGCACGGAACCGTCGCGCAGAAAGACATAGCAGACATTGTGGATCTCGCCGTCGTCCTGACGTGTCGGATGTGAGCCGCCGATGATGTTGACGTTGTAGCTGACCGCGAGGCGCTCCATCAGCTTGGTGAACCACTCGGTGTATTCCGAAACGCGCTCGATGCCCTTGTCGGGCGGCAGCGGTTTTTCTTCCAATGACAACAATTGCAACGTGAACAGTTCCGGAAAGACGACAAAGTCGGAACGGTAGTCAGACGCAACATCGACGAAATACTCGATTTGCTTTTCGAACTCCTGTTTTGTTTCGAGCCCGCGCATCTGGAACTGCACGGTCGCAACGCGCACGGTATCCTTCTGCTCAAGCGCCGTCGCATCGCGGTTGCGGCCGACATCCTCGAAATAGACCGGATTGCGCCAGTACATGTGCGTCGCATAGCCAAGCGACTGGCGATCGGACGCGTCATAGTCCTTGAGGACGCCGACAACTTCGAACTCATTGGAAATATGAAAGCCGATGGCGGTGTCGCGAATCTTCTTCTCGAGCACGGCTTCGACGTAGGCCTCGGCACTACCGAGACCCTTCATGCGACGCGCGAGACCCGGCATACGCCCACCGAACACGATGCCCTTGAGGCCGAGCGCCTGGCACAGCTGCTTGCGCGCATCATAAAGCCGCTGGCCGATGCGCAGGCGGCGAAAGCGCGAGTCGACACTGACTTCCATGCCATAGAGCACGTCGCCGTCTTCATCATGGCGGGCGGCATACCCCTGCCCCGTGATCTCGTCCCAGGTATGCGGGCCAAGCGCCACACTCTCATCAATGATGAATGTCGCGCAGTGACCGACAATCTTGCCGTCGTACTCGGCGACGAACTGCCCCTCGGGGAAGTTATTCAATTGCGCGCGCAAACTGCGCTTGGAGTGCCCCGGCACCGGGTCATAGACGCGATTGCTGAGATCCGCCAAGGCGTCGATATCAGCCCGCTTGGCCCGACGCACCACAAGGCGCGATCGGCTGCGCGGTGCCTTCGCCGGCTTGCCCGACACCTTCTTGTCGACGTAGTTCATTGGACCACCCATCACCATGAGCGGCGGAATTAACCAAGTTGCCGCCTCACATCACCTGCCATTGCGCTTGACGCTCAGTCCGCTGTCTTGGCTTCCCCGTTCGGAAAGTCAATGTGAATGTGATTGCCGTCCGGATCCCAGCAGTTGATCTGCACAAGTCCTGCACCGGCAACCGGCCGGATTTCATAGCGTTCGCCAGCCGTTTCCAGTCGTGATTTCAAGGACTCGAACCCGGTCGCCTGAAACGCAAAATGCTCAAGTTGCAGATCATCCTGTTTCGGCGGCTCCTGATCGACACCGATCAAATGAATAGCCGCGTTGTCGCCCGTATAAAGCCAGGCACCCGGAAAATCGAAGTCGGGACGTTTGCCGGGCTTCATGCCAAGCATTTCACCGTACCAGGCAACCATTTTGTCAAGGTTCGCCGTGCGCACGTTGACGTGGTCCAATTTGCCAATCTGCATTCCATAGTCTCCATCGCCTGTTGGCCAAGCGCATGACCTTGTCGGAAATTCTCGCAAATTCGCCTCGTTTGCGCCCCGAGTCATGCCTAATGTCCGATTTAGGTTCAATTAGTCATGAAGGCAACCAGCCCCTTGGCCGCCAGACCAAATTACGTTCAACTCTGATGATGATCCCCCTGATGCCAAAGCTTAAATCGATCGCCACCCATGTGACGGCTCTTGCACTCGCTTTGACGCTTGGCTTGACGCCGGCGCTTGCGTGCAAAGAAGAAGCGATGCTGGTGTTCGACGCTTCCGGCTCGATGTCGATGGCACGCGATGGATTGCCGAAAATTGACACGGCTCGCGAGGCGGCAGCGGACGTGCTGCCCGACCTGACCCGCACCCGTCCAACGGGTTTGGTAACGTACGGCGGCGAATACGGCCAGGGCTGCCGCGGCGTATCGCTGCGGTTGCCGCCGATGCCGGGGAATGGCGATCTGATCATCGGGGAACTTGCAAGCCTGCAGCCGTCCGGATCGACACCGCTGACGGAAGCTGTCTGGCGGGCGACATTGGCGCTCAAAGCAACCGGCAAACCCGGCACGATCGTATTGGTCACGGATGGCAAGGAAAACTGCGGCTATAACGCTTGTCAGTTCGGCCAGCAGATGGCGCTCGGCGCAAAAAACATCAAGGTTCACGTGATCGGCTTCTATCTGCGCGCCAACGCCGAGACGAATGTCGCCTGCCTCGCCAAGAAGACCGGCGGCACCTATACGTCGGTGAACGGGCTGGATGAACTGAAGGAAGCGCTGAAGAAGACGCTGGCGTGTCCGCGGATATCTTGAGAGATGCCAATGACGGTCCCCGCTCGGGCCTCGACGACTAGAACCGCCCGCGCTCTCACGGCGACAACCGCCACGTTGTAAAGCGCTGGCATTCCACTGCTACTCAGGGCTATCTTGGCGATTATCCATTGATTGTCAGGAACCACCACCATGAGCGACATTCTTGTCGTCACCGGCGCCAGTCGCGGCATTGGCGCGGCGACGGCCCTACTCGGCGCCAAGCACGGATTTGCCGTTGCGGTCAACTACAACTCCAGCCCGGATCGGGCCGAAGCCGTTGTGGCTGAAATACGCAACGCCGGCGGCACGGCGGAAGCGATCCAGGCGGATGTGTCGACCGAGAGCGGCGCAACCTCCTTGTTTCGTGAAGTGGACAGCAAACTGGGGCGGCCCACTGCGCTGTTCAGCAATGCCGGCATCATCCACAAAAACTCGCTGATCGCCGATTACACAGCCGAGATGGTCAACCAACAGCTCGCCGTGAACGTGACCAGCCAGTTTCTCTGCGCCCGCGAGGCGATCAAACGCATGAGCACCGACAACGGCGGCACCGGCGGCGCGATCGTCAACATGTCATCGGCGGCAGCCCGCATGGGTGGCGGTGGCGCGCTGATGGCCTACGCCGCGTCCAAGGGCGCGATCGACACCTTCACCAAAGGTCTTGCCACGGAGATCGCGACACAGGGCATCCGAGTCAACGCGATCCGACCTGGCTTGATCGAAACGGAACTGCATGACGGCACCGGCGACCTGAACCGTGTCCAGAACTTGATGGGCGGCGTTCCGATGGGACGCGCCGGCAGCGCCCACGAAGTTGCCGAGGCCGTTGTCTGGCTGCTTCTACCTCAGTCCAGTTACGTCACCGGCACGATTGTCGACGTATCCGGCGGACGCTGATCTAATTTCACCATTGAAACAACCAAACGAGTACTCCCATGACCGCACAACACGACACCTGGCGCATTTATCTGTCCGGCGAAATCCACACCGACTGGCGCGACCAGATCGAAGCCAAGGCGTTCGCCGCCGCCCTGCCCGTTTCGTTTTCCGCACCGATCACCAATCATGAGTACAGTGACGATTGCGGCGTTGAGATCCTCGGGGCCGAACCAAAAAAATTCTGGCATGACCGCAAAGGCGCCGAGATCAACGCCATCCGCACACGCACCATGATCGAGAAGGCCGACGTCGTGATCGTGCGTTTCGGTGACAAGTACAAGCAGTGGAACGCAGCATTCGATGCCGGCTATGCCTCGGCGCTGGGCAAAGCAGTGATCATCATGCATCAGGCCGAGCACGCGCATGCGCTGAAGGAAGTCGATGCGGCGGCGTTGGCGGTCGTCGACGATGTCGACCAGATCATCGATATCCTGCGCTACGTGATCCGCGGCGAACTCGATGTCGGACGGCGGGCGGCGGCGGAGTAGTGGTTGCTCCGAACGTTGGTTTACGCCGTTAGAAGGTTACGGTCGGGGCGTTACCGCGTGCTACCGCGGCGCCTCCGATGCGACCGATGCAGGCTATTTACGCCTGCGCCACGTAGGCATCGATCAACTCCCGGTAAAGCTGCTGGATACGCTGCATCACCGGGTATGCGTGACCGTCGCCGATGGCTTTGCCGTCGATCGAGGCGACCGGTGTCTGGCCACCGAATGATCCTGTCAGAAACGCTTCGTCGGCGCCGTAGGTTTCGTAGAGCGAAAAATTCTTCTCGTGCACCGGGATGTCGTTGGTGCGGCACAGGTCGATCACCTTGCGGCGCGTGACGCCGGCCATGCAGTAATCGCCCGTCGAGGTCCAAACGCTGCCCTTGCGTACGATGAAAAAGTTGCACGCGTTGGTCGTGTTGACGAAGCCATACGGGTCGAGCATCAGCGCTTCATCGGCGCCGGCGGCTTCCGCCTGCAGGCAGGCGATGACGCAGTTGAGTTTCGAGTGCGAATTGAGCTTGGCGTCCTGAGCATGTGGCAGGCCGCGCACCTGGGGCACGGTTGCAAGCCGAATGCCGCCGCCGGCGGTGCGATCGACCGGCTTCGAATGCTCCATGATGATCGCGATCGTCGGACCGCTTCTCGACAGGCCCGGATGCTGGAAGGGCTTGGCCTTGAGGCCGCGGGTAATCATCAAACGACAGTGTACGTCGGTGGTCATGTTGTTGGCCGCAGCCGTCTCAGCGAGCGCCGCCGCGAGGCCGTCACGATCCATGCCAATATCAAGTGCGATCGCCTTGCAGCTCTCGAACAGCCGGTCCATGTGCTCCTCGAAGAACACCCAGCGTCCATTGTGCAGGCGCATGCCCTCCCACATGCCATCGCCAAGCATGAAACCGGAATCGTAGATTGAGACCTTGGCTTCGGCGCGCGGCACGATGGCGCCGTTGAGATAGAGTTTGATATCGGCGTTACGCGGATCATCGTCCGCATCGTGCGTGGTTTGTTGGTCGCGCGTCATTGATCGGTCCCGGCCTGGGTGAATGATCCCCCAAGTATAGACGGTGTCCGGCATCTCGCGAAATGGCCAGGGCAGGATATTGCGGACACCTATTCATTCGGCCGAGCAAGAATCATTCGGCCACAATGCTGCTGATATAAACCATCGCCGGGACCTCTTCGAAAGTCGTCACTTGGGAAACGGTATGCCGCGCCCCTGCGTCACGAACGACCCGACACGGTGCCCTTGTCGTTCTTCTTCTCGGTCAGAACCCACAACGCCGACAGCACAATAACTATCGCACCCAGCGCCGACTTGAGCGACGGCAGCTCTGAGAACAACAGAAAGCCCAGGATCATGGCCCAGACCAATCGGGTGTAGTCGGTCGGCGCAACGAGTGAAGCCGGCGCCGCCTTCAAGGCGCGAATGCTGGCAACCTGCGCGAACAGGCCGGTGCCCCCGATCGCCCCCGCCAGCATCCATTGTGATCCTGAAAGAGGTGTCCAATCCATCAATGCGATGGGCAAAACGAGCACGCCAACGAAAATGGCCTGATAACTCATGATCGTGAGCGGCGTCTCACTCACGGTCAGCGATCGAACGATCGCAAAGATCAAAGCGGTCGCGAAGGCGCCAAGCAGCGCAAGCAACGCGTAAGGACTAAAACTTGCCGTGCCCGGCCCAAGGATCAAAAGCACGCCAACGAAACCCAACACCGTGCCTGACCAGCGCCGCAAGCCGACCACTTCCTTCAAGAATAAAACGGCGAGTATTGTCAGAAAAAACGCGCGGGAAAAGCTAAGCGCCGTGAAATCAGCGAGTGGCAAATGAGCGACGGCGGTATAACCCGCCAACATGGCAATCGCCGCAAGGCCGGCGCGCAACAGATGCAGGCCAAGACGATCCGTTGCGAAGGTTCTGGAGAGCCGCGGTGCAATGAACGGAAGCAGCAGCAGGACGATCGTTGTCTGACGTATCAGGAGGGTCTGCCCGACCGGCACGCTGTCTCCCAGCAGTTTGACAAGGAGCAGCATCACCGTGAGAGCAAGTGACGCGAGAAGCGCCCACAACACACCTTGCACGGCGCTCGTCTCTTCGCCGCGGTTACCCGCTTCGAGAGGTGCTTTGGCTCCCATTCGTCGGTTCCATTCCGCGCAACATGCGTCCGTCAACGGACGTCACGCCAATCTCGTCGTGGATGCATTGTTTGACACTGCCAGCAATCACCTCAACATCGCCAAGGGATCTGACGGTGCTTCGCCAATCAAGCTAGGTGAGGTCACGAAAGAAAAATATGATGGGCTTGCCAAACAATTGGGCAAGAACATAGAGCTGCTCCGCAGGCACGCGCTTTTCTCCGGATTCAAAAGCGTCATACTCGTTTGCAGATAATTTGAGCAAACTTGCGACGGACGAACGGCTCAGGCAGCGCTCCTCGCGCAGTTGGCGTATCGTCGTGCCGACGCAATGATCTATATCTTTGGGTGGCGTCTTCGCCAGAGATCTACGCATGCAATATTATCCCCGCAAAATAGCGATCTTTGAAGCTAGCTCAACCACTGCCTCGGTCAACATTTATGGGTTGATAGACCGTCAGGCGTATAGACAGATAGATATAAGACATTCTAGATCAGAAATATGATGTGGTGATTCTTTCTTTGTTCCATCTTCTCTTAATTTCGAAGAGGAGTAGTGCAATGCAACGAAGACCTTTTATTGAAGACCTCATCATTGACCACGGACCAACCGAACTGCTGGGTCGCTTGTTCCTGCGGGTCGACAGCGAATTGCGTCAACGCGGCATCACGATGCGGTTTGCCAGCTTCCAAGACCTCATGGACGTGAACCTGGCAAACCAGGACAGCTGGCACCCGATGTTCTCGACGTTCAATCCAGGCACATGTCAGATCACCGATGACAATGGCTACTGCCTGCTCGGGTACGACAACAATGGACAGGTGGTGACCACACAGGCCGGCCGCCTTTTTGACTGGACGCAGACGACGATGTTCGACGAACTCGCCGCCATGCGTGTCCTGTATGATAATCCGGAGCAGGACAAGCGCGCCGGCGAGCGGATCGAGGTAACTGCCGAAAAAACGAAGAACATCCGCGGCCGCTGCGCCTTCCTCGGTGCCATCTGGGTAAGGCCCGATTTCCGACGCCAGTCACTACCGGCCCTGATGGGCAGGCTTTCCCGGGCGTATGCGCTGACCCGTTGGAATGTCGACTACACGACGGCCATTATCACTGAACCCGTGCACAAGGGACTGATGGTCAAGCGGCTAGGAACCGAAAATACCGATTGGGCGGTTGAATTGATCGACTGTCCGCTTGGCGACATGACCGGGTCCGTCATCTGGGCAAGTGCCGACGAGATCACCCAGATGTGCCAAGACTTCCTGGCCAAGTTCGACGAACTAATGGACCATCGACTGCATTACCGACGTGCCAACCAATAGTGCGTTACCATTCGGGCTTTTGCATGGGAGAAGCAAACGCACATAATCAAGATATGCCTCAGGCGACTGCTGCGACCGCAATCGTGTGAAAATGCGTTCCAAACTTGGTTGGTCGGCCTTCTCGAACGCATCATGGTATGAAACGGCCGTTCTGAGGGCGTAGGCAGTGTCAGAGAAACACTCGACCGGTGCACCTTCCGCCACTTCTTTCGCGAAGGTGCGCCGGCCAATGCCGCTGCCGAAATATTGATAGCGGAGATGATCGACATGACGCTCCACAACAAACAGCCGGTCGTCCAGCTGCTCCGATGCCAACTTTAGGTATTTCTCCGGCTGGTATGAACCGGAAAGCGCCTGCCAAAGGTTCACAAGGCCCTGAAAACATGGTGGCAATTCAGTGATGTCGGTGCGCTCATAGTCCGCTTGGGCCTCACCAAGCCGCGAATACTCACAAAGGAGGCTGACCGCTTGCCCGACCGGCATGATGGCGGTCGCCCAAGCCCCTTGGAAAACGTGCAACGCGACACGGCTGGGGCATTCCTGCACCAAATAATAGACCGCTTCAGTCAAGGCATCATTGGAGACGTGCGTTGGGCGCACCCAAAGGCGTGCATGGTTGGCGTGTCGCGCACAACTGACATAGCCAAGATTACAGGCCGCGTATTCGGCAAACGCATCGCCGAAAAGCGCGGCGCCATTCTCGTGCTGAAGTTGCGCCTGCTCATAAAGCCGGCCACTGGAATCAAAACATACTCGCCGCATAGGAGGTGCTCGCCATAACGCCCGTGAAATGTCAGTCAGTAAATTTGCTGATCAACCGCTCAACTCGTTTGTGCCTTAAGCCAGCCCGAGAGTAAATGCCCATACACATCTCAGACGGGCCGCAGCATGAAGGAGATTTTTGCTTGGTGACCGCAACAGGGTGGGGATGCTTGCCCGGCTTCTGACGGATGACCAAAGATGCTGACATCCCCATATCGTGACACAGGTTTGATATATTGGCGGTCACACCCAGCGACCATCAGCTCAATGCGGTTCCGCACAGCGCGCTTAGGCCCTCATCTTTCGAAGTGGGCTGATTTCGAGAGTATCTGTACCGATCGGACTTCGCAGAATTTGAAATTTATATGGTCGGGGCAGGATGATTCGAACACCCGACCCCCTGGTCCCAAACCA
>JAGDYV010000088.1:0-44688 GCA_049116495.1 Hyphomicrobiaceae bacterium | reverse complement strand
CTGGCCTATGCCTGGAACAACGCCACACGTATTCATGCACAGATCACGACGACGCCGGATGCGGCCAAGCTCTATCAAATCGAAGGGCCGCTGTTCTTCGGATCCGTCGAGGGCTTCAGCGAGCTGTTTGACCCGAAGGATGACCCCGATGTCGTGATCGTTGACTTCTTGAACAGCCGCGTTGTTGATCAGTCGGCGCTGCAGGCCATTGAGAAGCTGGCGTCAAGATACGAAGCCCGCGGCAAGACCCTGCAACTGCGCCATCTGTCGCGCGATTGCCACCGGCTGCTCAATCGCGCCGGTCAGTTGATGGTCGATTCGGATGATGATCCGGATTACGGCGTTGCGGTCGACTATTCGATCAAGACGGGCATCCTCAGCGGCGGTCACTGAACATCCATCATGCGGTGCGGCGCCCTCGTTAGAGAGAGTCTTGTCTTTTCGCGTCCGTTCACGCGCGTTACCATGCGCGGAACGAACCACGTTAGACATGGGGCTAGGATAAGGGCATGACGGGATCGGTATCCGGGCGCTGGCTTGAGCAACGTCGCGACGACGGCATCGTCGTTGCGCAACTCGATCGCCCGCCGGCGAATGCGCTGACGGCTGGGTTTCTCGGTGAGATCGAGCGCGCGTTCCAACGGCTCGATGCCGACTCCAGCGTGCGCGCCGTCGTCCTGAAAGGTTACGAACGCGTCTTCAGCGCCGGTATGGATCTCAAAATTCTTGCCGAGATGGATACCGCGGGGCAGACCGAAGTTGTCGACGCGTTGAACCGGGCCTATGGCGCCATGTACTGTTTTTCTAAGCCTTACGTGGCTGCCGTGACCGGTCACGCAATTGCTGGCGGTTTGTTCTTTCTGCTGGCCGCTGACTATTGTGTCGGAGGCGACGGTGATGCGCAATTCGGTCTATCCGAAGTGCGGGTCGGCGTCGCGTTTCCGGTTGCGCCGCTCGAAATCGCGCGCGCAGAACTGCCGCCATCGGCGGCGCGCAGGTTGCTGCTAGGCGGTCAACCGGTCGACGTTGCACAAGCCGCGGCGTGGGGCATTCTCGATGAAGTCGTCGTGCCTGGTGACGTCGAAGCGCGCGCGATCGCGCAGGCGGCGAAGTGGGCTGCAAGCCCGGCCGAGGCCTACGCTCAGGTCAAGCAACAGCTGCGCGCACCTGTGATGGAGAAAATCCACCGCGCCATCGATTCGCGCGAAGACCCGATGCTCGACGGATGGTTCACGCCGGAGACAACGCGCGCAGCTCTGGCTGTTCTGGCAGGTAAACGGTAGTACGGATATGAGGTCTCACATCAGGCGCCGGGCGGCGCTGGCGATAATGTAGAGACCGAGCACGAGTAACGACAGGAAGAAGACTTTTCGGAACATCTGTTCGGAAAGCAGCTTGCGCAGTTGTTGACCAACAACCATGCCGACAATTGCCGGCGCAACGGCGAGCAGCGATATCCAGCCAAGCTCTGGAGTCAGCAGGTTGTTGCCGCCAAGCACCACGCCGAGCATCACGGTCGAAAGCGTGAAAAGGATACCCATGGCCTGGACGAGAATGTCCCGTGGCAGGCCGATTGCCTGCAGGTACATGACGCCGGGGACAACGAAGGAACCCGTCATGCCGGTCAGCACGCCGTTGGTGATGCCGAACAGTGGCCCGGACCATTTCTCTGATTCCGGCGCGATCGATGCGCGATAGCCGGCAAGGCTGAGGCCGCTGTAGAGAGCTAGCAGTACGCCGAGCAGCGCCGCAAGCCAACTGAGGTTGAGCCGGGAAAGCGCCAAAGCACCGATTGGAATGGTCAGGGTGGCAGCCAGCAAAAACGGCCATGCGCGCGTCAGGATTTCGCGCAGATTGCCGCCGACCACGCCCTGCCAGAGGTTGGTAACAAACGACGGCGCGAGCAGCAGCGCCATCGCCGTTGGCAGATCGATCGCAGCCGTGAGAATGCCGAGGCTGACCGAGGGCAGGCCAAGACCAATAACGCCCTTGACCGTACCAGCGAGCAGAAACGTCGCGGCGACCACGATCAGGGTCTGAGGATCGAGCATGCGGTGTGGCCCTCTACTTTGGCACCCGAGGTGAGGCGGCGCCGTTGGGTGAGGCCACTATCGGTCACTGAAAGGCAGCCGACAATCGCACATCGCGAAGCATCCGTCGGCTGCGTTCTCTTAGTTCGTCAAAGCGGGTGTCGAGCGCTCATGCTTGACATTGCAGCCGCCGCGAGTAGCTGCGCGCGCTTGCCATTGCCGGGCTTTATCCTCGCTCACGACGACACCGAGGCCAAGCTCGTGGAGTTGGGCAAGGAAGCAGGTCGCGACGGTGTCGCCGCTGGCACTGGCGATTTCCCAAAGCGTTTTGGCGGAGCGGTAATGCGGCTCTTTTTCGGATTTGGGGGTGGCCGTGTGAAGCGTGCCCAGTTGTGTCATCGCCCACTGCGTATCCGGCTTGGCGAGCATCAGAGAAATGGATTTGCGCAGCCAGAACCGCCGCTCAGCGAGATCCGTCTTGCCGGCCTCATCGAAAATTGCAGCTTCAGCCCTGTTCAAAGCTTCGTTGGCAGTGACGCTCGATGCATCAATCCCGTCCGGGCTGACATCTCCAACAGCAAAAACGCGTGTGACCCAATCGGACGACGCCAGCTGTTTCATAGCCGCCTGAACCGTCGGTTGTTCAACCAGACGTGTCGTAAGCGATGGCCATAGCGCGAACAGCATGACCGGAATGGCGACGATGGCCAGTACGATGCTGAACCAATTGCGGCGTGCGATGCTGTCGCGCTCTGGATCCGCAACAATAACAGGCCCGACGGGCACCATCGCGCGTGATCGCGGTATCGTCATCGTTGGCAGTTCCGGCATCGCGGCGCCGGCGTTTGGTGGCCTGTCTTTCGGGGTTGCAGGAGGCGGCCCGTCAAGGGCCAGATGAAGCATCGAGGGAAGCGACGCGGTGGCCTGATTTATGCTTATTTTTTTTTGCTGCGCGATATCAGCTTGCGGTGTCGCCGCAGTGCTGGCTGACGGGCGCAATGCCGTTGTAAGATCGGTAAGATTGATCACGGCTGCCGGTTCGGAGTCGATCACGTCGTCCGGCGGTGGCGGATCGGCCGAAAGCGATGCGGCGATGGCATCAACCATCGCTCTGTCGGCTTCAGCTTGCGCGGCCGCCGCCGCCTTGCGTCGTTGATGCTCGATTTTGTGGACGCGTAACTCCGAAGGTGCCATCAACGGAGTGGGTAACCGGCTGGGAATGGTGATGGGCAAGTCCGGCCAGATGACCTCGGCGCTAATGTTGACGGCTGGGATCGACAATAAAACCGGCGTGCCAGGTTGGAGCTCGGGTGCATCAACGATTTCGGGACCGATTTTCATAATCAGACCGTCTGGCGCAAGCTCAGTCGACAGCGGACTGCGTTCATCGAGCGACCACGCGGGGGCGATCTCTGTGTCGTCGACATCGTCGGGCAGGGCTCGAACGCTGAAGCGCAGTGAGTCTGGCAGTTCGGTAACATCACGCACCAGCACGATCGCGTGTCCGCCTTCCGTGTGCGTTGCGTCGTGGGAAATGTCGATCAACGGCTGCGTCACAGCTCGACCTCCAATGAATTGCTGGTCAGCATCGACAGATACTCACCCAGCTCATGATCCGCTTCGCTATGTGCCGTTAGCCCTTCGGCAGCGACTATATTGTCCTCAACCATCCGGCGAAAGAGTGTCGGCCACGGATCGATGCCGCGGGTATGATCGTCAGTTTGCAGACGTTGCGTGCTGATCACATCTCGGCGTGGAAGGTCGTCGAACGGCGCAGCGGATGATGCGGACAGCGGTTGCGCGCCGACTGCGCGTTGGGATTGGGCAACGGTGAGACGTTCCAGGAAGCCGCCAAGTGTGCGGGCCGCCACGACGGCGTAGCTGCGCGGCAGATTACTGCGCGGGTTGCTCGCCTCCAGCGTGCGAACGAATTTCGTCGCCAAGGCACCGACCAGATCGGTGCGGTGCACGCCGATCACGACTTCATCAATCATGTGCTGGAACACGGCTTGGGCGATGTTGAGTTCGTTGCACAGATGCCGCGAACCGGCAGCCTCGTACATGAGCTTCAACCACGCAGCGACAACGGCTTCGGCACAAACTTCCGGGTCTGGCAGGGCGGCTTTGGCGATCGTGATGTCGGTCGGATGGTCGGCGCTTTCCTGATAATCCGTGGCGCTGCCGTGCAAACCGGACAGCAGAATATGGGCCTCGGCTTCGCTCAACGTGAGGATGCCGAGCAGCGTACCGAGTTGGTGGGCATTGGCGCAGGCTTCGAGGCGCTTGCTAGCAACATTGGCGATCTGTCTGCGCCAGTCGGTGAATTGGGCCGGATTGTTCGAGCGATGGTAACGGAACATGCGGGCTTGCAAAGCGCGTTTGATGGTTGCCAGCTGGCTTCGGATTTGCCGGGTACGGATGACCTGAGAGCTGTTACCTGCCAAATCGAGCAGAACGCGCGTTGCCGCGGTCGGCTTTACGGGCGCGGGCAGGCGGGTCGGGAAGGCGCCGTCATCGGCTGTCGCAGAGCGCATATTTGTGCGCGTCGGCGTCGCGTGAGAGGCCGGATTGGCGAAGCCCGGCACAAAATGGATTTGCGAGAATGGCCGGCCCGGTGTCCACTCTTGCGCCCATCGGTTATTTTCGCCAAGCAAATCGGCGAGAAACTCTCGACGATTGTCATCGTTCGGCAGCGCTGTTTCGTGAAAATCTTCATCCAGCGTCCATGCGGCGTGCGTCTTGATCAAGATGCTGAGACAGTTCTCCATACGTTCGCGCGCGCGCGGGTCCGGTCCTTCGGAAAGTTCGATCCAATCGGAGATGGAACGCATGTGAGTGTCATCTGGCACGCCGTTGGCATCAGCCAGAAAGATAATCGCGGCAAGTTCATTGTGTGTGCATGCGCGCGAAAACAAGTAGGCGGATTTGCTCCGTACGTAGAGTTTCTCGGCCAGTTCGGGTCCGGGCTCTCCGGCGGCACGGTTTAGTGTTGCAAGGCGAAGTGAAAGATCTCTGAGCGGTGGCGGCGACGGGAAGATTTTGAGATCGGTTTGCTCCAACGGATAAGGCGCTGCGCGACTGACGCGAAGTGTCATCGTGTGAGCAAGGGCTGCGATTACTGTGCGGCTTGTCGTGCGCACGATGCCCTGACCAATCGAAACACCGATGTCCGATTCCGCTGTGTTATCCTGAAGCACCCCGCCGATCGTCGACCGGCGGACGATTGAAGCGAGATGTGGTGCGATGCCGCCGGTTTCCGGATCAGTTCCGAGCACCGCCTCGATGGGAACGCGCACGCGGCGTGCGAAGCCGAACTCACGTAACGCATTGGTGAGCCGCTGAAACAACGTGGTGAAGCGCGGTTCGAAGTGCCACAGACAGGACAGGATGTGACAGCGCCCGTCCGTGGGCAGGTGGGCGATGTGTTTGGACAACCAATCCCAATAACCGGATGTTGACAGCGTCCTGAGGCCTTCAAGACGTGGGAACTCGGCCCACAAATGCTGGCGCAGATTGTAGATATCTTCCGACGACAGACCGGAGATGGCGGCCGTCGACAAATCGCTATCAGCACGGTTGATAGCCTGCTGGATGTCATCCTGTTGAAGCCGGACGCCGACCGCGCTTGGAAAATGCGCATAGTACGCAGCAACGATGATCTTGGCGATGTCGAGTGTGCTGAGCAACTCGATTTGTATCGGAAAGCGGTAACCGTCATTGCTTGAAATGCGGGTGCTCGCGTTGCGAAAGCGGACCGCGGCGCCAAGATCATCCCCGACAACCTGTTCGAAGATGGATCGAACGTCGTGCTGTTGATAGCGCAGGTCAGTCAGTTCGTTGATCGTGGTAGCGCCTGGCTGGAACAGCGACGAGGAAGCAAGTTGCAGCTTGTCTCGGTCAGAGCTCCCGACAAGGCCGACGCATGGCGCAAAATCAATGCTGTGCATCACGCGTCGAAGATCGAGTGTGGCGCGCTCCGTGGCGGTGCTGATGACCGGTTTAATCTCGGATGCCAGCACATCGCTCCGCTCCAACCAGGCGGAGAGCCTGCCGGCGACCTCAATCGTCTTGCGGCATCCGATACTGACCGCTGTGTCTGTCATCCGTGCCTCCAGCGCCGCCGCCGCTCTGCGCCCTGTTTTGATTATGCAACTTCTGATTCGAGCTGCGGTGCTTGTTCAATACTGGCGAGTTCGTCGACGTTGAGTAGGCGGCGCCTGCCAATCATGGTGCTCTGAATGCCAGATCGGATTGGAACCGGGAGGTCGAGTACGCCATCGAACGCGAACTGTTGACCGGTCCATTGGCCATCGAGAATGACGAGACGGTGCGGGCTGATCGGCACCAGTGACAAAATCAGGTCGCGAAGGTCTTGCGCCGCGCTGAACGTACTCGTCACGAAGATCATATCAGTCTGGCCCACCTCGATTGCGTCGGTGGCTGCACGCAGTAGTGTCTTTAATGGTTTGAGAATGACTTGGCGCAGTTTCGGGCGCGAGAATGGAATGGTGACCTGAGACCAGCGGAGTTCGTCGACGGCGAATGGGGCAGCCTCTGTACCGATGATTTCGGAAAGCGGCTCCAGGCGGCCGCCGCCACGCGTGACCAGATGGGTAAGCGTGAGCAGTTCAGCTCCACGAGTACCATCAGATGTGGTAGTGGCATAAATATCGGCCAAAGCGCGGGCGGCAGGTTTCAGTATTTTGTCTTGCAGGCGAACGGTCACGTGTTCGGGCAAGAGCGGCGTCTCCAGTCGATCCACCCCATCGGCCAATGGCGCACGACCAAGCATGCGATGTGCCGTACCTGGCGGCAGGGCGTCTTCGTTTTGGCGCAATGCCTTGTCGAGCGCGGGGAGCAGGATATCGTCGAGAATGGCATCGTGGATGGCTGCCAATCCTTGCGGTTCCATTTTGGTGGCAACGAGCCGCGGACGCGTGCCGCTGCCATCCACTGCGCCGTAACAGGCAACCACAACACGCGTCGTCGAAAAACCAATGGACATAGAGGCGAATTGCAACGCCGGCCGTTCGTTGTTGATGTTCTTGTGAACGGGATCGAGGTCTTCAATGAAAGCGGTAAGGTCGCCGCCGTAGACATCGTTCAGTTGGTTCTGCAGATAAATCATCTGCACGCCAAAATCTCCGCCAAGGCCAACATCGACCGATGGCTTGCTGGGCGCGAACCCATTTGCATCACGGTCCCAACCCTGCGCGCGCCAAACAAGGTCGATGCCTTCGCGGGCGCGTGTGAGAATAATGTCGCGTTCGGCAGGGTCGACCGAGACCGGCAGGGAAAGGCGCAGTGTGCTGAGGAACTCAGGTCCTGCCGGAGTTGCTTTGGCATCTGCGTCTTTACCTGGTGCGTTCAAAACGCTAACGGCGTGCAGGATGAGTTCGGCAATGAACAGCGTAATCAGAGACGATCGCGAAAAGCGCGGTCGCACGGCAGGCTGCAGATTTGTCGCGCTGCCAATGAATTCGCCGGCCTCCGTCAGATAACGCATGGCGACGCTACGGCGCGATGTCCCCAATCGGCTGGAAGAAGCGGATTGCGCGCTGCTGCGCCAACGGCCCGAGATCGGCAGGGTGTCCTGCACGTTCTGTGCAAGGGCCGTTGTGCCGGTTGCCCCGGCCAATGCCTTGGGGCGCAGCGCAAGACGGGAGGCCTCTTCGCCGATGCGCACGAAACTTGACCAGTTGAATGCATTGGAACGGCCGGATAGGCGCGAAATCGCCGGATACCCGAACGTTGCGTTATCGAATTCAATGCGGATGGGAAGCGCGCCGTAGTGGACGCGGGTTGGTTGGCCAAGATCACGCACTGACAACAGGCGCGAGCGATCGGCATTCGGTAACCCGGCTTCTTTTTCCTGACCGACCAAGACCGCCAATCCGACATCGTCGGACAGGTCCAGGATCAGTTCGGTCGGCGTTGCGTCAACCGGTTTGCGTCCCCGAGCTCGTCCTGTGAAGCGCAGGATCGGCGCGGCACATGCTTCACACAGTACTTGCAGGAGGAACACGTAGCGCGCGATATGGTGCTGTTCAAAATGCGATGGCCTGGTGTCTGCATCGCTCGGCGTGCTTTGGCCGTCACGTAAAATTTCGTGCAGCCAGTCATTGAGCCAAGTTTCGCTGAGCAGGCTTGCCAATTGATCGGGGGCGTCGGCAAGCACGAACGTTGAGCCGAGATTGACGTCTTCCAGCCCTGGCGCATTGTAGCGACGCTGGTCGAGCCGACTGGCTCCTGCCAGCTGCGTGTCGATTGCTAAAACGGCTTTAATCGTGGTGGCTTCGTGCAATGGCTCTTCTGGCGGACTGATGAAGATGCGGACCCAATTCAACGGTCCTTGATCAATACCGCAGTCGGCTGTCGTTTTTGCCGTCATAACGCGCAGGTAGGGCAGCGGCAGCCAATGGCCGACCAAAGGCTGGATGCCCTGATAGCCGGTGAGCCACAGCGCCTCATTGGAGCCGAGCGGCTGAAATGTCTCGGGATGCCAAGCGGACCCGTCATCGAACATCTGTTCGTGACCGACGGGCACGAGAACGGTCCGCTGATGGTCACCGACGGTTACCGTCTCCTCGACGAAGCAGGTCTTGCATCGTGCAAGCTGGCTCGTTGAAATCTCAATATCCAGAAACGCAACACCATGATTGGGGCGCAGTCGATAGACCGATGAATGCGTATGGCGCGCCATCATGTCCAAAGCCGTTTGCATTCTTGTTGGTTGCTCCCACTATAGCAGGCGGTCGAACGTGCACGCATGTACGCGTTTACGGTTTCGAAGCTGCTCCGGCGTGGCCGCAAGGGATGCCGACGCATCGTGCGTCGTGTTTCAAGGCTTAAGCTGAGAACCGACCTGTCTTTCAGAGCGCGCTCCATTTGGACACGGATGACGCGCAATTGTGGTGAATGCGTGGGGATTGGCAAAAACAGCGACCAATTTGGCATGAACGCGTCGCGCATTAAGATTTCTTCCCGACTCGCAGCAGCGCCTGGTCCAAACCCGGACACCCGCCCAGGCGCTGCGCGCGCTCATATTGAGTGCGTGCGATGCCGGGGTCAGTCATGACTCCGAGCCCGCGTTCGTAGAGCCGCCCGAGGAAACAGGCAGCTTGGGCGTCGCCGGCATCAGCGGCCCATCCCCAAAGCAGGTGGGCCGCGGCATAATTCGGCTTGTTGGTTTCATCCGTCGATGCATAGGCGGTACCGAGCTGGGTGAGTGCCCAAACCAGACGTGGCTCGGACAGCCGGTGTGACAGCGCCTTGCGCAACCAGTAGGCCGCTTCCTCGCGTTCCTGCGGGGTTTGCGCCGTCGCGAGCAAATCGTTGGCGCGGTCCAGTGCCTGTTTCCGGGTCATCTTTGCGGCATCGACACCAAACGGAGACGTCGGGCCAACGTCAAATATCTTGCTGAGAACCGCGCTTGGCGCGTCACCGGCTTTGGATGTGGCACCTGGCTCGGCCGCAGCCGAGCGCAACGCTGCATAGAGTGTCACGCCAGAGCCGTCGATTTCGGTGGTTCGTAGAAACGTTAAGAGCATCGCGGCTACGATGATGAGCCCAAGTCCAAACGGCAGCGCATTCATGACGGGGCTTGCTGATGGCGCGGCGTTCGTCATGATGATCTGTCGGTTGCCGGGGGCGGCCTTGGTGATAGCCGTCGGCTTTAAAACCGCAGCAGGTGGTTGCTGCGGGTTTTGGTTCGCGTCTGGCGATGCAGCTGCGGGGGGCTGCGCAGCGTTGGCAGCAGCAGCAGCCGGGCCACGGAGTTTGAGGCGGGACAATCCCTGCTCCGCCGCTGGTTTGTCCGTTGCCGATTTTGTCGTGCCTCTTGGCAGAGCGCCAGCGGTCGTTGCCGACGGCAGCACGAGCGGCGCGCCGGCGCCGGGCACTGGCGCCCGGGGCATGGTTGGATGTGCAGCCGCTTGGACATCGCCCGCGAGATCAGGCCACACAATTTGGCTGTCGGCACCCACCGAAGGCATGCGGAAATGGACCGACACACCGGGGCGCAGGGCTGCCGCTTTGACGATTTCGGGGCCGATCAGGAGTTCAACGAGATCTTTGCCCGAGCGTACGCCCAATGGTTTGAGATCGCCGGTCGGCCATCCGGAATCGGCCGCATGTGCCAATTCCAATGGAGCGAGCTGGAAGTGGGGTGCGCCATTGAGCTGGCTGATTCCATGCAGTTTGATGACAGCGAAGTTGCCCACCGGATCGCGCGCGTGAGGGATAACCTCGATACGACTAACTCTCACTTCGTCCCCCCGACGCGATAGCTGCAATCACCAACGTCCGCATGAACCCGACCCGGCGTGCTCGAGTGGGTGCTGGCACGCTGCGTCTTCCTGCGGCGATCCGACGACAATCTCCGGACCGTTCGCGCGCAGGGCGAGATTGCCCAGTTTGGCGCCGATACAACTCAATGTTGCAGCCTGAACTCCGTGCGAAGAACGGCATCACGACGATCACCGGGCAATATGCTGATCGATTGCAGCAGTTTTCCAATGACATTTCAATTGATTCTAGTGTTTGAGCTTTTTCGTGGCGATTTCGCAACAATCACAAGTGTGCGCCGTCTATTTCGCGCGACGCTGCATCTTGAGTTGCAAGCCAGAACCGGAAGTTCTGCGCATCGGCGACATCTTTCGACATTGGCGCGAAGCGCAGTTCGGATGCATGATCACGGGCAACCAGGAATTTCGAATGTCATCTGAATATCTGACAACGCGCGAGGTCGCGGCACTTCTGCGCATCAAAGAGCGCAAGGTCTATGACCTGGCCGCGTCCGGCCAGGTCCCGTGCTCCAAGTCGATGGGTAAACTACTTTTTCCGCGTGCAGACATCGAGGCTTGGTTGGCAGCAGGCCAGCCACCTCAGGCCCGCACGAGCGCGCGAGCAAGTCGGGGCGTAAGGCGCGCGGTCGCATTGCCAAACGTCATGCTCGGAAGTCACGACCCTCTTTTGGAATGGGCGCTGCGTGAATCCGGGTCCGGCATCGCGGCTTATTTCGATGGCAGCGGTGACGGTCTGAGACGGTTTGCCGAGGGAGAGGGGTTGGCTGCCGGTCTGCATTTGTTCGATGCCGCTGGGCGATCCTGGAACATTGCCGCGGTTGACGAACCGTTTCGTGAATACCCGATTGTACTTGTTGAGTGGGCCAAGCGCCAGCGCGGTCTGATCATCGGTCAGACGGCAGCAATGCGTGGCGTCGCAGGCCTCGCCGACATCGCAGGGTTGCGGATTGCCGCGCGTCAGGCCGGTGCAGGCGCGCAGCAGCTCTTCAATACGCTTTGCGATGAAGCAGGCATTGCGCCCGAGGATCACACGGAAGCGGTTGTCTTGCGCAGCGAAACTGATGCCGCGCTGGCCGTGCTCGAGGACAAAGCGGATGTCAGCTTCGGGCTGCGGGCCCTGGCGGAGCAGTATCAGCTGACCTTTGTGCCGATCATCGAGGAACGCTATGATTTGCTGATCGATCGACGGTCATGGTTCGAACCGCCGATGCAAACGCTATGGCACTTTTGTGCCAGCGCAGCCTTCAGGCGACGCGCCGCGGAACTGGTGGGATACGATATTGGCGACCTCGGGCTTGTTCATTTTAACGGCCGTGCTCCTTAGACGTGAGGCCGGATGAAGTTCTTTTCTTTTAGTCTGCGTGGGCATTCGGAAAGAACAGCTGCCGGCCGTCGCGCTTGTAGGTTGCGATGGCTGCCTGACCAGCAGGCGAGCGCAACCAACGGGAGAACATTTCTGCCTGTGCGATGCGCACGTTCGGGCATTTCTTCGGGTTGATGGTGATCACGCCATACTGATTGAAAAGCGCCTTGTCGCCTTCGACGAGGATCTTGAAGTCGGCCTTGTTGCGGAACGCGATCCAGGTGGCGCGATCCGTCATGACGTAGGCGCCCATGCCGACGCCGACGTTGAGCGTGGTACCCATGCCGGAGCCGGTCTCACGGTACCACTTGCCTGAATCCGCAGTCGGATCGATGCCGGCGTCCAGCCAAAGAGTACGCTCTTTCTTGTGGGTGCCAGAGTCGTCGCCACGCGATGCGAACAAAGCCTTGGTGGCGGCAATTTTCTTGAACGCGGCCGTGGCGTCCAGCCCGCCAGTGATTCGGGCGGGATCCTCGGGCGGCCCGACGATCACGAAGTCATTGTACATGAGGTCGTATCGTTTGATGCCGAAGCCGTCGGCAATGAATTTTTCTTCGGCGCCCTTGGCGTGCACCAACAGCACATCGCCATCGCAGTTGCGTGCGTTGCGGATCGCTTGTCCGGTGCCGACGGCAACGACGTTGACGGTGATGCCCGTCGCGGCTTTGAACTGTGGCAGCAGATGTGCATAGAGGCCGGAGTTCTTTGTCGAGGTCGTGGATTGGACGAAGATTGAGTTGTCGTTGGCAACTGCCGGCCAGATCAGCACCGCTGTAACGCAGATGGCCGAGGCAACGGCGGTGACGATCGATCGATTGGCAGTCATGGGGCGGCCCCGTGTCTTAATATGGCTTGCTCAGTAGTCGATGCGGCCGGCGAGGTAGGCGGCACCGGCCTTGGATTGCGGTGTCGAGAAGAAATCATCGGCAGCGGTGAACTCGGCGAGCCGGCCGCGATTAAGAAACACGACCTCGTCGGCGAGGCGGCGGCCCTGTGCGATATCATGGGTCACGAAAACAACCTTTATGCCGCCCGCTTGAGCGTCCTTGGCAATGCGCTCGATAATCTGCGTCGAGGCGGGATCGAGGTTGGCCGTCGGTTCGTCGAGGAAAAGCATGTCCGGTTGTGTTGCCAGCGCGCGGACAAGCGCGAGGCGTTGCTGTTCGCCGCCTGACAGGAGCCTCGCGGGCTGCCCGGCGCGATCCAGCAGGCCCACGCGGTCGAGCAGTTCGTTGCGACGACGACGATCGTGACCGCTGCCAAGTCCGAGGACAAAATCAATGTTGGCGGCAACCGAGCGCCGCAGAAGGACGGGGCGCTGAAAAACCAAGGCCTGCCGTTTGCGGCTGGCGTCATCAAGCAGCCGTCCGGCATAGCTGATCGTGCCACTGGTCGGCGCGATGAGGCCATGCAGGAGGCGCAGCAGGACACTTTTGCCGGCGCCATTCGGGCCCATAATGACCGTCAGTCTGCCGTCATCCAGCGTCAGGTCGATCTCATCGATCAAGCGCGTACCGTCTTTTGCCGCGAACGTCAGAGCCTGGGTTTCGAGCGGCAGCAGCGGACATGGCGTACCGAGTTGGGTCGTTGCATCACGCATTGGCATACCGCCCCGCGGTCATGCGCAGGCTCATGACGAGGCCGTTGACGGTCAAGGCGATCGCCAGCAACACGATGCCGAGTGCCAGCGCGAGGGGCAGGTCGCCCTTGGACGTTTCAAGCGCGATCGCGGTGGTCATGACGCGCGTGAGATGATCAATGTTGCCGCCAACGATGATCACGGCGCCAACTTCGGCGATGGCGCGGCCGAAACCGGCGAGCGCGACGGTCAACAGCGAAAAACGCCCATCCCAAATCAGCGCGGTTATCATGGTCGGGGCGGGTACCGACAGCGAGCGGAACTGCTCGGCGTACTCGGCATGCAGGTCTTCGAGGATCTGGCGCGACAGGGCGGCAATGATCGGTGCGATCAAAATCGTCTGCGCAATAATCATGGCGGTCGGCGTATAGAGCAGTCCGGCCCAACCGAGCGGGCCGGTGCGCGACAGGTGCAGATACACGATGAGCCCGACCACGACCGGCGGCAGACCCATCAACGCATTGAGCGCGATCAGAACCGCGCTGCGACCGCGAAACCGGCTGACGGCGAGCAGCGCACCGAGCGGCAGGCCGATCAGGCAGGCAACCATAAGCGCGCTAAGGCTGACTTGCAGCGACAGCCCAATGATTTCGATCAAGTCCGCGTCCATGCGGGCAACGAGCGACAAGGCAAGCTGAAACGCGTTTGGCTCATCCTGCATAATTTACGGAATTCCGATCAATGCTCAAGATTTCGGAAATTATGCATATTCAAACGCCGTTGGGCAAGTCGAGACGTGGTTGCGGCCGGGATCGCAATGGAAATATGCGGTGATCTCCGGTGCAATGGGCTTGGCAACGCCGCGGCACGTGATCTAGCTTGTTAAGAATAGTTCTAAACTTCGGCCGTGTGATGCCGTGCAGTAGGAAAGGTTTATCGGATGCCTGTTTCGATTATGCCCATTACCGAGCAGTTCGGCGGTGTCGTCAGCGGCGTGGACCTGCGCCAGCCGCTCACGGCAGACGAGGTTGCCGCAATTGATGCGGGCATGGATAAGTACGCCGTACTTGTATTCCACGGTCAGGATTTAACCGATGAGCAGCAAGTCGCCTTCTCCATGAACTTCGGCGAGATGGAGAACAAAAAGGGCGGCAACATCCGCACCGAGGAACGCGTCAACCAGCAGATCAATGATGTCTCGAACCTCGACAACAACAACCAGCCGTTCGACCGCAATGATCGCCGGCGTTTTTTCAATCTCGGCAATCATCTGTGGCATTCTGACAGTTCGTTCCGCCCGATCCCGGCGAAGTATTCGCTTCTGTCAGCGCGCTCGATTCCGAGCGAGGGCGGCAATACCGAGTTCGCTGATATGCGCGCGGCCTACGATGCGCTCGATGACAAGATGAAAGCGAAGATCGAGGATCTCGTCTGCGAGCATTCGCAGATCTATTCGCGCGGCAAGCTCGGTTTCACGTTCAACGATGAAGAGATCGGCTTGATGAAGCCCGTGCGTCAGGCGTTCGTGCGCGTACACCCGAAAAGCGGGCGCAAGTCGCTGTATTTGTCGAGCCATGCCGGGCGCATCCTCGGTTGGCCGGACCCGGAAGCGCGGCTGTTTCTGCTCAACATGCTGGAGCACGGCACGCAGCGCAAATTCGTCCACGCCCATAAATGGCAGTTGCATGATCTCGTGATGTGGGACAATCGCCAGACCATGCACCGCGCGCGCGACTACGACGAGACGCAGAAGCGCGATATGCGCCGAACCACGGTTGCCGGCGAAGCCGTGACAGTGGCGCAGGAAGCCGCATAGTTCGCTTTTAACAGACAGGCCAGCATGCGAGCACCGCGGCTCCGGTCTTCGGTGTTCTTGTTTTCGAGATGAGGAGATGGCCGTGCTGTATTGTCCACCCGCCTTCAAGGTCGAGGAAACGGACGAGATCCTGGATCATATCGATCGTTCCGGCCTCGCCATGTTGATCTCCAACGGCGCCGACGGCCCGCTTGTCTCGCATGTGCCGATGGTGCTTGACCGCAGCCGCGGCGCACATGGCATGCTCGCGGGGCATCTGGCGAAGGCCAATGGGCATTGGCAGGCGGGTAATGCGGACCTGCCGGCACTGGCCGTTTTCCCTGGGCCCGACGCCTACATCACGCCATCCTGGTATCCGAGCAAGCAGGAGCATGGCCGCGTCGTACCGACGTGGAACTACACGGTGGTGCATGTGCGCGGGCCGGTGCGGTTTATCGAAGACGCCGATTGGCTGCGCAACAACGTCTCACAGTTGACCGACAAACATGAAGGCCGTCGCGCCGAGCCGTGGGCCGTATCGGATGCGCCGGATCGTTTCATTGATATGCAATTGAAGGCGATTGTCGGCTTTGAGCTGGAGATCGCGTCGCTTGAAGGTAAGCGCAAGGTGAGCCAGAATCGCGATGCGGTCGACCGCGCCGGTGTCGTCGCCGGCCTCGATGGGCAAGACGGCGGCGCTGCGATGCGCGACCTGGTGAAGGCGGCGATGGACAAGGGGTAATGCGGCGAAGGGTGCGCGCCTTGCTCCGGCCCGGCGATGGCGTCTCGTCCTTAGGTTTGTCATCCTCGGCTTTATGCCGAGGACCCATTTCGCCACGATTCTAGACGCGAGCGATGGCGCAGTAACCGTGCCTGTTGCTTGATTCTTGGGCATTCCCGATCATGTTACGCCTGTTGCTCAATGGGTCCTCGGGACAAGCCTGAGGATGACACTTCTGGGTGATGCACGTGTACGGGCCACCGCTAGCGCTACGTTCTCCGTCGAGCCGTCACGGCCCACGCGCGAGGCGCTCGGGTGATGCTGGACAGGTTGCCCGGCTGGCGCAGTGCATGTCAGACGTGGCATTGGTTTGATGTTTCGGCGAACGGCGTCCGCTGCCATCTTCCCACATCCGATAGCACATCCTATAACAGGGCCTGCAACAAGGCTTGAGCAATGAACCCATATACATTCGAACAATCAACGACTCTCGCGGAGGCGGTCGCTGCGCGCAGTGATCCGGGCGGTTATCTGCTGGCCGGCGGCACTGACCTCATTGCGCAGATGAAGGCCGGCCAGCGCGCGCCGACAAAAATCGTTGACGTGAAGCAGATCCCGGAGATGGTCCACGTCGGTGCGACATCGGACGGCGGGCTTGAAATCGGCGCCGCGGTGAGCTGTACGACGCTCGCCGGCAATGCCCACATCCGCGAGCATCACGCGGGTCTGCACGACTCGGTGCAGTTGATCGGCAGCCTGCAGATTCAGAACCGTGCGACGCTTGGTGGCAATATATGTAATGCGGCGCCGTCAGCCGATGCCGTGCCGGCGTTGATTGCAGATCGCGCAGTGGCGCGTATCGCAGGGCCGGACAGCGAACGTACGCTGGCACTCGAAGAACTGTTTGCCGGGCCGGGCAAAACCCATCTCGGGCCTGGCGAATTGCTGGTCAGCATAACGCTGCCGAAACCGGCAATGCGCTCGGCATCGGCGTATCTGCGTTTTACGCCGCGCCGCGAGATGGATATCGCCGTGGTCGGTGCCGCAGCCTGCATCGGCCTGGATGAGAGTGGCACGATCGCTGCTGCGCGGGTAGCGCTTGCGTCGGTTGCGCCGACACCGGTGCGTGCGCCCTCTGGCGAACAAGCTCTCATCGGCCAGCCGGCCACCGCTACCACGTTTGCCGCTGCCGCCACGGCCGCGCAATCGGACGCGACGCCGATTTCCGACACACGCGGCAGCGCCGACTATCGCCGCGATCTGATTGCCGTTCTGGTGCGTCGCACGCTGGTGCGATGCGCCGCCCGGCTCGGCCTCGAAGCTTAACTTTGAAAGTACCCGCATGACAGCCTCTGCCGCCAAAACCGTCGTGAACTGCCGCGTCAACGGTGAGGACCATACCGTCCTTGCCGACCCGCGCGACACGCTGCTTGAATTGTTGCGCGATCGCCTCCAGTTGACCGGCACCAAGGAAGGTTGCGGCAACGGCAACTGCGGCAGTTGTACGGTGATCGCCGATGGCAAAGCAGTATGTGCGTGCCTCGTCTTGGCGGGTGAAACCAACGGGGTTGAGATCACCACGGTCGAGGGGCTGGCGCAGGGCGGCACGCGCCACCCGGTGCAGCAGGCGATGGTCGATCACGGTGGCACGCAGTGTGGGTTTTGTACGCCCGGCATCATCATGTCGGCGGTGGCGCTGCTGGAGCAAAACCCAAGCCCGAGCGATGCCGAGATCCGGCACGCGATTGCCGGTAACATCTGCCGCTGCACGGGATATGAGAAAATCGTGCGCGCAATTTCGGCTGCGGCCGGCGCGACAGGGGAGGCCCGGCCATGAACGATACTGGTGCGATTGACTGGTCCGCGAGAGACAGTGTCGTCGGCAAGCCGCTCGCGCGCGTCGATGCCGGCGAGCGCGTCGAGGGAACAGCGGTTTACCCGGCCGACATGGTTCTGCCCGGCATGCTGCATGCCAAGACGCTGCGCAGCCCGCACCCGCACGCGAAGATCAAGAGCGTCGACACGGCGATGGCAGCCAAGTTGACGGGCGTCAAGGCGGTCATTACGGCGGCCGACTTCCACGAGGTGCCAGTCGGCGCGACGATCCCGATGGGCGAAGCCGGCTACGACATGTGGATGGTCGCGCAGATCAACATGGCGCGTGACAAAGTGTTCTGGGTCGGTCAGCCGGTCGCCGTCGTTGCCGCCAGTGATCCGCACATCGCGGCGGCGGCATTGGAATTGATCGACGTTGTGTATGAGCCGCTGCCGGCGGTAATGAATATCGACGAAGCGCGCGCGCCGGGCGCGCCGGTGATCCATAACCGCATTGTGACAACCGGTCTTGAACAGCCGACGCAGGCGCCGTCCAACGTCTGCTCGCGTACGGTGATTGAGCGCGGCAATGTCGAGGCCGCCATTTCCGGCGCAGCCGCGACGGCGATGATCGATACAACCATCGACACGGCACATCAGGGCTATATCGAGCCACAGGCGATGGTCGCGCAGGTCGATTCCAACGGCATGGCGACGGTGTGGGCGGCGACGCAGGGACAGCACACCACCGAGATCATGATTTCGCGTCTGCTCGACCGGCCGCAGTCGCGCATCAAGGTCGTGCCGGTTGAGATCGGTGGTGGCTTTGGTGGCAAGATCAGCATCCACGGCGAGGCCGCCTGCGTGCGCCTCTCGGAGATCACTGGCCGGCCGGTGAAGATGGTGTTGAGTCGCGAGGAAGTCTTCCAAGGTGGCTCCGGACCGCCCGCGGCGGCGCGTCACCGCATCGAAGTGGCAGCTGACGCCGATGGCAAGCTGACGGCGATCAAGGGGCTCTACCAGCAGGATTGTGGCGGGCTTCCAGGACTGCCGCCGTCATTGATGATGCAGGCCTCGGCCGCGCTCTACCAGGCGCCGAACCTGCACCTCGAAGGCTACGATGTCATCACCAACAAGCCGCGTACCGAGGCTTATCGCGGCCCCGGTGGCATCCAGGCCTATTTCGCGATGGAGCAGGCGATGGACGGCCTATGCCAGCGCCTCGAGATGGACCCGCTCGCCTTCCGCAAGAAAAACGCTGCGGTCACCGGCTCGACGATGCCGATCGGCACACCGTTCCCATCGATTGGCTTGACCAATATTCTCGACGCCGTCGGAAAGCATGCCTGCTGGACGGATCCGCTGCCCGAAGGCAGTGGCACGTTTCCGCGTGGCCGTGGCCTCGCCGTTGGTTACTGGCGCGGCACTTCGATGACCTCGGCGTGCCACATCTCGATTTCCGGCGACGGCCGCCCGATGGTCACGATGGGCTCGGCCGATATTTCCGGCACGCGCACGACAATGGCGCAGGTTGCGGCCGAGCAGTTCCAGTTATCGATCGACGATGTACACGTCACTATGGGTGACACCAAGTCGGTTGGCTATAGCGATGGCGCCGCCGGTAGTCGCCTGGCGCGGACGATGGCGGCCGCCGTCGTCGAGGCGAGCGACAAGGCGTTTGCCGAATTGCGCCGACGCGCCGGTCGCCTGCTGCAGGCCGAGCCGCAAACGCTTGACTACGAGCGCGGTGTGTTCCGCACCCCGAATACACCGGGCGCAACGATCAGTCTTGCCGAGATCATGCAGGCGACGCTGACCGATGGTGCAATTCTCGAGACCGGCGTGTCGACCAAACTGCCGCTCGGCGTCGAGGTTGGCGTCCATGTCGCCGACGTCGAGGTCGACACCGAGACCGGTCAAGTCACCATCCTGCGTTATACCGCGTTCCAGGATGTCGGCCGGGCGCTCAATCCGGTTGCCGTCGAGGGGCAGATCGAGGGCAGCGCCGTGCAGGGTATCGGCTGGGCGCTGACCGAGGGTTTCGATTACGGCGAGGATGGCCGCCTGCGCAACGCCAGCATGCTCGACTATCGCATGCCGACTGCGCTTGATGTGCCGCCGATCGAAGCAGTGATTATAGAGACACCGGTGCCGGACGTGCCGTATGGCCTGCGTGGCGTCGGCGAAGTGCCAATTGTGCCGGCTGCCGGCTGCATCGCCAATGCGGTGGCGCGTGCGATCGGGACGCGGGTGGCCCATATGCCGATGACACCGGAGCGCATTGTGGCGGCGATCAAGGCGGCGAAGGGGTAGCGTCGCTTGCCGTTGCTTGGATCAGCGGGGCGCACTTGTCGCGTAATAGATCATCAAGTTCCGGGTCCATGAATTGATAGTCATCTGGGATATCGAGCACATGTATGCGCTTGCGGGTGGCCGCCTGCCGGAATTCGGCTAGGAGCCGGGATTTGTGCTTTTCTTCCATCACAAAGATCAGATCGGCCCAGCGAATATCAGCCATGCCGAGCGTGCGTTGGGCGCGCGAGCTGGTGCCGGCTGAGCGCACAAAAACACCCGGTTCGTGTCGCCAGACGCGCTCACCAGTCGGGCTGCGCCACTGATTGCGGCTGCACACGAACAGAACATTGAGTGGTTTCTCTCGCATGGTGTGATTCAAGCACAGGTAACGTCGGCGAACAAACACAAGAGCTTCCGCTTGCTGGCAATGTCATCACCCGTCTGTTGGCAACGGCATTGAGCCCGGTCTCCGACCGCACTATGATTCCGGACATCTTGAGCGGCGTGACAGCCTTCGCTTCGGGGCATTGTCAACTTCGTCGCACAAACGGTCAACGATGTTTCTGCAACCTATTCGGATAGGACCCAGCCCATGAACGTACACGAGACCATCAAGGTTTTCTGGCAACCCCATTGAACCAGCTGTCTTCGGGTAAAAGAATACCTGTCGGTCCGTGAGATCGAGTTTGAATCTGTCAATGTTCTGGACAACGACGACGCTATTGCCGAAATGCAGCGGCTCGGCGCGCGGTCCATTCCGATCGTCTCGAAGGGCGGCAAGTTCGTCTTCGCGCAGGTGCTGCAGGATGTCGTCGACTTCCTTGGCATCGAGGAAGATACTGGTCCACAGTTGACGCTGACCGAACTGTGCGAACGCTATCTGTCGATCCTCGACAAGGCGATCGTGCAGACGCGGTTGATGCCGGATGCACATCTCGACAAGGAACTACCCAAACGGCCGCGCTCATGGCGCGTGTTGATGCATCACCTGTTCCAGATCCCGGTCGCGTTTCTGGATATGGAAGATCTCGGTGAGACGCTGACCTACGAAAAACTCGTCGCGCCACCGCCCGGCGATATCCAAACGTCCGAGCAGATCGCCGCCTTCGGCGAACAGGTCAAGGCGCGGTTCGCGGCCTGGTTCGACAAGGTCAAGGATGAGGATTTTAAGGGCAAGGTACCAACCTATTTCGGCGGCACGACGCGCCATGAAATGCTTGAGCGCACGGTGTGGCACTCAACGCAACATGTTCGCCAAGTCGGGGCTCTGTTAGGAGAAATCGGCATCACGCCGTCTGATCCGGTGACGGCCAAGGATATCGCAGGCCTTCCGCTGACGGATAAGGTCTGGGGGTAGGGGCAGGAGTGGTAGTGCCCAATAAAAGAGAACAATTAACTAATCATAATTAATTGTTAATTTCTCGGCATCACGTCGACGTCTGAGAAGCATCGCTGGCGGTGGTTCGGTGATCGTCTGCGGGCACACCTACCCCGGCCTCGTTTCGAACACGTACGGTGCCCACGAGTCCTGCGCGGCGGCGCGCAGTTCATGCCATTTTTTGGGACCGCCGTAATAGGCAAGGCTACCCGGCTCTGCATCGCCGTCGCCATTATAATACGATAGGCAGTCGCGCAATGGCGCGGTCCGGAGATCGGCTTCGCGGCAATGCGCGGCATACTCGATTTCGTGCTCGGGCGTGATGTCGACAACATCGGCGCCGCGTGTGCGCAACGTCTCCATCATCCAGACGACATAGTCGGTATGTGCCTCGATACCGCGTGTGAAGTTGAACTGACCGCCGCCGCCTTGCGGACCGGACATGATGAACAGGTTTGGAAACCCGTGACTGTGCAGGCCGAGAAACGTCTTGGTGCCTTCGGTTTGCCATTTGTCGCGCAAGGTCTGCCCCCCGCGCCCCGTGATCAGGTTGAACGAGGCGGTACCCATCCATTGGAAGCCGGTTGCGTAGATCAGCACATCGAGCGGATACTCGGTACCATCATGCACGACGCCGCGCGCGTTGATTTCGCTGACGCCGGTTGGTGCCGTGTCGACGAGATGCACGTGCGGTAGGTTGAACGCAGGTAGATATTCATCGTGGAACGTCGGTCGTTTGCAACCATAGGGATAATAGGGTTTGAGCGCAGCAGCGGTCTTGGGGTCCTTGACGATCGCATCTACACGAGCGCGGATCTGCTCCATGATCCGAAAATTGGTGTTGAGCTGTTTCTGTATGAGCTCTTCCGGCGATAGCGGTTTGGCATGCTGCTTGCGGACTTTGAAATCAGCGACCTTGCCTGACAGAAAGTCATCGTTGCCTTTGAGCGCCGTGCGTCCTGACGAAATCGTTGCCAGCCGTTCGCGTCGTGCGATGGACCAGCCGGGCTGTTGTTTCCATTCTTCGATTTCTTCCGCCGTCGTTTCGCGCTGGTCGCGGACGTCGATCGATGAGGGCGTGCGCTGGAACACGAAAAGTTCGCCGGCGATCTTGGCCAGCTCCGGCACCGCCTGCACGGCCGTGGCGCCAGTACCTATGATGCCGACGCGTTTGCCTTTAAGATCGACGTTGTAGTCCCATCGTGAGGTGTGAAAGGCGTCGCCTTCGAAAGTTTCCATGCCCGAGATTCGGGCCAGCTTCGGCGTCGTCAGAATGCCGTTGGCAAGCACAACGTAGCGTGCCTTCATCTTGTCGCCGCGGTCGGTGGAGACCGTCCATCGGCGGGAACCTTCGTCCCAGACAGTCTCGTTGACCGTCGTGTGGAACAGGCATCGGTCATAGAAGCCGTACTTCTCCGCCATCGTCTGGCAGTACTCAAGAATCTCGAACCCCGACGCAAATTTCATGGTCGGGAAGTACTCCATTTCTTCCAGCAGCGGCAGGTAACTGTACGCCTCAACATCGCAGGCAATGCCGGGATAGCGATTCCAGTACCACGTGCCGCCAACGTCGCCGCCTTTTTCGCAAAACCGAACATCGGTGAACCCGGCTTTTCGCAACTTGTACCAGAGCAGCAGGCCGGCGAATCCGGCACCGACGACGAGGATCTCGCACGCGTCGTCGAGCGAGTCGCGTTGAACCGGCGGCGCTGAGTAGACATCCTCAAGATACTTGGCGAATTCTCCTTCCATCGCCATGTAGTCGGCGGCACCGCGGCGTGCCTCTTTGTTCGAACGATACTTGGCTTGCTCCTCGGCATTGAACACTGCACCTGGTGGCGGCTCCGGCAATGTTTTCAATGCGGTGTCTTCAAGAACGGAGTAGCCCTTGCCGGCAATATTCTCGCTGGCCTTGGTGGCTCGCGTATTGAAGATTTTGAGGCCCGTCGCCGGATCCGTTTGGATCGCCGCTGTCATCGATCGTCATCCATCTGCCATTTGGTCTGGTTGTTACAAGGCTAACGGATTTGTCGGGACTGTGAAGAAGCAGGCGGCGTCGATCACATTGCGGCTTGTCGCGAGAGGAAATGTCCCCTCGCGACAAGGGGGAGGAACGCTTAGCGCCGGAAACGGCCGCCTCGGAATCCACGGCGCCCGCGAAATCCGCCACGCCGAAATCCACCGCGCCGGAACCCGATCCGCCGTCCACGAATGCCGCGCCGGAAGCCACGACGACCGCGGTAGAAGCGCGGGCCGCGATAGAACCTGCGGCGTCCATAAAAGCGCCGGATCCGGTAATAGCTCGGAATGCCGACATAGACACTAGAGTAGTAGGGATAGTACGGACGAGAGTAATACCGAACGTACCGACAGGATCTATGGCGGTGCCAACGCTTGTGAACATGGCCACGGCGGCCGTGCCAGTGGCGCTGGCGGCCAAAGAGCCGGCGACAATGGCGACCGTGGATCTTATGGACCAAGCCGCGGTTGGCTTCGGTCGAGATTTTCGGCATCGGCCCCAGCGGAGCCGCTGATGCCGAACCACCGGCGAACAACAGCGCGACCATTGAACTCAGCAACGTCACAACGAGGTGTCGCATTTTCTTAATCCTTGACCAGATCTATCCCGCCCTTTGCTAGCTTGAAACTATCATATCGGGCAGGCAACGATCTAGATCAATGCGCGTTGAGAGCGTCAAGTTTGAGGCGATGCATGAAGCGGCGCCGGGCATGGCGGCGCATCAGTGGAGCGTACGGCGGGTCGTGCCGGGTGGCGCTGATCAGCACGTCACTGGCGGCGCGGATGTGATGCACCGGCCGGGAGGCAAACAGCCCGCCGACGGCGCAGACAATCCGGTCAAGATTGCGATCGCGAATGCCGGCCAAGCCGAGCTGGCGCCAGGTGTTGACCAGATATTCGACATTGGGACCGGACAGCCCGCGCGCCGCCCGGATCAGCCGGGCTTGTTCGGCAATCGTCATGACACCGGTGTAGCTCGGGTGTTTCGGCTCGACGACAAAGGCCCGGCCATAGGTCGCGTGATCGCCGTTGGCTTGGCCTTTCTCATCCGCGAGTTCAAGGTGCACGCGTGCTTCGCGGTAGACGCCGCTGACTTGTTCGCGTGCGCGCAGATAAAGTAGCACCTCACGGCGGTGCTCCGGCGCCACGCGATAGGCGGCGCCGAGGCAGATACCGCCTCGGTCGAGCCCGAGCACGAGACCGGGCTTTTCGTGGCTGCCGCGATGATGGGTCGAATAGATGCAGAACGCGCGATGATGCCCGACAAGACGTGCCGCCCGACGTTCGGCGAAGGGAAAACCGGGGTTCCACATCAGTGAACCATAACCGAAGACCCAGAGGTCTTCCGCTTGAGGTGCCGCTTGCGATGCTTGCGGCGTTTCAATCGCCATGGCCCGACCTGTTTCTAATCTGCGTTGGGCTCCGCGGTACCCGCGTGCCGGCCGAAGTCCGGTTCTGCCGTATCCTGACCAGAATCGATGATGCCTTTGCGCACGCCGCGCGCCTCGGTGAACAAGTGTTGGAGCCGGTCGCCGTCACCGAACCGGATGGCCCGCTGCAGGTCGGTGAGATCTTCTGTGAAACGGCCGAGCATTTCGAGCACCGCTTCCTTGTTGTTGAGGAACACGTCGCGCCACATTACGGGGTCGGAGGCGGCAATGCGTGTGAAATCGCGAAAACCGCCGGCTGAAAACTTGATCACTTCCTTGTCGGTAACCTGCTCGAGATGGCGCGCCGAGTTGACGATATTGAACGCAATCAGGTGCGGCAGATGGCTGACGATCGCGAGCACCATGTCGTGATGATCGGGTGCCATCACCTCGACGTACGAGCCGAGGCCCTGCCAAAAAGCTTCCAGCTGGGCCGTCGCCTTGGCATCGTTTCCGGCGCTTGGTGTCAGAATGCACCAGCGGTTGTCGAACAATTCGGCGAACCCCGCCTCGGGACCGGAGTTTTCGGTACCTGCGATGGGATGGCCGGGAATGAAGTGCACGCCGTCGGGAATGTGGGGCGCAACATCGTTAACCACTGAACCTTTCACCGATCCGACATCGGTGACGATCGTCCCCGGTTTGAGATGCGGCGCTATTTCCTTCGCGATCGCGGCGCACGCCCCGACCGGCACGCACAGCACGACCAAATCAGCATCCTTAACGGCGTCGCCAGCTGTTTCGCAGGCGGCATCGACGAGCCCCAGGTCAAGTGCAACCTGGCGCGTGTCGGCGGTGCGGGCATGACCTGAGATCGTGTTAACCAATCCGGCACGTCGCGCGGCATGGGAGATCGATGACCCGATCAAACCGATGCCGATCAGCGCCATCTTGTTGAATTGTCCGTTTGCCATGTCGGCTATCAGTTCCTCAGAAAGTCTTGTAGTGCGGCAATCACGGCCTTGTTTTCCTCAGCCGTTCCAATTGTCATGCGCAATGCATTTCCGAGGCCATATCCGGCCGTACTGCGCAGGATGATGCCGCGCGATTGAAGAAACTGATCCGCTTTCGGTGCCGTGTGATCACCGGAGCCAGGAAAATGAATGAGCAGGAAGTTGCCGACGCTTTCAGTGACCCCGAGGTCGAGTTTGCGCAACTCGGCTGTCGTCCAGGCCAGCCATTCATCGTTGTGCGCGATCGATTTGTCGACGTGTGCCTTGTCAGCGATGGCGGCAGCGCCAGCGGCAATCGCAGCGGCCGACACATTGAACGGCCCACGTGTGCGATTAAGTGCTTCTGCAACCTCCGGCGGGCAGTAGGCCCAACCAATGCGTAAAGCCGCCAGGCCATGGATCTTCGAAAAGGTCCGTGTCATCACGGTGTTATCGGTGGTGGCAACCAGCTCAAGGCCCGCCTCGTAGTCGTTGCGCCGCACATATTCACCGTAGGCGGCATCAAGCACCAGCAGCACGTGTTCGGGCAGGCCGGCACGCAGCCGGCGCACGTCCTCGATTGGAATATAGGTTCCTGTTGGATTATTCGGGTTGGCGAGAAAGACGATCTTGGTCCGCTCGGTGACGACTGCCAGGATGTTGTCCACGTCGGCTTTCAGGTCGGTCTCCGACGCTACGACTGGGGTCGCACCGGCTGCCAGCGTCGCGATTTTATAGACAAGAAAACCATGCGCCGTGTGGATCGCTTCGTCACCGGCGCTCAGGTAGGTTTGCGCAAGCAGGTTGAGGATTTCATCCGAGCCGGTCCCGCAGATAATACGGTCCGCGTTGAGCCCGTACGCGGCAGCGATCGCTTCGCGCAACACGGTTGATGAGCCGTCCGGATAGCGCGACAAACCGCTCTCGATCGCGCGATAGGCGGCCGCGGCGGCCGGGCTCGGGCCCAGCGGCGTCTCGTTGGCCGACAGGACGATCGGATTCGCGTGCCCTTCAACTTCATGCCCGCCGGGCACGTAAGCATTGATGTTCATAACACCGTCGCGCGGTGTTGGACCTTTCCCGGCCATGGACGTCACCATATCTTCTCAATCAGTGTGCTGTCTTGGCCGCGTACAGGCCGAAGCGTCTAAATAGGGCCGTGAGCCGCTTAAAGCAAACAATCGTTGGTGCCGCATAGCGGTTTCCACACGCCGAAAAAAGCTGTAGGAAACGTGCTTCGCCCGCGCTCTCAAGTGCAGCTGGGCGCCGAAGTGTCTTTGGTCCCTGCTTTGCGAGCGGTCCAGGCCTTCGATGCACGAACGGGCTGCGTCGACGACGCACGAATGGAATGACAATGAACGCAGACGCATCACCCGGGCTCAAGGCCGTCGATGGTGTATCGATCGATGAGGCCAACGCGCCATCCAGTTACTCCCAGACGTTTGACAATCCGGGATTGCAACTCGAAGGCGGGCAGGTTCTCAGTCCGTTCACGCTTGCCTATCAAGCGTATGGCACGCTTAACGCCGACAAGTCGAATGCGATCCTGATCTGCCATGCGCTGACCGGCGATCAGCATTGCGCCAACGTGCATCCGAAAACCGGTAAACCTGGCTGGTGGGAACTGCTGGTCGGCCCGGGCCGTCCGATCGACACCAACCGCTTCTTTGTGATCTGTCCGAATATCATTGGTGGTTGCATGGGCTCGACCGGCCCGGCGTCGATCAACCCGGAGACTAATAAGGCTTACGGCATCACTTTCCCGGTCGTCACGATACGCGACATGGTCGCAGCCCAGGTTCGGCTCATCGATCATCTCGGTATCGACCAGCTATTCGCCGTCGTGGGCGGATCGATGGGTGGCATGCAGGTGCTGGAGTGGGCAGCGGGCTACGGCGAGCGCGTCTTCGCCGCTGTGCCGATCGCAACCGCGGCTTGGCACACGTCACAGAACATCGCCTTCCACGAGGTTGGGCGTCAGGCCGTGATGGCAGATCCTGACTGGTGCAACGGTGACTATCTCAGCCAGGGCAAGGTGCCTCGCCGGGGCCTCGCGGTTGCGCGCATGGCGGCGCATATCACGTACCTTTCGGAAGAAGCGCTGCAGCAAAAGTTCGGCCGGAGTTTTCAGGATCGCATCGACCGATCGTTTTCGTTCGATGCTGATTTCCAGGTTGAAAGCTACCTGCGCTATCAGGGCTCGACATTCGTCGATCGGTTCGACGCCAACAGCTACCTCTACATCACACGGGCGATGGATTACTTTGATCTAGCCGCGCGATACGACGATGTGCTCGCCAATGCATTTCGCGGCACCAAGACCCGGTTCTGTGTAGCGTCATTCACCAGCGATTGGCTCTACCCGACGCGCGAAAACAAGGAAATCGTCCAGGCCTTGAATGCCGTCGCAGCCAATGTCTCGTTCGTCGAGATTGAGAGCGACAAGGGCCATGACGCGTTTCTGGTCAACGAGCCGGAGTTTTTCGCGACTGTCAGTGGCTTTATTAAAGCCGCCGCACGCCATCGCGGGATCGCGGAGGTCGGAGCGTCATGAGCACGATGGACGAAACCGCCGATCGCTACGCACTGGAGGCTTCCGAGCTGGCGGACCTTCCTCGCGTCGATCATCAGCTGATCGCCGAAATGGTCACGGAAGGTTCTCGCGTACTTGATGTTGGTTGTGGCGATGGCGAGTTGTTGCGGCTGCTGGCTGATCAGCGCGGTGCCGATGGCCGTGGCATGGAGGTCAGTCGCGAGAAGGTCAATGCTTGTGTGGCGCGTGGCTTGTCAGTCGTACAGGGAGACGCCGACGTCGACCTTGACGACTATCCGGACAAAGCCTTCGATTATGCAGTCCTCAGCCTGACGATCCAGGCGACACGTTACCCCAAGAGCGTGCTTGAGAATTTGCTGCGCATCGGCCGCCACGCGATCGTATCGTTTCCGAATTTCGGCCACTGGCAGATCCGCACGTCACTCTTGTTGACCGGACGGATGCCGCAGACGCGCAACCTGCCGGAAGCCTGGTACGATAGCCCGGACTCACACCTGTGTTCGATCGTCGATTTCGCCAAGCTATGCGAGGCGGTCGACGCAGAGATCGAGCAGGCCGTCGCCTTCAACATGCGCGGCCGGCGCCTGCCGATTAATCGCTCGATCGGCCTGCAGAACCTGTTCGGCGAAAAAGCCGTGTTCCTGATGAAAAAGAATTAGAGCCCTTCAGCCTTAGGTGGAGTCAATTCTGTTCGCAAACGGTGAGTCGACCAGAAGGAGACCAGCGCCGCCGAATACTTCACAAGTCCGCTAACCGCGGATCGCGGCGCCCGTTGCCTTCTGCACCGCCGCGATGACTTTCTCCGACACCTTGTCAATTTCGGCGTCGGTCAGCGTCTTGGTGGTGGGCTGCAAGGTCACCTCGATCGCAACGGATTTCTTGTCCTCTCCGAGCGCCTTGCCTTCGAACACGTCGAACACGCTGACATTCGAAATCAACGCTTTCTCCGCGCCCGTGGCGGCCCGGATCATGGCGCCGGCCTCCGTCGCTTTGTCAACGACGAATGCGAAGTCGCGTCGGACGGGGAGCAGGTCGGAGGCATTCAGCGGCGCACGGGCGCGGGCCTTGCGTTTCTCCGGCGGCAGCGCGTGCAGGAACACCTCAAAAGCCGACGCCGCGCCGTCGATGTCGAGCAATTTCAGTGTTGCCGGGTGGACCTCGCCGAAGTGCGCCAGCACCATCTTTGGCCCAAGCCGGATGACGCCCGACTTGCCCGGATGAAACCACGCCGGCGCATCGCGCGTCACCTGCACTTTGCTGACGTCCAGACCAAGCGCGCTGAGCAGAGCTGCCGCGTCAGCCTTCACATCAAACGCGTCCGCATCGCTCGCATTGCCGCGCCAATCGCGGCCACTGCCGGCAAGCTGCGAGCGACCAAGCCGGACACCGGATGCGAGTTGCATCTGGCCATCCGGCGTATCGTCGAGATAGGCTTGGCCAAGCTCAAACAATGCGACATCGTCAAAGCCGCGGTTGCGGTTGCGTTGGGCGGCAACCAATAGGCCGGCGAGCAGCCCCGGCCGCATCGTCGATAGCTCGATCGAAATCGGGTTGGCCAATTTTAGCGGCTCCGCGCCACCGCCGAAGTGCTCGGCCTGTTCCTGCGGTATGAACGACCAGGTCACGGCTTCGACCAGCCCGCGCCCGGCCAGCGTGCGTCGCGCGCGGCGTGCACGGCGTTGGCCGTTCGTCAGTACTGATCGCGTTACACCGTGGCTGCGTTCCATGGCGACCGGCGGCACGTTGTCGAGCCCAAAGATTCGGATCACTTCTTCAACGACGTCGGCGGGGCCGTGCATGTCCGGGCGCCACGGCGGCGTTGTCACTTTCCATTGTGGTCCCTTGCCGGCAAGCTCGCAGCCAATCGCCTCAAGGATGCGCTTACCATCAGCGACGGGAATATCGACGCCGGTCAGCCGTTTGACCTTGCCATAGTCGAACGAAATTACAGTGCCGCCTTGTGGTGGCTCGCCGGCGATTTTGGCCTTGGACGGCGTCCCACCGCAAAGCTCAAGCACCCACTCGGTCGCAAGATCGAGGCCCGGCACCACGAAGGTTGGATCAACGCCGCGCTCGAACCGATAGCGCGCATCGGTGATGATGCCGGCCTTGCGGCCCGTTGAGGCTGTACGCGTTGGATCGAAATAAGCACATTCGATCAGAACGTTCTTCGTTTCGGGCGTGCACCCCGTCGATTCGCCGCCGATGATGCCGCCAAATCCGAGCGGGCCTGAGTCGTCGGCAATCACGCACATCTCGTCGTCGGACACATACGATTTATTGTCGAGCGCCTCAAACTCTTCGCCGGCCTTGCCAAGTCGCGCCCGGATATGGCCTTGCAACTTGTCGGCATCATAAACGTGTAACGGTCGGCCGCGATCGAGCGAGACGTAGTTGGTCATGTCAACGAGAGCGCTGATCGGGCGCAGGCCGGCGGCCTTCAAGCGCTGCTGCATCCAGGCCGGTGCCGGACCGTTCGTGACGCCGCGCACGTAGCGGCCGGCAAAAACCGGACAGGCATCGGCAGCGTCAGGTGAGAACTCAAGCTGAATGTCGACTGGACTTTCGTACTCTCCTTCGACCTCGTGTTTCAAGACAGGTTCTGGTTTCAGCACGCCAACGCCGGCAGCGGCGAGGTCACGTGCGACGCCCCGCACGCCGGTGCAATCCGGTCGGTTCGGCGTAATTGCGATCTCGAGCACCGGATCGTTGAGGCCGGCGATATCGATGTAGCGCTCGCCGATGCGGTCGCCAGCGGCAGGGTCGAGTTCAATGATCCCGTCGTGGTCTTCGGAAATTTCGAGCTCGCGCTCGGAGAGCATCATGCCATTAGAATCGATGCCGCGGACCGGGCGCTTCTCCAGCGTGATGCCGGTACCGGGAATATAGCTGCCAATTGGCCCGAAAACGCCAACCAGCCCGGGCTTTGCGTTGGGTGCACCGCACACGACCTCAACTGTGGGTTGGCCCGGCTGGATCTCGACCTGGCACACGCGCAGGCGGTCGGCGTCCGGATGCTGCTTGGCCTCAACAATCCTCGCTATCGTGAAATCGCCCAGCGTATCCGCTGGGTTTTCGATGCCTTCGACTTCAAGTCCGATCGAGGACAGCGTGCGCTCGATTGTTTCGAGCGTGGCATCGGTTTCGAGGTGATCCTTCAGCCAGGAAAGCGTGAATTTCATAACGTTTCAGTCGTCCCTGTAAAATACTGGTCTTGATCGGCGCCATGGGCTGCGCAGTCATAGGCGGTTTTTATCAAATGTTGAAGGTGGCAGTCATAATCGGGCCGAGTCGGCAACTAAAACAGCTTCGGCTGTCTGCCAGTGCCGCCGTGGGCGCGCTTTGCGATCCGGATCTTGCCGTAAATCCAGGCGAACGAAATGACCATCTTGATCAGCGTCAATCCGTAAAAAATCCGAAACACGAACGAATAGAGCCAAAACCATACCGAGCCCTTGTTGATGTAGAGTGATGTGATGCGCAAATCGAAGTGTTCCATCACATCGAAGAAGCCGCCGCGGCAGACCAGATCAAGCGCGAACAGTGACGTCGCGAACGGGCGTCCGAAGACCGGTGTCTTGTCCTTGTCGGCAAAGATCATGAAGCCGTCATACTGCAGATAGAGGCACGAGCAGGTGAACAGAATGTAGAAAAACAGCATCGATACCGCCATGAATCGGTAATAGCCGAGCGCATCGCGTAACGTATTGCCGCTGAACGAAAAATCGACCCAGCGGTCAATTTCATCATGCTTGCTGTCATGGTAGAAGATGATGAACACCACCGTCGCGATCATCATCACGCTAATGACGATCGCGGCGAGTATCGAACCTTGCAGATCCTGAAGAAACAGCATCATCAGTTCTGACATCCGTTGTGGGCGCGACGACGGCGCCGTGCTGTGGCCTACCGGAATTCACGTCGCCGGCCCGTCAGGGACGCCTAACTACTCACGCCGCCAGCAAGCGTCGGTACATCGAGCGGCAGGAACCCGTAATGCTTCATCCAGCGTAGATCAGCCGAGAACATATCGCGCAGGTCGGGAATACCGTATTTCAGCATCGTGATCCGGTCGAGGCCCATGCCGAACGCAAAGCCTTGATATTTCTCAGGGTCCAGTCCGCAGTTCGCGATGACGTTGGGGTGGACCATGCCGGAGCCGAGGATCTCCAGCCACTGCCCGGGTTTGCCAATCGCGGCGGCGTCGACGTCGACTTCCATCGACGGTTCCGTAAACGGGAAGTGAGACGCGCGAAATCGCATCTTGACCTCATCGACCTCGAAGAACGCCTTGCAGAACTCCTCCAGGCACCACTTGAGATGGCCCAGATGCGTGACTTCGTCGATCACCAGCCCCTCAATCTGATGGAACATCGGTGTATGCGTCTGGTCGCTGTCACTGCGATAAACGCGGCCCGGCGCGATCACCCGGATCGGCGGCTTTTGGTTCAGCATCGTGCGGATTTGGACCGGGCTGGTATGGGTGCGCAGCACTTTGCGAACACCGTTCTCGCCGACATCGTCACTCGGCAACGATCCGGACAGGTAGAACGTATCGTGCTCCTGGCGTGCGGGATGGTCGTCCGGAATGTTCAACCGAGAGAAGTTGTAGTCATCGGATTCGATATCAGGCCCTTCAGCGACAGCGAAGCCCATGTCGGCAAAGATCTCCGCAATTTCGTCGAACACCTGGCTAACCGGATGAATCCGGCCTTCCGCGAGTGGACCAGGCCGTACCGGCAATGTGACATCGGCCCGCTCTGTCTCCAGACGCTCTGCCAATGCAGTGGCCTCAAGCTCGCCGCGCCGCGCATCGAGTGCATCTGAAATCTCAGTCTTGAGCGCGTTCACCGCCTGTCCGAACGCCTTGCGCTCTTCTGGCGCCATCTTGCCAAGTTGCTGCATCAAGCCAGAAATCCGGCCTTTTTTGCCGAGCGCGCTGACACGTACGCTATCGAGTGTTACGAGATCGTCGCAGCCGGCGATTTCACCGATCATTTCCGACTGGAGGTTGTTCAGGGCTTCCGCTTCCATGCGAGGCTCGTTTCAGGAGTCGTGGGTTCGGGAACGAGAGAAACGGCGTGCGTTGATTGCCAAATCGCCCGTTCCGGACAAAGCGCACGCCTGCATAGCACAATCCGTCAAGATTGCAGCCCGTTCGTCAGGATGCGCTTGGGGGTGTTCGCGCCACCGGGACCCTGAGGCCACGCGCCGAAAGAGCGCCTGACCATCAGAAATCGACGAGCAATGGAGCGAGACTAGCTGCGGGTTGCGGCAGCGGCGTCGACGGCGGCCTTCGACTGTGCCACGAGGGCGCCAAAGGCAGCGGCATCGTGAACGGCAATGTCCGCCAGCACTTTGCGGTCAATTTCGATGCCGGCCTTGTTCAGCCCATCGATAAACCGACCATATGTCATGTTATGCTCGCGGGTGGCTGCATTGATGCGCTGGATCCAAAGCGAGCGGAACGTACGCTTGCGCCGCTTGCGATCGCGGTAGGCGTACTGCATCGACTTTTCGACCGCCTGTTTGGCGATGCGGATCGTATTCTTGCGCCTGCCGTAGAAACCTTTGGCGGCGTCAATGACTTTCTTATGTTTAGCGTGAGCGGTCACACCACGTTTTACGCGGGCCATGCGCTGTCACTCCTGATGATCGGATGGAATTTTGAGAAGAAGGTACGGCAGAATTCGCGATTAGCGATGATACGGCATGTATTTCTTGACGATTCGGGCATCCGCGTCGCACAGCACCATCGTGCCGCGGGCATTGCGAATGAACTTTGGCGTCCGTTTGATCATGCCGTGTTGTTTGCCGGCTCCGGCTACCTTGACCTTCCCGGTCGCGGTCATCTTGAAGCGCTTTTTGGCGCTCGATTTCGTCTTCAACTTGGGCATTTCGCTCTCCTTGGAATCTAGAGGGCGACAGCTCAAATGCCACAACGCCTTGCCCGGTTAATACCGGCGCGCCGTCGAAACGGCGTGCGGGTTGCAATTGGGAAGCATTGGACGAGATTGGCGGCTGTCGCCAAGCAAAAAGGTCGCCACGGCATGCCCCGCCGGACGACCAGCCGCGCTTATAGTGCGCGGCGTCAACTTATGCAAGCATTTTGGCGCCCGACCAGCACCAAAGCCTACAGTTTCGGTGCCAGCACCATGACCATCTGACGGCCTTCCAGGCGCGGTTCGGATTCGACCTTTGCGATCTCTTCCGTGTCACCCTTCACTTTCAGCAAAAGCTCGCGCCCAATCTGCTGGTGCGCCATCTCGCGGCCCCGGAACCGCAAGGTAACTTTAACCTTGTCGCCTTCGTCAAAAAACCGGTTCATGGCCCGCATTTTCACATCGTAGTCATGGCTATCGATGTTGGGACGCATCTTAATTTCTTTAACTTCAACGGTTTTTTGCTTTTTGCGGGCCTCGGCGGCTTTCTTTTGCTCTTGATATTTGAACTTGCCGTAGTCCAGGATTTTTGCGACGGGCGGGTTGGCGTCCGGTGATATCTCAACCAGATCGAGTCCGGCGTCCATCGCGCGCTCAAGCGCGTCAGTTTTAGCAACGACCCCAACGTTTTCGCCGTCCTGGTCGATTAGTCTGACCTCGTTAGCAAGGATCGCATCGTTGGTCTTCGGACCGGACGGTTCGCGCTCCTGCTGGCCTCTGTATGGTCGACGGATGGTGGCTTCTCCTTTGGTAATTGCGCCAGTTTCCGAATCAATTTCCAGTATTTGAGCACCGCCAATGGCGGAAAATAAGCGGCAAAAGTGGAAATCACATTCGGTAGATTGATACGAACAGGCCCGGAGTCAAGCATTTTGACGCACTAACCCAGGCTAAAACGGGGCGTGCCCCGACCCGCAGACTGCTGATCGAACACCTCATTATATACCACAAGTGTCTTTGATTGCATAAGCGCACTGGTAAAATTGGCATGAACATTGGCTTTAGCGTTGTCGCCAAGGCGTTGCCTTTCCGGTTCAGGCAGCGCCAGCGCATCGGCCAGATGCCGGGCCAGATCGCTAGCATCGCCGGGTTTCGCGAGCCATCCGGTTTGCCGTTCGGACGCCGCTTCAGGCGGTGCGATGACAGTTTCCGGCGGGGCACCATGGCGGGTTGCAATCACCGGGCAGCCCATCGCCTGGGCCTCGACCGCGGTGCGCCCGAACGCTTCCGGCTCCGTCGAAGAGACAACGGCAATGTGCGCCGCTGCAAATGCAGCCGGCATATCGCTTTCGTGGCCGACCAGGAGTACGCGGCCGTTCAGGCCAGCCGCGGAAATCTGCGCCAGCAGGCCGTCCCGGTAGGCGTCGCGACCCTGATGGTCGCCTGCCAGCACAACGATCGCATTGCCGGTGTTGTTCTCACGATCGAGCTGGGCGAAAGCGTCGATCAGCACTTTCTGGCCCTTCCAACTGGTTAGGCGTCCCGCCAGCAAAACGATGCGCAGGCCTTCGGCAACGCCCCAACGCTGACGGATACCGCGGAGGCGCTCAACGTCGATCAGAGATCGGTCGAAGGCGGCATCGACACCGCGGTGGATCACGCGGATTTTACGGCGTGGGGTCTGGTAGCGTGCTTCGATCAGGCCGGCGGTATACTCCGAATTGGCAATCACGAACTCGCCGCGCACCATGACGCTGTTATAGAAGCGCTTGGCCGCGCTGCGTTCGCCGTAGGCGCCGTGGTAGGTCGTGATGAACGGAGTGCCCGTTTTCCTTGATGCCATCAGCGCGCTCCAGGCCGGCGCACGGCTGCGGGCGTGCAGCAAGTTGACATCTTCGGCCGTGACGATGTCGGCGATAGCCTTGCTGTTGCGCCAGAGCTGCAATGGGTTTTTGGAGGCAACCGGCAGGCGGATCAATTCGCCGCCCGCCGCCGCGAGCGCGTCTTCCATGCGCCCGCCTTGCGAAGCGACCAAGGCCCGTCCGCCGGCACGGCTAATCGCCTCGGCCATTTCAATCGCGGACAGTTCCGCGCCACCCGTTTCCAGTTCCGGCACGATCTGCAATATGGTCGGCGATAGAGTTGTCAAGGCGATCACATTTTCAACTTGGCGGGCGCTTTATGGAGCCGGTGTTTCATGCCTTCAGACCAGCACGTGCAACATCTAAGCGTTGGCGAAGGGCGCAACTCGCGTCCCATCGCATATCTGACCCAGCCTCGCAATGCGCCCGGGGACAGCCCTGGCATACTTTGGCTGCAGGGCTTCAAGTCTGAGATGATGAGCATCAAGGCTACTGCTTTGGCTGAATGGACCGCAGCGCGGGGCTTGCCCTACACGCGGTTTGATTATTCCGGCCACGGCCAGTCATGTTTTGAGCCAGACGGCCGCTTCGAAGATGGCACGATCAGCAAGTGGCTCGAGGAGTCTGCGGCCATATTCGACCGGGTGACGACCGGGCGGCAGATCGTCGTTGGCTCGAGCATGGGCGGCTACCTGGCGCTGTTGCTGGCGCGCAAGTTGCGCGTCGCTACGGCGCCCCCGAACGCCTCGCGAATTGCAGCGCTGGTGCTGATAGCGCCGGCCTGGGATATGACCGAGGAATTGATGTGGCGACGCGCCGGCGACGACGCGCGTCGCGCAATTCTACAGGATGGCGTCTGGTATCGCCCTTCCCGCTATGGTGATGAGCCTTATGCGATCACGCGTGGTCTGATTGAGGACGGCCGCAACAATTTACTTGGCACGACGCCGTGGGATCCGGGCTGCCCGGTGGAGATCATTCACGGCCGCCTCGACCCGGACGTGCCGTTTGCGCACTCCGAGCGGCTTGCCGCGAGCCTGACCGCCACCCGTGTGACGTTGACCGAAGTGCCAGACGGCGAGCATCGCCTTTCGCGGCCGGAGGACCTGGAATTGCTCTTCACTCGCATTGCAGCGCATCTCGGTTGACCGCCAAGCAGGCGCGCGCTGTCAGTAATCTATGACAGCGTAGTAGATCTTTGACTCTGACTTGCCTTCCGTCGGCTTGACCATGAGGCGGATGAATTCTTCCCAGCTCCAGCGGAATTTGACGAGGTCACCTTCGCGCACGCCATTCGTTTCGACGATTTTGCGGGCTTTGATGGTCAACTGCAGGTGGTTGTTCGGGGCTGACATGCGGGTCATTGCGAGCGCCGCCTCGGCGTAGGCTTTCGAGATCTTGCTGACCGCCTCCATGTTCGGCAACCCTTGCGAAGGCCCGCCGTACTTCATTGCACCGAGCATGATCAGTCCTGGCATCATTTGCGACAGGTCCGGCATTTTATTGAAATCGATTTCGATTCGGGCACGACGCGGGGCGAGTTGTTCAATTTTGATCGGTGTATCGGAGTTGCCTAATGACTGCTTGATCTTGTCGACCAGGATGGCACTGTCTCCGGCTTCATAAAGAAAACCGCAACCGAACCGATTCTCGGTGGTGTACTCGCGTGCCCTCAGATCGATTGATGTCTGCGGATTTTTCGCGGCCATTTTCTCGACCGCGTGGCACAGGCCCTCGTTGAAGATTTCACTCGTATCCGGCCGCAGCTCCATGATCGCTTTGTACAGATTGGCGACGTGCTCGGCATCGCGTGGAAAGTCTAGCCGGCTGGTTACAGCGGCGGTGCCGCTATCTTTGAACGTCACCGTTGCGTCAACATTGTAGCAGCCGGCAAGCCCTAGGCCGACCAGACTGATGGCAGCAAATCGACTGAAATAACGGGTAATGAGAGAGAGGCTGTTCGACTGCAGGTGCGGCATGGGGGACTTCCTTGACTGCTGGTCTCTTTGCGGAATGCGGTTGGTGCGGAGTATCGTAGCCAATAGCAACCAAGTTAGGGCCAGCCGGCTAAACGTTTCTTTCCGGTTGCGCCAAGATCGCAGCGAGCCCCTCACGATAGGTCGGGTAGCGTGGCACATATTTCAGCTCGCGTTTCATGCGTGCGTTCGATACCCGCTTGTTATCGCCATAGAAACTGCGCGCCATTGCCGTCATGTCAGCGGCTTCGAAATCGACCTCGGGCGGCGGCTCGACTCCCAATAAATGCGCGGCATAAGCGATCACATCCTGGGGCGGGGCAGGTTCGTCGTCGACAATGTTGAACACCTGGCCGGCCTGGGCGGCGGCCGTCAACGCGCATTTTAGCGCGCCGGCAATATCGTCGACGTGCATGCGATTGAACACCTGCCCAGGCTTGTTGATCCGGCGGGCCGAACCGGCTCGCAAGCGATCGAAGGCGCTGCGTCCCGGTCCGTATATGCCCGGCAGGCGAAAGGTCTGCACGACGATCCCGTGCTCGGCACCGAAAGCTTGCCAAGCTTTTTCGGCCACCAGCCGCCGAAGCCCGCGCTCCGAAACCGGGTTGGCCGGTGTCTCCTCATCGATCCAAGCACCATTGTGGTTGCCATAGACACCAACGGTTGACAGATAGCCAATCCATTGCAGCCGTGGGAGTTGAATCCGGACAGCCCCGAGCCGTGCAATAATCGGGTCACCGTCGGCATCAGGCGCGGCGGAAAGCAGTAAGTGTGTAACCTGGTCCAATGCAGGTAACAGAGCTGCGGCCGGCTTTGCAGCATCCAGCACCCGGGCAGAGTAGCCCTGCCGGCGGATCGCCTCGGCCCCGGCTTCGCTGCGTGATGTGCCCGTGACATGCCATTCGGTTGGCTCAAGCTGCTTTGCAAGCGCCGCCGCGGTATAGCCAAAACCGATTGCCGCGAGATGCTTCATGACTTCGTCTGCTCCTGGCCGATAGTTGGTGACGGCGTCCCCCATTCGTTCCTGACGGCTTGTTCGTTTTCGCGTGGCCGGTGGACCCGTCGGGCCGCTTCAAACTCACCCGCATCCGCCAGTTGTTGCAGCGCCCAAACCGCCATCGCCCGAACCAGCGCCGACCCGTCCGTGAGAAGATGCCGGACCTGCTTGATATGGGAACGGTCGTCCGAGTTGCCGGCTGCGATGAGTGCGTTGCGCACGAACCGGTCGCGCCCGGTCCGCTTGATCGGCGTGCCCTGAAACCGTTTGCGGAATGCGGCGTCGTCAAGTTCAAGAAGTTCAGCTAACGGCGGATCGTCTGTTTCGGACCTTGCAGCAAATCTGATTTCGTGCGTTGTCTGGGCGAACTTGTTCCAAGGGCACACCGCCAGACAGTCGTCACAGCCAAACACGCGATTGCCGATGGCCTTGCGGAATTTCGGGGCGATGTGGCCTTCATACTCGATCGTCAGATAGGCGATGCAGCGTCGCGCATCGAGCTGATAGGGCGCCGGGAATGCATCTGTCGGGCAAATATCGAGGCATTGCCGGCAACTGCCGCAGTGATCGTCACCTGGCGCATCCGGCGCAAGTGCCGCGTTGGTCAGTATCGCGCCAAGAAACAGCCACGAGCCGAAATCTTGCGAGACCAGATTGGTATGCTTGCCCTGCCAGCCGAGGCCGGCCGCCTGTGCCAGCGGTTTTTCGAGCAGCGGCGCAGTGTCAACAAACACCTTCACCTCGACATCAGGGTAAGAGGCCAAGCCGCCGGCGACCTGCTTCAGACGGCCCTTTATGATGTCGTGGTAGTCGCGCCCTCTGGCATAGCGTGCGATCACGCCGCGCCCGGTCTCCTGCAGGCGTTGCAACGGATCGCTTTCAAAACCTGCTCCATAATTGACGCCGAGCATGATGACGGACCGGCTATCGGGCCAGAGTGCCTGAGGGTTGCAGCGTCTTGCAAGGGTGTCGGCCAGCCAATGCATTTCTCCATGATGGCCATTTTCGACAAACGCCTCAAGGCGTTCGGCCTCGGCGCGGATGGCCTCCGGCGTCGTGATCGCGCATGCGTCGAAGCCGAACTTGGCCGCACGCTTCTTAATCAGAGTTTCGAGAGACTTTGCCAACGCACCACCTTCATGCAGAACACGCGCATTGCTGCGGCGCGCTAAAAGTCCGGATCCGCGTAGTACGCCGGTGGTGCCAACCCCGGAACACGGTCATCGAGTATGCCCAGAAATGAGCGCCTCGATTTCATCCGCACATACCAATCGCGGGCCGACGGGTACTTGTCCCAGTCGATTACGCCAAGATAATCAAGGCACGAGATATGCCCGCCCGCAGCAAGATCGGCAAAGCTCATTTCGTCACCGGCCAGCCAGCGCCGATAATCGGTGAGAAAGCCGATATAGCGCATATGCTGTTTGAGGTTCTGGGTGGTTGCGATCAACACCTCAGAGTCTGGTGTATGCCCGCGAATGCCTGCGGCACGCGCATAGTGTTTCTCAAATAAGAGATCGCGTGTCACTTCCCGGTGACACTTGTCATGAAACCAGTCGACCAGCCGGCGTGCTTCGGCGCGCTCTTCGATGTCGCCGGGAAAGAGAGGCGCGGCCGGTCCGTCTGGCTGCTTTTCATTGTATTCTTCAGCGAGATACTCCGAAATTGGGTAAGTCCCGCAGAGCACCATGTGATTATCAAGCTCCAGAACCGGCAGATTGCCGCTGGGGTTCATCGCCAGAAAAGGCTTACGCCACGCCCACGGCAGCTCGATCTGCAGTGTATGCGCAATCTGCATCTCTTCCAGCACCAACCGAATGGAGCGGGAATGTGGGCAGAGCGGAAAATGCGTCAACCGATTCATATAGGTCGCTTCGCTGGCATCTTGGCGCAATGCGGCACGGCGGATGAACTAAACCCGTATCGGGCGCGAACTTTGCGCTGCAACCTATAACAGATTCGATGAGCGAACTCGCCTGCTGATTCGCCTGAAATCAATTTGCGGCAATGTCGATCAAACGACCGCATGACCGTCAAAGGCCAGCACAGCACCAGCAAGATACAGCGAGCCGCAGATCAATATCCGCTTCTCGCCCGGCTCGATGGCAATGATTTGTCGTAGCGCATCGAGAACACTCGTTGCCTCGCAGACCGGGAGGCCGGCTCGCGAGATCCGGTCGGCGAGGTCGCCGGTCGTCAGGGCTCCGGTCGGGTTATCCCGGATCGGAACTGTCAGAACCTCCCGTGCAAGGTCGTGAAACGGCGAGATAAAACCTTCAACATCCTTGCGCTGCATCATGCCGACAATCAGGAATGTCGGTTTCGGCGAGCGTTCTTCGAGTTCCGCCAGGAATTGCCCTAATACGGCGCCGGCTGCTGGATTGTGGCCGCCATCGAGCCAAATCTCGGTCATGTCGCCGGCGATCTGGGCCAATGCGCCCCCGTTCAATCGGCTCATGCGAGCCGGCCATCGCACCTGCGCAAGGCCCTGATCTATCGCTGCCTCCGGAATCGTGTGAGCCAGGTCCGCGTGAAGCAACGCGGCAATCGCCAGTCCGGCGTTCATGATCTGGTGGCGGCCATGCAACTCCGGCAGGCGGCAATCCAAGACACGGTCATCGCCCTGATAGACCAGCCGTCCGTTTTGTTCGTAGGCGTCAAAATCCTGCCCCCAAAGCAGCAAGCGCGCACCGACACGATCGGCCACTCCTTCAAGGACGTCGATGACCTTATTGGGCTGCGGACCAGCCACCGCGGTGACACCGGCTTTCAGTATGCCGGCCTTCTCAAACGCGATTTCTTCAACGCTGTCGGCCAGCAATTCAGTGTGGTCGAGGGAGATCGGCGTGATCACCGAGAGTGCAGGTTTCGCGACGAGATTGGTTGCATCAAGCCGCCCGCCGAGACCCACTTCAAGCAGCACGACATCGGCCGGTGTTTCGGCAAAGGCAAGAAAGGCGGCGGCCGTTGTCATCTCGAAGAAGGTCATTGGTTCGCCGTCATTGGCGGCCATCACGCGCTCGATGACGCCAACCAACTCGGTTTCCTCAATGTCGCTTGACCGGCCAGGTTCCCGAGCAAGGCGGATGCGCTCATGAAAACGTATGAGATGCGGCGACGTATAGGTATGAACGCTGTGTCCGGACGCCTCTAGCATCGCCCGCATGAACGCTGTCGTCGAGCCCTTACCGTTGGTGCCGGCGACATGAATGACCGGTGGTAGGTTGCGCTGCGGCGCGCCCAGTTTCTCAAGAAGGCCGGCGATGCGCTCCAGTGACAGGTCAATGAGCTTGGGGTGCAGCTTGCCAAGTTCTGCAAGCAGCTTATCGCTGGCAACGGTCGTCATGGGCAAGTTCCCCGGTCGGCAACGCGAGCGCGGTTGATGGGGCCGGCATGAGGCCGCACGAATTATTTTGACTTAGCACCGTTGGCTGGCGAGGCAGCGGTGGCCTTTTTTGTCTTCGTCTTGGCGTCTACGACGACTTCCGGAGTTACGACGTCAGCGTTAACAGAGCCGTTGGCGGCCGCCGCTTTGCCGTTGAGGGCCATCGCATTCTTGTTGGCAGCACCATTCGCAGCCGGCGCCTTATCTTCCCCATTGGGCAGCTTGGTGGCACCGTTTGCCGTGCCAGGCGCACACGCCTTGAGCAGGGCTGCAGCCTTTGAGAGCCGGAGTTTGTCGGCATCTGAAATTATTTTCGGTTCTCGGTTCGCGAGCATCAGGCGGCAAACACGTGACAGCGTTTCGCGCATCTTGTGGCGATGCACGACCATATCGATCATGCCATGCTCCAATAGATACTCCGCGCGTTGGAACCCTTCAGGCAGCTGTTCGCGGATTGTCTGTTCAATCACGCGCGGGCCGGCAAAGCAGATCAGCGCCCCAGGTTCGGCAATGTGGATATCGCCGAGCATCGCGTAGGACGCCGTCACACCGCCTGTTGTCGGATCTGTAAGCACGACGATATAAGGCAGGTTGGCGTCACGCAGCCGCTGCACAGCGATGGTTGTGCGCGGCATTTGCATAAGCGACAGGATGCCCTCCTGCATGCGTGCGCCACCAGATGCGGCAAATAGAATGAACGGAGCTTTTAATTCGACGGCGCGCAGCATGCCGGCGATCACTGCTTCGCCGGCTGCCATACCAAGTGAGCCGCCCATGAAGCGGAAATCCTGCGCCGCGGCGACGACATTGCGGTCATCCAGTGTGCCCTCGCCAATCAGGACAGCATCGGTCAATTCGGTATTGGTGCGCGCATCCTTAATGCGGTCTGTGTAACGCCGGCCGTCACGAAATTTGAGCGGATCCGCTGGCACGTCGGGCAATGCCACAGTCTCATACTTGCCGTCGTCGAACAGCCCGGCAAGACGAGCATCCGCGCGCATCCGCATGTGATGATCGGAACCAGGCACAACGAACTGGTTGGCCTCGAGGTCCTTGTAAAAGACCATCTGACCGCTTACCGGACACTTCACCCACATATTGTCCGGAATTTCGCGTTTTGTCGTCAGAAAGCTGGTGATCCGCGGACGGACGACATTGCTGATCCAGTTCACGCTCTTGGCGCTCCTTCATCCAAACAGACAGGCAGTCTATGCAACTTTTACGCCATGATTACTTGAGTGGCGCCGACAGGCTCTCCACCATATTTAGGACAGCCGGCACGGTTTTTCCAGTCGCTTGCCCTTGCGGATCAAGAGATTGAGTTATCGCGTTGACAAGTGCCGAGCCGACGACCACGCCATCGGCGCCCGCCGCAATCGCCTTGGCTTGTTCCGGTGTCCTGACCCCGAAGCCGACGGCGATTGGCAGATCGGTCGATTTCCGTATCGCTGAGATCTGGTTGTGAACGGCACTTGGATCTGGCGCGGCAGACCCGGTAATGCCGGTAATTGACACGTAATAGAGGAAACCCGAAGTGTTCTGGAGGACGCGTGGCAGCCGCTTGGCATCCGTCGTTGGTGTGGCCAGCCGGATGAAATTCAGGCCCTGCGCCCTTGCCGGCAGACAGAGCTCGTCATCGGCCTCGGGTGGAACGTCGACGACGATCAGGCCATCGACACCGGCGGCCTTGGCATCTGCGACGAATTTTTCGACGCCGTAGACGTAGATGGGATTGTAGTAGCCCATCAGAACGATTGGCGTTGCATCGTCCTTGGCACGGAATTCCTCTACCATTTTCAAGGTCTTGATCATATTTTGGCCACCGGCCAAGGCACGGATCGAAGAGGCCTGGATCGCCGGTCCGTCGGCCATCGGGTCGGAAAACGGCATGCCGAGCTCAATCACGTCCGCACCGGCGCCGGCCAGCCCCATCACGATCTCGCGGCTCGTATCGTAGTCCGGGTCGCCGGCGGTCAGAAAGGTCACGAAGGCAGCCCGGCCTTCAGCCTTGAGGTCCGCGAAACGCCGGTCGATACGGGTGGTTTGGGGATTGTCTTCGGTCATGCTGCGTCATAGCGTGGCCGGGCGGGGCCGGCAAGCCTAGACCAATGGGGGCGAAGGATGTGTCGCGCTATCAAGAGGGTTCTGAACTAATACGCGTTGAAATGGGCAATGGCGAAGCGGCCGCCTGATGCGGTACCTGGCAGTGGAGATGCCAAACTCGGAAACGACTACATTGTTGCAATCGTTGAATTTGCCAAGCAGAAATGCGTGTCGATCGCAATGACGTTAACGGTTGCGTCCCGCCTAAATCTCCCACCCGAGCGCCTCAGCAACCGTGTACAGATCCTTGTCGCCGCGGCCGCAC
>JAGDYV010000087.1:0-9868 GCA_049116495.1 Hyphomicrobiaceae bacterium | reverse complement strand
ACATTCTCACACGGCCTGGGCCCATTGCGTCGATCTCATCGAGGAGCGGGTTCGGCCGAACTTGCTCCAACTACGGACGTTGCCCACTGTCTCATGTTACAAAATTGGGTAGCCGGAATCAGCCCAACTTCAGACTGCTCACAACTTGGAGGGGCGGAAATGAAATGCAGTCAACACGGTCGAAGACGACGTTGAACGGTTCGATCCTCTTACCAGCAAACTCCAACGCTTCATCGCGACGGCTATCTGTGATTTGTGCTCCAAGAGTACAGTGCGGAACCCAGCTGTCGGGTTGGTAGTGTTCATGGCAGCCAATTGGATTGATTCTTTTGTGTATGGCAGCGTGCAACTGCAATAGATCACTCTGGCTCTGCGGTGATGCATCAAAGCTTCTGGTGCCATCGAACGTCAAACTGAGCGGTGTTACGTCACGAAAGACGTGATCCACGGCGTCCTGAAGTAACAGGACTTCAATCTGCTGGTAAATGGCGAATGTGAGATGTGGCGGATAATTCAACGACGACATCGAAGGTGCAGACTCAAAGCGACCTACCTCACGCCACAGTTGTTCGATGTGTTCGCTCGTGTCATTATTTGCGCTTAGAGAAATAGCTCCAGCCATTTGCCTGTCGTCTTATGGAGTTCGAGAGCTGGGCAAGCGTTCGTTACCACTTGGAGAGTTGTGCAACTTTGAGTGAATTTCTATTCTATGTATCGTAGCCAGTGGTATGATCTTCGCTTGCCCGGGTGCTGTCTATATCGTTCACCTTGAATAAACCTTGTAACCACTATGAATTTCTGTTGTCGAAGTGTCGTGAACATCAAGTAACTCAAAAAATTCCAATTCAAACACACGACATAACCATCTACCCCTCCACCACCGCCGGCAACGCCCCAACAATCCGCCGCGCATCGGCCAATATCCCCGCCATCAGATCCGCCACTGTCGGTTCGTCGTGGATCAGGCCTGCGACCTGGCCCGCTGCCGATTGGCGGCGCGCGTCGTAGCCGGCGTTGCGTGAGCCGCGGACGGCGCGCTTCAAGGCCGTCAGTTCGTCGGCGGGGGCACCGGCTGTGAGGGCGTCTTCGTGGGCGGTGATCTCAGGCGTGCGGATGCAGCGCACGGTGGCGCCGGTCATGGCGCGCGTGACGACCGTGTCGGTCTCGCGCATCTCAAGAAGTTGCGCGCGGCCCCAGCTGTTGAGACCGGACTCGGCCGTCGCCATGAAACGCGTACCCATCTGGATGCCGCAGGCGCCGAGCGCGAGAGCTGCCACGAAACCGCGACCGTCGCCGATGCCGCCGGCCGCAACAACCGGGATCGAGACCGCATCGACGACCTGGGGGACGAGCGGCAGCGTCGCGACGGTGCCGACGTGGCCGCCGGCTTCCGTCCCCGATGCGACGACGGCGTCGACGCCCTCGGCCTCCATGCGTCGGGCGTGTTCGACGGTTGGGATCACCGAGACGACCTTGATGCCGGCTTGTTTGAGGGTGCTGACCGCATCGGCACCGGGGTCGGCACGGCCGGTGGTGACGACAGGGACGGCGAGTTCGACGCAGGTGTTGACGCAGCGCTCGGTGATGCCCGGGCCCATCGGCATGATGTTGACGCCGAACGGCTTGTCGGTCGCGGCTCGGACGGCGGCGATGTCGTCGCGCAGCTTGCTGTCGGTGCCCTGGAAGGTCGGCAATACGCCGAGGCCACCGGCGTTGCTTACCGCCGCAACCAGGCGCGCATCACCGCCGCCCTGCATGGCGCCTTGCAGGATCGGCACCTCAATGCCGAGCAGATCGCAGATCGCGGTGTGAAACATAGCCAGATCCTTTCGGGTCCAGGGACGTGTCCCTGGCAGGGGAGTTTGAGGGGCTGGAAGCCCCTCATGTGTCAGGGGCACCGCCCCTGACAACCCCGCCAAAGGGCGCTGCCCTTTGGAAACCTATTCCTTATAGCCCACCACGCGGCCGAGGGAGCCGGGGATGAAATCGACGAGTTCTGTGCGCTTGAAGCCGGCGGCCGCGAAGTAGCCGAGCACGTCGGCCTCGGAATGGGCGAGGCCTTTCGATTCCGAAATCGCCTGGCCGAGGCCCCAGTAGGCGGGACCCCAGGGGCCGGTGCGGTCGTTGTTGGTCATCTCGCCGATCAGGTGCATTTCAGCCCCGGGCAGCAGCGCGTTGTAGGCCTTGGTGATGACGTCTCCGATCACGTCGCGGTCGTACATCGGCAGGTTCGAGGCCATGATCGCGACATCGCAGTCGTCCGGGAACGGGTCCTTGGTGAAGTCACAGGGCTGGGCCGTGACGCGGTCGGCGACGCCGTGCTCGGCGAGATAGTCGCGGGTGACTTCGCACACCGGCGCGAGATCGAGGACGACGGCCTTGATGTGGTCGTGCGTGGTGGCGGCGTTGATGCAGTAGGCGCCGGAGCCGCCGCCGATGTCCATGATTTTGGTGCGATTGGACAGATCGACGTGGCGCACGAAGCGTCGGCCGGCACCCATGCCAATCGAGAACGTCGAGGCGTGGTAGCGCCGCGCATCCTCGACGGTGATCTCGCCGATCGAACCGAGGTCCTTGAGGTCGGTGACGCGCAGGTGATCGGCGAGGCGGCCCCACTCATTCCACTGCGGCTTGGTGAAGGTGATCCACGGGCCCATGTAGCCGGGCTTTCCCTCGACGAGAAAGCGTTCGGTATCCTCGGCATTGCGCAGGCGCCCGTCAACGACTTCGGTCAGGCCGGCGGCGCTTAGAAGGACGATCAGGCGTTCGGCGTTGGTCGGGTGCAGGCCGAGTTTGTCGGCGACTTCCTGGAACGTACCGGCGCCGTCGCTGATCGCGGTGAATATGCTGAGTTCGACGGCGGCCATCAGGGCGGCGGACTGGCCGTACGATTGCGCGATGTTCTGTAGGCGTACGGTGGTGGTTTGCGAGCGTGGGGTGTCGGAAGCCGTCATCGGTGTTTGACCTTTCAGCCCGGTATAAAGGCGGTGAGCGGGATAGTCGTCAGTTTCCCTGTTTCGCGGGTATGAGCGCAAGTGGGAAGCAGTGTGGCAGGTATGGTTATCCGGGATGCAATTGCACGCGGTGGGCTGCGACGGTCATAGTAGGTGTCGAACGCCGCGCAATTTTACGCTCGTGTTATGGATTCACGACCACGATCCGGCGTTCACCCGGAAGCAAGTGTTCGATCCAGCACACTAGGGAGACGCCGATGTCGGAGATCGTGAGCTATACTGTTGATGATGGCGTCGCCGTCGTGACAATGGATGACGGTAAGGCGAACGCGATGGCGCCGGCGATGTCGGCTGCGCTCAATGCGGCACTCGATCGCGCGGACAAGGACGCTCGTGCCGTGGTGATCCGCGGCCGGCCGGGTGTGTTTTGCGGCGGCTTCGACCTCAAGATCATTCGTGGCGCTGATGAAGCATTGAAAGCCACGATGCGCCAGGCCGGTATGGAACTTGCGCTGAGGCTCTACCTCTCGCCGCTGCCAGTGGTTTTCGCATGCACCGGGCATGCGATGGCCATGGGCGCCGTACTGTTGCTGGCCGGTGATGCGCGCATTGGTGTTGCGGGCGATTTCAAGGTCGGGCTCAACGAGACGGCGATCGGGTTATCGTTGCCGCAACCGGCACTCGAACTGGCGCGCGATCGGATCCCGCCGACGGAGCTGACCAATGCGGTTATTTCCGCCAACATCTACACGCCGGATGATGCCGTGCGGATCGGCTATCTCGATCGCGCGGTGGCACCAGGCGTGTTTGATGCGACAGTGATGGCAACCGCCAGGGCGCTCGGTGAACTGGACCGCACCGCGTTTGCGACGACGAAGCAGCGTTTGCGCCAGGCGACGGTCGATCGCATCAAGGCATCGGCCTGAGCGGCGTGACGGAAGAATGGGGAGTTTGATTGCGATGCCCGAAAACAAGCCGGCCGTCAGTCTGATCGCGGTGCCGGGGCGGCGCAAGCGCACGCTTGAGATCGCGAGGGAAGTTGAGCGGCGCGGCTTCGCCGGCATCTGGTCGCCGAGCATGTTTTCCAACATGGCGTTCTGTCACGCGCTGACACATGTCACCGAGACGATACCGTTCGCAACCTCGATCGCGCCGATTTATTCGAGCACCGTTTTGGAGTTCGCACAGAGCGCGGCGTTCATGCACGAGGTATCGGGCGGCCGCTTCCGGCTTGGCATTGGTGTCGCGCATGCGCCGTCACATGTGCGCATGGGCGTGACGCCGGGCAAGCCGCTCGGCGACACTCGCGATTTTGTCGAAAGGCTAAAGGCACATGACAGGTTGGGCGGCCTGCCGCCGGTGATCCTCGCGACGCTGCGCCAGAAAATGATCACGCTGGCCGGCGAGATCGGCGACGGCCTGGTGTTTGCCAATGCAACGCGCAGCCACGTGGCAACCTCGCTCGCAGCACTGCCGGAGGCGAAGCGGTCGGATCCTGGTTTCGAAATCGCCAACATGATCCCGACCTGCATCAGCGACGATATCGAGGCGGCGAAGGCCGTCAATCGCAAGACGCTGACGGGATACGCGCTGCTGCCGAACTATCGCAACTACTGGAAAGAAGCCGGGTTCGTCGAGGAGATGACGGCGATCGAAACGGCGGTGGCGGAAAAGCGCCTCGACGAGGTGCCGAAGTACCTGACCGATGCTTGGCTTTCCGAGTGCACGTTGTTCGGGCCGGCGGCGCGGGTGCGCGATGAACTGGCGGCGTGGCGCGATGCCGGCGTCAAGACGCCGATCCTGGTGCCGTCGTCCGCGGCCGGCAACCAGATGACCGCGATCGAGGAGCTGTTTAAGGCGTTTGGCTGAGGGGGTTGTTGGGTTTGTCGCGCGGAGACCAGTTCGAGGTCGATGGGCATTGTGATCGCGCCGGGCCGCAGCATGGACGGGTTGCCGCTGGAAATCCAAATCGACGCCACGGCCAAGTCGGCGGTTTGGACGGATCCCGTCCCGAGGACGGGATGACGGCCGAGGTGGGTGGCATGATCTGAAAGTATCTTGTTGGGTTTATCAGGAGCGCTGAGCGAGCGTCACCCACCTTTGTCATCCTCGGGACAAGCCCGAGGATGACAAAGGTGGGGCCGTACCCTGTGCACGACAGCAGCAAGGCGCAAAAGGTATGCATCCACCAAATCGCCACTTGGCGCGTCCCCGGACGGTCGGGCTCCAAGGCCCGTCCGATCCGGGACCCTTCGCGGTCCTGTCTTGCACGATGTCTCCCAACAGCATCGGCGCAAGCTGTCAAATGTTGGCGCGGATGCGCCTCACCCGCACCCTACATCCCGATCGTCATGCCGCCGTTGATGGAGAGGTATTGGCCGGTGATGTAGCTTGCCGCAGGTGAGAGCAGGAAGCATACCGGCGGCGCAACCTCGTCGGGCTCGGCGAAGCGGCCCATCGGCACCTGTGCCATCATGCGGTCGCGAAATTTCTCAGAACGGATGACCTCGGTCATCGGCGTCTCGACGACGCCGAAGCACACCGAGTTGACGCGCACGCCCTTGGCCGCCCACTCCTTCGCAGCACTCATCGAGATGCCGAGGACGCCGGATTTCGCGGCGCCGTAGTTGATCTGGCCGATCGTGCCGCGCCGGCCGGCATCCGACGAAACGTTGACGATCGAGGCCGGGCTGGTGTCGCCGTCCTCGATGCGCTCGAGCATGTGCCGGCCAACCGCCTGCAGGCAGTAGAAGACGCCGGAAAGGTTGACGTCGATGACCTGCTGCCATTGCTCGATCGACATCTTGTTGATCATCGCCGCGCGCACGATGCCGGCATTGTTGAGCAGGCCGTGCACGGCGCCGTTCTTGGCAACGGCCTGCCCGACCATGTCCTGAACAAAGGTCGGGTCGGCGACCGAGCCAACGTGAATGTCGGCTTTGTCGGGCCCGAGTTCGGCGGCGACTTCTTCGAGCTTGTCACCCTGTACGTCGACGAGAATGGCCTTGGCACCGAGCGCGACGGTCTGGCGGGCGACCTCGGCGCCGATGCCCTGACTGGCGCCGGTGACGATGATGTTGTGGTTGGATAGATCCATGGGGTTTGTCATCGAGATTTCATCCTGTTTTGTTAGCTTAGTCAGCGTCCGGCGTTGAGGCGGGCGGCCTGGGCCATGACTTCGATGGCTTCGTCCTGCTTGCTTCGAACGTAAAGCGAATCCAGAAGTCCGCAATCTTCCCACCGCCGGTATCGTTCTTTGATCCGATCGGGCGGGCCGACCAGTGATTTTTCGTCGACCCATTCATCAGGCACGGCGTCGGTGGCTTCCTGCTTGTGGCCGGCGAGGTAGAGTTCCTGGATGCGGTCGGCGGCATCGCCAAAGCCGCGGCGGGTCATCATGTCCTTGTGGAAATTCTTGTTGCGGTGGCCCATGCCGCCAACGTAAAGCGCCACTTCGGGCTTGAGCCGGCGCAGCGCGCCCTTGACGTCGGCGTCGATATCGACGTGGGCGGAGCCGACAATCGTGAAGTTATGCATGCCCTTGTCGACGCCTTTGGCGCGGGCGCGCTCGAACCCCTCTTCGAGCCAGGGCAGATATTCGCCGACCGTCGATGGTGTCAGGCCGAGCGGCAGCCAGCCGTCGCAGATTTCGGCAGTGAGCCGCACCGTCGCGGCATTGCCGGAGCCGATGTAGATCGGAATGTCCGGGTTCATGTGCAGGATCGATTTCAGCGGCTTGCCGACGCCGGTGGCATTGTCGCCATCGTAGGGCAGGCGGTATTCCTTGCCGTCGTGTTCGACCGGCGCTTCGCGCTTGAATATCTTGCGCATGATTTCGACGTAGTCCTTGAGGCGGTAGTAGGGCCGGCCCCACGGTTCGCCGTACCAGCCCTCGACGATTTGTGGGCCCGAGACACCGAGGCCTGCGATAAAGCGTCCGCCGCCGGCGAGCGCATCGATGGTGGCAGCCGACATCGCGGCATTGGCCGGCGTGCGCGCAGCGAGCTGCATGATGCCGGTGCCAAGCTTGATGCGCTGGGTCTGGGCGGCGATGAAGGCGAGCGGCGAGATCGCGTCGGAGCCATAGGCTTCCGCGGTCCACACGCAATCGTAGCCGAGTTCCTCGGCGCGCTTGATGCGGTCCATCGGCAAGTTCATCTCGGCGCCGGAATAGCCAATCGATAATCCTAGCTTCATGGCGACGCTCCTGGGTGATCGCAAGATGGTATCCATACATCGATAGCGCCGTGGCGGCCTCGATTCAACGCAGGGGGTGATAATTGGAGTAGGGCGGCGCAATCGGTTGACGGTGTGATGCGATCAGGAATGCGCCGAATTGCGTCATGTCGCCAAGGCGCGGCAGATTGCCGGCCACCGCCTGCCGAAGAGGGGTGCGATGAGATATTTAGTTGGTTTTATATGGGTCGTGAGCGTGATCGCGGCGACGCATGCCAACGCTCGCGATGGCCGTCGCAGCGGTGGCAAGATTGTTGGCGGCAGCGCGACGACGCAGCGGGCCTGGCCGGGACTGGCCGCCTTGCGCCATTATGCCGAGGTGCGTGATGTGGCCCGGTATTTTTGCGGCGGCACGGCGATCGCGCGGCGGTGGGTGTTGACGGCAGCGCATTGCCTGCACGGGCATATCGACGGGGTTCGAACGCAGATCGTCGACAACGGCACGACGCTGGATGCGCCCCTGCAGGTCGTGCTCGGCGCGGATGATCTGCGCCGGGTCGGCAAGCAGCAGGTCTACGACGTCGCCGCAGTCGTCGTTCAGCCGGCCTATCGGGCGCGGATCGAGGCGGCGCTCGATTTGTCGGATCGCGATGCGCTGTTGCAGGCGCTGGACGAGATCGCGCTCTATGACGGCAACGACATCGCGCTGTTGCGGTTGAGCCGGCCCTACCAGGGCGCGACGGCACGATTGTCACTGTCGCGCCGACACGATCCGCCGACGCCCGGCGCGCGGGTTTCGGTTGCCGGATTCGGGAAGACGAGCAAGGCGCAAAGCGGCTGGCAACTGCCGCGTTTTGCCCACCGCGTGCGAAAGGGGGGCATGGTGCTCGCGGGATCGGCCACGCTGCTGCAGACGTCGGTCCAGACGGTTGATGTCGGCCCGTGTCGACGGGCGCATGCCGATAGCGCCGGTGCGGGGCGACCAGGACGGCCAGTGCTGATCGGTGACGGACAGATCTGCGCGGGTCTCGAAGTCGGCGGTAAGGACAGTTGCAACGGGGACAGCGGCGGGCCGGCGGCGCGTACCAAAGGCTTCGCGCCAGTGCACGAGCCGACCAGCTATTTCATGCGCTTCATTCGCCAGATCGAGCGGGCGGTGATCGGCGCACGCAGTGGCGGCAAGGGGGCGTTGCGCGGCTGGGCGTACGATGCGGTGACGTATGAGATTGTGCGGTGAGGGGAAGCAAGTTCCTCGACGACGCGCCAGGATTCTAATTGTCTGATGGGTACACCAAGCTTATGCTGCGTGTGTGGGTGCATATTTTAAGTGATTGCGAGTAGCTGGCGATTGAGGGATGGAGTGTGGTGAGCTAGGCCCGATTTTCGACGTAGTCGGTTGGGCATTGAATGAAGCGGTGCACATCTCCTCATGGGAATGGCTTAAGGCCATTGGTGCCACCGGCGGCTGGCGCGCCGAAAATTCTTGAAATTGCGCAGATCGGCGAAAGCCGGTCGGAGACGCGTGAAATCTGCACCTGAGCGATACGACGAAGAATGGTTGCTGCCGCCTGTCACGCCACTGGATTGAGATTAAACGAGCCTAAGTACCCAACCACCTCCATACGCCCCGGCGGCCGCGACAACCGCGTTAAACACTTCGGGGCATTGTGCCTTCCAGAACCTCGCTCAGCCCAAGTTCCTGACCGCGGCGGTAGAGACGGTAATGCTCCGCGTACGACAAAGACGCCAGAGCAATCGCTGATGCAGCAATAACCAAGGGTGGCATGCCTGCGTAACCAGCGATCGCGGCACCAAATATGGGCAGAAATCCAAGCATCACCCTGTCTCCATAAAATATATGGGGGTAGTTGCTCAGATTCGCTCGGTTTCGTGTAGAGAGCGGGGCGTCAGCGCTGTGGGCAACCTTGCCACCAACCGCCGCCCGCGCCATATTCCGGCGATGACACGCACCACCGGTACCGAGCCGAGAGCAGCCGCCAAAAAGGCGACCCGCAAACCGGCCCAAAAGGGCGCCAAGAAGGCTGCCGCCAAAGCCGCCAAGCCGCCCAAGGATACGACGCCGAAGGCGCGCCCGTCGCGTGCCAAATCCGGCAAACCGACGCCACCGCCGATGGAAACCGCGGCCGGCACGCCCGGTTTCGGGGAGGCGCCGCAGGCCGGGTTCACGGCTGCCTCGTACGATCCCGAGGCCGGTTTCGGGGCCGGCAGTGATACGCTACCGGCGCTGCGTTCCGTTGCGCCGCGGCCGGAGGATTTCTCGCCGTCGGCATCCCTGAATGCGATTCTCGCCGCGCCCGACCAGCGCTCCGATAAGGCCAAGGGCTTGCTCGCGATGCAGCCGATGATCGCGTCACACCCGCTGGTCGCCGGCACGCTGCCAGAATACAAGCCGCACCGGCCGGAGCGACCGACCAAGAGCGAAGGCGGCGTGCAATTTAAGATCGCCTCGCCGTTCGAGCCCAAGGGTGATCAGCCGCAGGCGATCGATGAACTGGTCGCCGGCGTCGATGAGGCGGAGCGCGATCAGGTGCTGCTCGGCGTCACCGGCTCGGGCAAGACGTTCACCATGGCGCACGTCATCGAGCGCACCCAACGCCCGGCGCTGATCCTGGCGCCGAACAAGACGCTGGCGGCGCAGCTCTACGGCGAGTTCAAGGCGTTCTTTCCGGACAATGCCGTCGAGTATTTCGTGTCGTACTACGACTACTACCAGCCGG
>JAGDYV010000086.1:0-11103 GCA_049116495.1 Hyphomicrobiaceae bacterium | reverse complement strand
GGCGTACAGAAACCGCATTGCAAACCATGATGTCGTGTAAACGCATCGCGCAACTGGGCCATCAGCGGATCATCGTCGAAGTTTTCGATCGTCCGAACATCAGCGGCATCGCAGGCCACCGCGAGCGTAATGCATGACCGGCTCGGTCGGCCGTCGATCATCACCGTACAGGCCCCGCAAACGCCTTGCTCGCAACCGAGATGCGTTCCGGTCAGCAGCAGGTCTTCGCGCAGGAAGTCGGCCAGATGTGTGCGTGGTTCGACATCACCGCTCACGGCGCGGCCATTGACGGTGAGAGCGATCGTAGTCTTGCTCATTATGATTCGGGCTCGTTCTGCGCCTTCGCCAGCGCGTTATTGAGGGCTGCAACGTGCAAGGCCAGTTCGGCGGTTGAACGCTGCGGCAAGGCCGCCGACAGCACCTCTTGCGCGGTGACCTGTCCTGCCACAAAGGCAACCGCCGCCTCGGCGTCGAGCAACAAAGGTTGGCGACCCAGCGCGCCGACAGCAATTCGGGGCGCTAGGCTATCCGGATCGACCAACACGGTTGCGCTCGCTTTGGCGAACTCCCCGACCTGCCGTACGAACTTCCAATATCCCCAGCGTGCGCCTGGTCCCGGGCGGGGTATCTGCACCCCGGCAATCAGCTCGCCGGGTCGGAGCACCGTTTCGAACGGTCCAGTGACGAATTCAGACACGGACACACGCCGATGCCCCTCCGGCCCCTGCAGCAGCGCGGTTGCACCCAGTCCTGTCATCACGATGACCCAGTCAGCCGCCGGATCAGCATGCGCCAGACTGCCGCCGAGCGTACCGCGGTTGCGCACGGCGCGATGCGCAATATTGGCTGCCGCGTCGCGCAACCATGCTATTGGCGCCTTGCTCATTTCATCTGCCGTCAAGCCGGGCACATCCCCGTCTTCGATCTCGGCATGCGTCACGGCGGCGCCAATCTCTACTGTATCCGCCGTCTTCTGCGCTTGACGCAGTTCAGGCAGCATAGAAATGTCGATCAGCCGATCCGGGCGCACGAGGCGCAGATTGAGCATTGGCCCGATCGATTGGGCGCCGGCGACGAGCTTTGTAGCACCACTCCCGGCTGCCAATTCAGCGCTGACCTCCGGCGCCGTGGCAGCGCTCTGATAGTCGAACTTTACCGGCTTCATACACGCTCTCCCGACGGCCCGGCGGTTGCAATCGCAGCCAGCACACGTTCTGGCGTCATCGGCACCTCATTGACCCGGGCGCCCAGCGGTCGCAGCGCGTCATTGACCGCGTTCGCGATTGCCGCCGGCGGGCCAATGGCACCGCTCTCGCCGATACCTTTTTGGCCGTAGAGGCTGAGAGGCGACGGTGTTTCCATATGCAAGATTCGGACTGCCGGGATGTCGGCTGCAACCGGCAGGTGATAATCGGCAAGTGTCGAAGCCAGCGGCTGGCCGCCAATGTCAAACGGCATCTCTTCAAAGAGCGCCGTGCCGATTCCCTGCGCGATACCGCCAAGGACCTGACCGTCAACAACCATCGGATTGATCATTGTCCCAGCATCTTCGACGACAACGTAATCAAGCAATTCGATATGCCCGACATCTAGATCGACGCGGACGATGACGGCGTGGCAGGCGTACGAAAACGTTCCGGTGTCCGGCTTGGTCTTATACCCCTCGGTCGCCTCCAACCCCCGCGGATCGACATCGGGCGGCAAAAATTGCGGCTTGCGATACCATGTGTGTGCGACCTCTTCGAGACTGACTTCCGCTTCGCCGACGCGCGCCTTGCCGTCTGCCAGCACCACATCCTCCGGCTTTGCCTGCAACAGGTGGCCGGCAATCGCACGCACCCGTTCCGCGATCGCGGCCGATGCCGTACCGACCGCGCCGCCGGCCATCACCGCGCAACGCGAGCCCCAAGTCCCAGTTGAATAGGGCGTGTAGGCGGTGTCTCCGTGCACGACCTTCACCTTGGCCGGGTCGACTCCGAGTTCGGTATGCGCGATCTGCGCCAATGTCGTCTCAAGCCCCTGTCCATGGCTGTGAACACCGACGCGCAATTCGAGGCCACCGTCTGGCGTCAACCGCGCGGTTGCCTGCTCATAGCCCGGCACCATCGGTACGCCCCACCCCTGATACACCGACGTGCCATGTGCGCCTTGCTCACAGAAAATCGAAAACCCGAGACCGATACGGCCGTTGCCGGTCATCTCCCGCTGATGCTGCCGCACGCTTTCAACGTCGATCGCTTCAACAGCGCTTTGCAGGGCCCTTGGATAATCACCACTGTCGAAATACTTGTTGGTGATATTGGTGAACGGCATCTCGTCCGGCGCCACGAGATTGCGCGCTCGGATCGCTTCCGGTGTCATGCCGAGATCCTCGGCGAGCGCATCCATCATCAGTTCCATCGCGAAACAGACGCCGGTGCGCGCCACACCGCGAAACGGTAGTATACCCGGTTTGTTCGTCGCGACGGACGTCGCGGTGCATCGAAATCCGCGCAGACGATAAGGGCCAGGCAAAATACTGGTGACCTGCGCCGCTTCCAAGCACGCCGAAAACGGATAAAGCGAGTAGGCTCCCGAATCGACAAGCGCTTCGCACTCGACGGCCAACAATTCGCCATCGGCTGCCGCGTAACCGGTCATTTCGTAGCAGTGCTCACGGCAGTTTGCGCCGCTGATCAGATGCTCGCGCCGATCCTCGATCCATCGGACCGGGCGATCGAGCTTCATGGCGATAAAACTGGCACATACCTCTTCGACGAGCAGGATACCCTTATAGCCAAAGCCACCGCCGACATCGGGCGAAATGATCCGCACCTGACCATGATCGAGCCCGAGGCATTCGGCGAGCCCGCTGCGAACAATATGCGGCATCTGGGCGGCTGTGTGCAGCGTCAACAGCTCAAGTTGCCGGTCCCATTCCGCCAAGCAGCCGCGCCCCTCGATCGGCGCCATGCACTGTCGCGCCGTCCGGTAGGTCCGCGTCACGACAGACGCCGCGCCATCTATCGCCGCTTCAAAGTTTGTATCGACTCTCGTTTGCAAAAACGCGTTCTCTTCCCAGTGCGCGTGGATCAGCGGCATGTCGGGGTCGCGTGCCGTTGTCATTTCGGCAACGGCCGTCCGTTCTTCGAATGCCACATCGACAAGCTCGGCGAGATCTTCGGCTTCAGCGCGTGTTTCGGCCAGGCACGCGACAATCGGCTCACCAACGTGGCGCACCACGTCGGCGGCCAGCACCGGCTGCTCCGACGGGCGGAAGCCTGGCAGCGCGCTGTTGGCGACGATGCTCGTAACGCCGACAAGATCGGCATGCGTGAAAACGAGATCGCCACCGTCTTGTGGCTTTGTGATGCCTAGAATTTGGGCATGCGCCAAAGGACTACGCAAAAACGCCATGTCGAGCATACCGGCGCGGCGGATGTCGGCGATGTATCGGCCACGCCCGCGCAAATAGCGGTCGTCCTCTTGACGATGCAGACGCGCGCCAATCCCTCGCTCCTGCGCGCGCTCGTCGATCACCGCCATCGGCCCACCTCACTTTGCATCTAGCCACACCGATCATTTGCCGTGCGGGCCAAGGATCATGTTACGCGCTTGACAGGGGTTAGGAAAGCAAACACGTTTTGCATATTCGGATATGGATCAGGCGCACGCGGCTCACCCGCCGACGAAGACAGCCATGCGAAACGGTGGCAAGGAGAACGGCATGTACGACAAGATTATCGAGAACGGCACGGTGATCGACCCAGCCGCCAAACGCAACGGCCGCTTTGACGTTGCCATCTCGGATGGCAAGATTGCTGCGATCGAACCAGACCTTTCTCAGGCCAAGGCGAAAGAACGCATCGACGCCGCCGATCAGATCGTACTGCCGGGCATGATCGACACGCACGCTCATGTTTACCAATATGTTACCGGCAAATTTGGCCTCAACGCCGATATGGTAGGCGTCCAGTCCGGCGTCACCACGCTGGTCGACCAAGGCGGTCCGAGTTGCATGACCATGGGCGGTTTCCGCCATTACGTCTCCGAACCATCCTTGAGCCGCGCTTTATGCTTCATCTCGTGCTACCTCGTCGGCGGGCTGGAAGGTCACCTTTACCCGGACCTCTACGGTCCCGGTGGCGTCAACAAGGAGCACACGATTAAAGTGGCGCTCGAAAACCTCGACCTGGTGCGTGGCATTAAGGCTCATGCCGAAATCGGCGGCCAATCCCGCTGGGGCCTCGACGTCATCAAGATCGGCAAGGAAATCTCCAGCGCCACCAAGTTGCCGCTCTACATCCACCTGGGCCAGCTGTGGCCGACGGCCGACTCCGCACCTATTCCTGATGCGGATGAACTGATCCGCGAGCTCACACCGCTGATGGAGCCGGGCGACATTCTTGCCCACCCGTTCACACGCCATCCCGGCGGCTTCGTCTCGAGCAAGGGCGAAGTGCATCCAATCCTGCTCGAAGCCGTCCACAATCGTGGCGTGCGCGTCGATGTCGGGCACGGCTCTCACTTCAGTTTCGAAGTCGCAAGGATAGCCCTCGACGCCGGTATCCTGCCGTACACGCTCGGCGCTGACATGCACGGCTACAACGTCAAAATACCAAGCGGCAAGGCCGATGCCGACCGTGAAGAAAACCCATTCTTCGGCGTCGCGCCATTCAACCTGACGATTGCCATGACCGAATTGCTGCATCTCGGTGTCGCGCTTGAAGACATCGTCGCGATGGTCACATCGAATCCGGCAACGATGCTTGGCCTGTCGGACGAGATCGGATCGCTTCAGGTTGGCCAACCGGCCGATGTCAGCGTGCTCAAAATCGAGAACGGCCGCTTCTATCTCTACGACAACAGCGATGCCGAAGAGATCTGCGACAAGCTTATTCGCCCCCTCTATTGCCTCAAGGACGGTGTGCGCTACGACGTGACCTCACCGTTGGTGCCGGATGCGATTGCAGCGTGAGGCCCATTAGCGTGACGCCTGATCCCGTTCACTTGACGACCGATGTGCTTGTCATCGGCGCCGGTGGCGCTGGCATGTACGCCGCAATCGAAGCGGCCCGCGGCGGCGCCAACGTGCTTTTGGCGGATCGCTCCCTGATCGGGCGCGGCGGTGCAACCGTGATGGCGATGATGACCGTCGCCGTTGCGCTCGGCGCCGAGGCGCCCGACGATCCGTCCTTTCACCTTGCCGATACGCTCGCCTCCGGCCGCGGCCTGTGCAACAAGGACCTCGCGCGACTACTCTGCGAGGAGGGGCCAAACTGCATTACCGAGATGGACGACTGGGGCGTTGGTTGGGCACGGGAAGGTGACGCGATCAAGTCGGCACACGCTCCCGGCCATGACCGGCCGCGCTGCGTCTATGTCGACTTTCTCAACACCGGGCCGGCTGTATCAAAGACCTTGCGCAAAGTGCTGCGGGACCATGAAGACGCCGTCCGTCGCATCGGCGATCTGCTGATTGTCGACCTCATCAAAACCGATGGCGCCGTGACCGGCGCCGTTGCCGTCGAAGTCAGCAGTGGCCGTCCGGTGATCATCGCGGCCAAGGCCACGATCATTGCGACAGGTGGTCTGACCCGGCTGTTCCGGCGCAACAGCGCCTCGTTCAACATGGGCGGCGATGGCTATGCCCTGGCATTGCGTTCCGGTGCCCGGCTGATCGATATGGAGTTTGTGCAGTTCTTTCCGATCGGTCATCTCGCGCCACGATTGATCGGCCTTGATCCGATCATGTGGGACCCGTTCCGTTACAAGCTCGGCGGTCGCCTGCTCAACGGCAACATGGAAGAGTTTACCGATCGATACGGCACCCCGGAAGATGGCCGCTATGTCATCACGCGCGACGCTGCAACCTATGCCATTACCAAGGAAGTCGCGGCCGGTCGCGGTTCTCCCGCCGGTGGTGCCTACCTCAGCTTCGAGCATATCCCGGAAAAAAAGCTCAATGATGCGTTCGGTCCGGTTATCAAGAAGCTCAAGACCAATGGCATCGATTTGACGAAAATGCCCATCGAAGTCTCGCCGATCGCGCACTATCACATGGGCGGTATCACCGTTGACGATCAGATGCAGACGGGCGTGCCCGGCCTGCTTGCCGCTGGCGAGGCAGTAGGCGGCGCCAACGGCGCCAATCGGCTCTCCGGCAACGCGATCACGGAAGCACTCGTGTTCGGCAAGCGTGCGGGACAGTCGGCCGCGCAACGCGTCGCACAAAATAGTGACCTGCCTGCCATGCGAAATGCGGACGCTGCAGCGGCTTTGGCATTCGCATTGGCAGACGACAGCGCCGCCGGCACACTCAACACTGCTGCCATGATCGCACAACTGCAGGCCGTTATGTCCGATCATGCCGGCCCATTCAAAACCGAATCCGGCCTTGGCCAAGCCCTATCCGCGATCAGTGATCTCGAAACCCGACTCGGCGAACGGCCGCCCGGTGCGCCCGCTGCCTTCGCTCCGCAGCGCATTGACTGGTTTGATTTGCGCAACATGCTGCTCGTTGCTCGAGGCGTTGTCGAAGCCGCCCTGGCACGGAAAGAAAGCCGCGGCGCCCACCAGCGCGAAGACCATCCCGGCATGCTCGACGACTGGTGCTGCAATCAATTCATCGAACTGCACGACGACCGGCCAGTGGTCGTGCGCGGCCCGCTTCTCAGACAACCGGAGCTCACGCCATGAGCGAAACCGCACGGCTGATCATCGCGCGCGGCACCCCCGACACGCCGGCTGAGCCCGAGACCTTTGACGTTCCATTTGAGCCGGGCCAATCCGTTCTTGACGGGCTGCGGTGGATCCGCATGCACAAGGACCCGACGCTGGCGTTCCGCTTTTCCTGCATCAGCGCCAATGCCTGCAAGGAGTGCATGATGCGCATCGACGACAAAGTCGTTTACGCCTGCCTCGCCCGCCTCGAGCCGCGTGATATGCAGATTGCACCGCTTGCCAACAAGCCGCTCGTCCGCGATCTCGTCACCAACATTGCACCGCCTGCGGAGCGCTTGTGACGCCAACAGGCGGCTTGACTTTCGCAACCGCTAGGCCCCTAGCTGCATTATGCTTGCGCATCTGACACAGCAGTTGCTGCGCCCCGCCATCGACCATTGGCAGGGACAGCATCGCTGGCCGGTCACCCTGCTCGTTAGCGTCGTCGGCATGACTTATCTCTACTATGTCGCGCTGAAACAACTGCCGCAACTGCCCGACGCCGTTGCAATTGTGTGCTGGATTTTCGTCGGCCTTGCGCTGCTGACTTGGCAGATCGTCGGGACCCTGAAGGCCGTCAATCTGAGTATGATTCCGCCAGCTGACGTGTCGTCTGTTTACGGCGGCTACATCACCATCCTCGTCGCCGTCATCCTGGTCGGCCTCAACATGATGGACGGCATCACGCATCACCTGCCGAAGCCGAAACCACAAGCACTGCTTGAAACCAGCCAATTCAAAATCTCGATCGATCAGAAAAGTCAATCGGTCACGATCAATGGCGAATTGAACTATGGCTCGAACGCCGCCGTCATCGACTTATTGAAGCGCTTCCCCAAAACGAAGCGCATCGTGTTCAACAGCGAAGGCGGTCACATTTTCGCGGCCCGTTCCCTGGCCAAACAGATCGCGCAACGCAGCCTCGACACGCATGCCAACTCGAAGTGCTTTTCTGCCTGCACGATTGCATTCATCGCCGGCAACAGACGCACGCTTGCGCCCGATGCCCGCCTCGGTTTCCATCGCTATGCGTTTGCCAACCGCTTCGCCGTACAGACGGTTGATGCCGCCGCCGAACAACGGAAGGACCTCGGTTATTTTCATGCACGCGGCGTTCAACAGGAATTCCTGAAACGCGTATACGACGCTGGCCACGACGCCGTCTGGCAGCCGGACATTGCCACGCTTTACGCTGCCGGCGTCATCACCGAACTCCCAAAATGATCGACAGCAATCGATCGCAGACTTCAGTTGCCAGCCAGAACCGCACCAAGTGCCATCGCCACGGCGGCCTGCGTCGGCTCGATGACGGGTACACCCAATTCCGCCTCCAATGGCGCACGGTGCCGCGCCATGCCGGCGCAGCCAAGCACAATCGAATTGGCGCCGTCATCGAGCAGTTGCCGACCGACCTCGACCAACCGGCTGTAAGTGTTTTCCCCCCGGGCCGTTTCATCGACCGACATATCAAGCGGCCGCTCAGCCGCGAGTCGATCGAGCACACCCATGCGACGCATGTATTTGCGGTGCCTCAGCACCGAAACATTCGTAATCGCAATAACGCCGAACTGATCGCCACGCGCCATGGCCGTCAGTGTGCCGCATTCCTGCATGCCGAACACCGGTACATTCGAAACCGACCGACACGCGTCGATTCCGGGATCGGAATAGCAGGCGATGACAAACGCCGAGGCATCACGACGCTCCTCGACAAGGCGCACCATCGGCATGACGACCTGATCTGAATGAATCTGGGTCTCAAGCCCAAATGGCCCTTCCGCCAACGTCAGGCATTCGATCGGCGGGCTGCCCGGAAAACGGAAAGTCTCGAGCGCTTCGTCAAGCCCGTTCGTGACGGCTTCATTCGAATTGGGATTCAAGACGATAATCGGCCCATAGGAACCGCTGCTATCCTTTGCCATAACGCTTCTTCCTTGTTGTGGGCTTATTGCGGGTCGGTGGGTGTCGACAAGCTTGACCTAATATCTACAACGATGCAATCCGCTCAGCCGCCTCGGCACAGGTCATCGTCATCGCAACCGTCCCAAGATCGCCAATAGCACGTGTGTGCGTCTCCTGCGAGAATGCTGCACAGCCGTCAGTGAGCACGATCGTCGTAAAGTCACGAACATGCGCATCGCGAACGGTCGACGCGACACCGCCGTTGGTGACGATCCCGCAAACGAACAGCGTTGTGATCCCGGCCTTGCGCAGTACCCATTCCAGCCGCGACATGTAGAATGCCGAATAGGCGACTTTCTCCACAGACAAGTCCGCCGGTTGCAGTTCATCGAGCAACGCATGTCCCCAACTGCCCGGCGCAAAATCACCGGCCTTGAGGAACGGGCGCATCGCTTTCAGGTGCGGCGAGATGAACGGCTCACCACCCTTGCCCGGCACCAATGTGAAGTGCGTCGACACGATCCACCCCCCCTTGGCGCGCAAAGCCGCCGCGACCGGCTCAACGCGTCCCGGAACCGCGGCAATATCCGCATTTGCTTGCCCGCCGCGTCCGTAGGCGCCTTCAGGGTGGACAAAATCGTTCTGCAGGTCGGCAATCAACAAAGCTGTCCTGGCAGGCTCAAAACTGTCGAAGTCCATGATCAATCCCCAATCGGCGCAATAACGAGATTTCCGAACGCATCGACACGTGCGGTCAAACCGGGGTCGACAAAGATGGTTGTATCCGGCTGCTCAAGCAGCGCGGGGCCAATGATGCGCGCATCGACGCCGAGTTCCAGCCGTTCATAGATATTGGCAGTGTGAAACCGGCCATCGGCATAGACCTGTCGCTGACCTGTTTGACAGGCCTCTGCTGGTTTGCCTGCGTTCGGCGCAAACACGGACATGTCAAATTTCGGTCGTCGGCCGACCACCGCGATGCGATAACTCACAACGCGCATCGGAATGTCCGCCAGCAACCGCCCGAAGGCTTCCAGGTATGCCGCTTCGAAAGCGGTGCGCACATCTTCCCGCGTCAGCCCGCTTTCAGGTCCACCTTCAGGCCCACCTTCAGGTATGACGACCGGGACCGAAACGGTATGTGTCTGTCCGAGGTAGAGCATGTCGAATTCATAAAGCCGATCGAGCCCAGTGAACTCGATGTCGGCGGCGTGCAGATAGGTCTCCGTCTCCGCCGCGATGCCTTCCATCTCGCGCCCAAGCGCCACGGTGTCGATGTCGCCGAGCATCCGGTTGACGGTCTGCACGCGATCATGGCGCATATCGGCAACAACGCAGCCAAGTGCCGATGTCACTCCCGGAAAGCGAGGCACCAGCGCGGAGCCGAGCCCGACTTCCTTGATCAGCGCGCCGGTATGCAGTGCACCGCCGCCGCCGAACGGCATCGCCGCGAAATTTGCCGGATCATGGCCACGTTCAATCGAGACCAGGCGAATGGCGCCCGCCATCTTGGCATTGGCCACCTTGAGGATCGCTTCTGCAGCGTCCTCGATGCCGAGGCCGAGCGGTTCGGCGATCGTCTTCTCGACCGCCGTGCGCGCGGCATCGACGTCGAGCCGGTCCAACTTACCGCCAATCGGCCGCGCCGGATTGATCCGCCCGAGCACCAGGTTGGCATCCGTAACCGTCGGGCGGTCGTTGCCAAGCCCATAACAAACCGGCCCGGGATCAGAGCCGGCGGACTCCGGGCCGACATTGAGCAGGCCGCTTGGGTCAACAGATGCAATCGACCCACCACCGGCACCAATCGTCGTGATCTCGATCATCGGCGTGCGCACAACCATGCCGAAGTCGATCGCCGTTTGTGCCGCCAGCGCCGGCTTGCCGCTGCTCAGCAGCGAAACATCAAACGACGTGCCGCCCATATCGCAAGTGATGACGTTGTTGAAACCCGCCGCAGCCGCAATCGCGTTACCGGCAATGACACCGGCCGCCGGTCCCGACAGCGCGGTGCGAACTGGGTACTGGCGCGCCGAATCCAGTGACATCACGCCCCCATTCGACTGGACGATCAAAATATCGCCGCCGAATTCCCGCGTGCTCAAGCTCTCCGACAGCCGGTCAAGATACGACGACACCACCGGCTGCAGGTACGCATTAAGCGTTGCGGTCGACAACCGCTCGAATTCGCGGATCTCTGGTAGGATTTCGGTTGCTGCCGTCACATAATTGTTTGGCCAGACGGACCGGACCGCCTCGACCGCGATCTCTTCGTTACCGGTGTTGGCGTAGCCGTTGATAAAGAAAACGCAGATCGATTCGCAACCCGCTTCGAGCAGTTGCAATGCACTTGACTTGACGTCATCTGCGTCAACGCCAACCAAAACCGTGCCATCGGCGAGCACGCGCTCGGCAACTTCGACGCGATCCGTGCGTGTGACAACCGGGTCGAAAGCGCCTTTCAAGCCCCAGGTCGTCGGCCGGTCGCGGCGGCGCATC
>JAGDYV010000085.1:9304-23166 GCA_049116495.1 Hyphomicrobiaceae bacterium | reverse complement strand
GTGCGGATCATCAACTGTGCGCGCGGCGGGCTTGTGGATGAGCAGGCGCTGGCCGCGGCCTTACAGGACGGCCGCGTGGCCGGTGCCGCGCTCGATGTGTTCGAAGTCGAGCCCGCGACCGATAGCCCGCTGTTCGGCCTCGACAACGTGATCTGCACACCACATCTCGGTGCCGCGACGTCCGAAGCACAGGAAAACGTTGCGCTTCAGGTCGCCGAACAGATGTCGGACTACTTGCTGACGGGTGCCATTTCGAATGCGATCAACTTCCCAAGCATCACAGCCGAGGAAGCGCCGAAACTGAAACCGTTCGTCAAACTCGCAGAACAGCTTGGCTCCTTTGCCGGGCAGCTGACCGAGACGGGCATCAACAAGATCAAGCTCGAATATGCTGGCGAAATAGCCGAGATGAATGTCCGGGCCCTGACCTCAGCGGCGCTCGCCGGCCTGCTGCGGCCGATGCTGTCGGAGAGCGTCAATATGGTCTCCGCGCCGACTCTGGTGCGTGATCGCGGCATCAACGTTGAGGAAGTCCGCCGCGGCGAAGAGGGCGCCTATCAGACGTACATGCGGCTTACACTTTTTACCGAACGCCAGGAGCGATCGGTGGCCGGCACCGTGTTCTCGAACGGGCAGCCGCGCGTCATTCAGGTCAAAGGCATCAACATGGAAGCGGAACTGACCGGGCGCATGCTGTACATCACCAACAATGACAAGCCCGGTTTCATCGGCTCTCTCGGGCAGGCGCTCGGCGAAGCCGACGTCAATATCGCGACCCTCAATCTTGGCCGCGAGACGGCCGGTGGCGATGCGATCTGCCTCGTCGCAATCGACGGCGAAGTGACGCCGGCTGTGATCGAAAAGGTCAAGCAACTGCCAAATGTCGTGCGGGTGAATGAACTGATGTTTGAGTGAAGCCACCTAACACGTTGAAACAGTTTAAGGGCGACGCCACTGGTGTCGCCCTTTTTTTGAGCCTGTGACATGATCACGCCGGATTTCAACGGTCCGGTGAAGGGGCATTTCCGGCACCATCCGATGTTAAGTGAGGATATGATTTTCATGCAATTGTTTGCCACCACCGTTCGGACCACATTGAGCTGCGCCGCGCTGCACGTGACGGCGCTGACGTTGCCGGCCGTTGTCTCACCCGCATTCATTCATGCCGCCTTGGCTGGCGACATCACAGCGCCCTCAAAGCTTGACGCCGTCACCGTCTTCCGGTCCGGAGCGCAGGTGTCGCGCGTCGTCACGCAGGAGATTGACGCCGGCGCGCATACCGTCGTGATCGAAGACCTACCGGCAGAAGCGATCCTCGGCTCGATTCGGGTCGAAGGGCGCGCAGACGGCGACCTGCTGATCGGCGCCGTCGATGCCAAGCGGGTCTCGGTGCTGAGCGACGACGCTGCCGCCCAGGCCAGCGCGCGCAAGGAGCTTGAGGAGGAGCTTGAGAAGCTGACCGATGCAATGGACCAATTGCGCGCCGAAATCGAAACAAAGGAAACCCAGAAAACGTTCGTGGCCAACCTTGCCAATCTGCCCCAGCGCCCGCCCGTCGCGCCACGCGAAGGCACCACGATCAATCACGACTGGTCCAAGCTCCTCGAGCTGATCGGCACCAGCATGTCGGATATTCACGCCGACATTATCAAAACGCGTATCGCGATGCGCGAACTCGGCCGCAAGATCGAGGACGTCAAGAAAAAGATGGCGCAACAGTCACCGAAACGCGAGAAGCGCACGGAGGTGCGTATCAACGTTGAAGCCAAAGCGAAACTCAGCGCTGATCTCGTCATCAAATACCAGGTTGGCAACGCATCGTGGCGGCCACACTACGATGCGCGGCTGGAGACAGGCTCGAAAGACAAAGCCGCCGGGCTGGTCCTGACACGACGGGCGTCGATCCAGCAGTATACCGGCGAGATATGGGAGAACGTGATGTTGGCGCTTTCGACCTCACGACCGAGCGGCAGGAGTTCCGCGCCCAACCTCAGGCCGCTGACCGTCGATTTTCGCAAACCGGCTCCCAAACAGGCCGTCGCCTTCGGCAGATCGCGTAACACCCTGACGCAAGCTTCGCCGCGCGCTGAAGCCGATACCGTCGCAAAGGCCCCCGTCGCCCAGGAACGCAAGGCGCGCGTCAAGAAATTGGTCGCAGAAGCCGGCGGCCGGCTGCAACAAACAGCGTTTCAGGCGAGTTTCGAGGTGCCCGGCCGGGTCACCGTGAAAAACACCGGCGAGGCAAAACGCGTCAAGCTGGATGACCAGACGATCAAGCCGAAGCTCCACGTGCGCACAGTGCCGCGCCGCAACACCGCGGCCTATCTCTATGCAGGCCTCGAAATGCCGCGTACGGCGCCTTACCTCGCGGGACCGGTCTCGCTGTTTCGTGATGGCGGGTTCGTTGGCACCGGGCGACTGCCCAACCTGGCGCCGGGCGCCGACCACGAACTGGGATTCGGCTCGGATCCGTCGGTGATCGTGAAGTACCATATTCTTGACGAAAAACGCGGTGAGACCGGCATCATCTCATCGTCATCGACGGATCAGCGCAATTTCAAAATCGATATCACCAACCAGCATAAGCGGCGCATTGATGTTGTTGTCATCGATCAAATGCCAGTATCGCTGAATGAAGATATCGCCGTCGAACTCCTAGGCCCGGCCTCGCCAAGCAAGCGCAACTATCAGGACAAGCGTGGCCTGCTCGCCTGGCAGTTCGCGCTGGATGCCGCGGCCAAGCGCTCCGTGCAGTTCGGCTATACGGTCTCATGGCCTGCGGATAAGAGAATCCGTTTCCGATACGGCAGATAATCCGGGAGCAGCCGATTTGTCCCTTTGCGGCCCCCCTGAAACGGCTCTATAACCCGGTTAAGCCCCGGTTGCGCAGGCATGTGAACCGGGGCTTTATTCTGAAAGGTGAGCTGGCATGGCGAACGTGGTCGTGGTCGGCGCCCAATGGGGCGACGAGGGCAAAGGCAAAATCGTGGATTGGCTGTCGGAGCGCGCGGATACCGTCGTGCGCTTTCAGGGCGGCCATAACGCGGGACATACGCTCGTTATCGGCAACGAAACCTATAAGTTGTCGCTACTGCCATCCGGCGTGGTGCGGCCGGGCAAGCTTGCGGTGATTGGCAATGGTGTCGTTGTCGACCCGTGGGCACTGATTGCCGAGATCGAGAAGCTGGCCGGCCAAGGCGTCACGATCACCCACCAGAACCTGCGCATTGCCGAAAACGCAACGCTGATCCTGCCGCTCCACCGTGAACTCGATCAGCTGCGCGAGGAAGCCGCCGGCAGCGGCAAGATTGGCACGACGGGACGCGGGATCGGCCCTGCCTACGAAGATAAAGTCGGGCGACGTGCGATCCGCGTGCAGGACCTCAAGAACCTCGATACGCTTGGCCCGAAGGTGGAGCGCATCCTGGTGCATCACAACGCACTGCGCCGCGGCCTTGGCAAACCGGAAGTCGCCGCAGACGACTTGATGCGCGAGCTGACTGAAATAGCACCGCAACTGCTGCCCTACATGGATGTCACCTGGGACCTGCTCGATCAGCAGCGACGCGCCGGCAAGCGCATCCTGTTCGAAGGCGCGCAAGGCGCCCTGCTCGACATCGACCATGGCACCTATCCGTTCGTGACGTCATCGAACACGGTCGCGGCACAGGCCGCAATCGGGGCCGGCGTCGGACCGAAAACCGTCGGTTACGTGCTCGGCATTGCCAAGGCCTACACCACCCGCGTCGGCTCCGGGCCGTTTCCAACCGAACTCAACGATGAAGTTGGCCAGAAACTGGGCGAGCGGGGCCACGAGTTCGGTGTCGTCACAGGTCGTGCGCGGCGCTGTGGCTGGTTCGATGCGACGCTGGTGCGCCAAACCATCAAGGTTGCCGGAATTGACGGTATAGCGCTGACCAAACTCGATGTCCTGGACGGCTTCGATGAGATCAAAGTGTGCGTCGGCTATCGGCTTGATGGCGAAAAAATGGACCGCCTGCCTGCCGGCCAGAACGCGCAACAGCGGATCGAGCCGATCTACGAAACGTTCGAGGGCTGGAGCGAGACGACGCGCGGCGCACGCACCTGGGGTGAACTGCCGGCGCAGGCTGTCAAGTATGTGCGGCACATCGAAGAGCTGATCGAGTGTCCGGTGACGCTGCTTTCGACGTCGCCGGAACGGGACGACACGATTCTGATGCGCGACCCATTCGAGGATTGATTGAGTATGAGTGCGAATGATTCAACAGCCGACATGAACGGCGCCGAACATGTCGTGGCCGCGCTCAAGAAGGCAGCCGTCGAAACGGTGTTCTCGCTTTCGGGCAATCAGATCATGCCCGTCTACGATGCACTGCTCGGCTCGGGCATACGCCTCATTCATACCCGACACGAAGGCGGTGCGGTCTATATGGCGGAGGCCTACGCACAGGCGACCGGCAAGATCGGCGTCGCGCTGCTGACGGCAGGGCCAGGTTTCGCGAACGGCCTATCGGCCATGTACTCGGCACGTGAATCGCAGACACCGCTTGTCGTCATGACCGGAGATGCGCTGCTCAAGCTTGCCGGGCGCGGCGCGTTTCAGGAGATGGATCAGCAGGGGGCGGCGGGCGCGCTCACCAAAGCTTCCTTCAGTGTCGACAGGGCCGCCGACATGTTCGACGCCATCCAGAACGCGATCGGGCTCGCACAAGATGGCACGCCGGGTCCCGTGCATATTTCGCTACATGATGATGTGCTACGCGACGTCGCCAGCCGCGCAACAGCCACGCCATCGGTACCACCTGGTGCAGAACTGCCGTCGGCGGGGCACGCCGCTCTCTCACTCGGGCCGCACATCGCCGACCAGATCAAGTCGGCGAAACGACCATTGATCCTGGCCGGGCCGTCATTCGCGCGATCAGTCTGGGAAGCAAAATTCAAAGCGCTTGCCGATGCGACGGGCATTCCGATGCTGGCACTCGAAAGCCCGCGTGGCCTCCGGGCGCCGCGTATCGGAGCGCTCGCCGAAGTCATGCCGGAAGCGGACCTGGTTGTTCTGCTGTCGATCGGGCCGAACTTCATGCTCGGATTCGGACAGACACCGGCGTTCGGCGATGCAGCCCGCTTCATCTGCTGCCATGATGACCAGGAGGTGCTGCGCGAGGCGATTCACCGGCTTGGTGCGGACAAAGTGACAGCCGTGCCGCTGGCCGGCGTCAGTGCGTTGGCGAAGCTTGGGACGGATGGCGGTCTGGATGACCTCAAGACGAACGCGGTCGAAACAGGCTGGCAGACGCGCGTTGAAGACGCTATCGCCTGGCGCCCGCCCGCATGGCAGGAAATCGCGAGCGATGCGGCGCCCTTCCATGCCGCCTGCGTTGCCGCAGAGGTTGACAAGTTCCTCAAGAAAAATCCGGAGACGTCGCTTATTATTGATGGTGGCGAAGTCGGCCAGTGGTGCCAAGCGGTTCTCGATGCACCGGTCAGCATCATCAACGGGCCCTCGGGCGCAATCGGTGGCAGCATCCCTTACGCGATCGCAGCCAAGGCTGCACGCCCCGAGCAAGCATCGATCGCCATGCTAGGTGACGGCACAGCTGGTTTTTATTTCGTCGAGTTTGAAACGGCGCTGCGAGAGAGATTGCCGATCGTCGCGATCGTTGGCAATGATGCGAAGTGGAACGCGGAGCATCAGATCCAGGTGCGCGACTACGGCGCCCAACGCGCATTTGGCTGCGAAATGGTACCGACGCGGTATGACGAGATGGCCAAGGCGATGGGCTGTTATGGAGAGAACATCACCGACATCGGTGAACTGGTCCCGGCGATCGAACGCGCGGTCGCGAGCGGCCTGCCGGCCTGTCTCAACATCGCGATCCAGAGTATCGCGGCACCGTCGATCACCCGCAAATAAAAATGCGCCGAAAACGGCAGACCTAAGCCTGCCGTTTTCAACGACGCGTGACGAAAGATGATCTCTAGTTAATGTCCCAGCGCAGGCCGGCACGCAGATAGTGCTCGTGCTGGTCTTCGATCTCAATGGTGCTGTTGATGTTGTTGATCGACGCCGAGATGTCCGCACCGCCGACGTAGAGATAGCGATAGTTGAAATCGAGCGACGTAACATTTGAGATTTTATAGCTGACACCGGCGGTGACGTTCGCCGCAAGCGTGTAAACGTACTGCCGATCCGTTTGCGACGCGTAGCTGCCGGCCGCAGTCGGCGTCAGGCATGCGTCGACGACGGTTGGATCGCAGGTCGAGAAATCGGTGTTGTGCGTGCGACGTACGTCATTGACGGCAAAACCAATACCGCCACCGATGTATGGCTTCCAGCGGCCCCAACGGTTCATGTCGACATAACCGTTCGCCATGAAGATCGCGGATTGCAGCGTGACCGTATCGCGCACGCCGCCATTGACCTGCAGTCGGGCCGGCAGGGAATTGGTATCTTCGTAATTGAAGTTACCAGAGATGTTGGTCTCTTTTTCCATTCGGAATTCACCGGTGATGTCGACCCGGAAATTCTTCGAGTAGTAATAGCCTGCGCCGAAACCAACGGTATGCCCATAGTCATGGCCGGAGTCATTACCAAATCCGATCAGATCGCCGAATCCGAAGGCTGCCGCCGTGTCATAGTTATTCGCGGTATCATTGACACCGTAGGTCATGCCGCTTTCATTCATCTGCGTACCTAGGTTGAGGCCCAGGCCAAGGTCAGCACGCAAATACCATTTCGCCTGGTAGTCAGGAATCGGCACTGGTGCCGGCACGGGCACGTAGCTGCCGCGCATACCCTTCAGGCCACCGCTGTAGTCGCCCGCGAGCGCCGACATCCCGAAGAGGGTCGGCACGGCAATGGCCGCCGCAGTGACGCCGAGTGTGAGTTTTCTGATAGTCGTCTTCATTGCTTTCGATCCCTCGGTAGTTGGTACAGCACACCGGGATGTGGCGTTGCACCGAACTCAGATATCAACTCGGTCAAATCCGAGAGCGAAGACCAACTCGGCCAGGACGAGGGCGATTGATTTGCCTGAAGGACGCGAAACATGCACAGGGGCGATCGGCCTGGCACCTAGGAGATGAACTCGCTCAACGCATGCGACCCGAACACGGCCGAAGGCGGAATCCACAACCGCCCCACTCGGTACTTGGTTTCGGGTAGCTGAGAAGCCATCCCAAACAACGCTGCAACTCATCGCGCGCAACAACCCGCGCGGTATGGCTTGCGATGCCATCAAATTCGACGACGTGCGCAACGCGGCAGATGCCCGTCGCACATACGATGACCCGAAGCTGGCGACTGCCGATCACCCGATTAACGGGCGGTGCATCGGCACCAATCAACGGCTGCACTGCTCTGTTTCAATATGGGACTATCGTTCAGAAGAATTAAAAGGAGCTTAATCGGATGATTTGTTTACACCCGCAGCATTCCATTGGCCGACCAACGGCCAACCTCGCCATTTGGGAAAGGGCTTCAAGAGCTCCGATATTTCTCGATTTAGGGAGTGCGTTAGGCTGCGTTCGCGGCAAGTCGCACGGCCTCGGCGATGTCGCCAACGACCGCGGAGACGAGGGCCTGATCATCGCCCTCGGCCATCACGCGAATCACAGGCTCGGTGCCGGAAGGCCGAATCACAAGCCGGCCTGAGGTGCCGAGCTTTTCCTTGCCGGCATCGATTGCCTTCTTGACGCCCTGGTCATCAAGCGGCTTGCCTTCGGCGTAACGCACATTCGTCAACAACTGCGGCACGGGCTCAAAGCGCTGGCAAACTTCGCTGACTTTGCGGCCGGTAGAGACAACGACGGCCAACACCTGCAGGGCAGAAACAAGACCGTCACCGGTCGTACCGTAATCCGATAGGACGATGTGTCCGGATTGTTCGCCGCCGACGTTGAAGCCGTGCTTGCGCATGTGCTCGACGACATAACGGTCGCCGACCGGTGTACGCGCCATCGACAGGCCGAGACCTTTCAGATAGCGCTCAAGGCCGAGATTGGACATCACGGTGGCGACGATGCCGCCGGCCGCCAGGCGCCCCTTGCTGTGCCAGCTCTCACCAATGACCGCCATCAACTGGTCGCCATCAACGATGCAGCCACGCTCATCGACGATCACAACACGATCTGCGTCACCGTCCAGCGCAATCCCGATGTCAGCGCGGGTCTCGCGGACTTTGTCGATCAGCGCTTCAGGCGCCGTCGAGCCGCACTCAAGGTTAATATTGCGACCGTTCGGGTCGACGCCCACTTCGATCACCTCACCACCGAGTTCCCACAGTGCCGCCGGCGCGACCTTGTAGCCGGCGCCGTTGGCGCAATCGATGACGATGCGCAGGCCATCCAAGCGCAGATCGCGCGGCAGCGTGCGCTTGGCGAACTCAATGTAACGTTCGCGCGCACTCTCAACCCGCGTTGCCCGACCGATGGTTTCGGCATCGGCATAGAGCTCGGCGCCATCGGTATCGATCAATTCCTCGATGCGCGCTTCGGTTTCGTCCGAGAGCTTGTAGCCGTTGGCGTCGAACAGTTTGATGCCATTGTCATTATAGGGATTGTGCGAAGCTGAGATCATAACACCAACATCAGCGCGCAAGGACCGCGTCAGCATGGCAACCGCCGGTGTCGGCATCGGGCCAAGCAGGAAGACATCACAGCCGACGGCGGTGAAGCCGGATTGCAGCGCCGACTCGATCATGTAGCCCGACAATCGCGTATCCTTGCCGATGACAACGCGGTGACGCTGCGAATCGCCGGACTGGCTGCGGAATGCCGAACCGGCTGCCATGCCCACCTTCAATGCCATTTCCGACGTCATCGGATGGCTATTGGCGAGACCGCGAATGCCGTCTGTCCCGAAATAGCTGCGTGCCATAATTGTTCCCTGCCGATCGTTCCCCAGGCCTGTCCGCCTTTAATGCATGATCTGCGCCACTGATCAATTCTCTGAAGCCACGGATGTCGTACGAAATGCCACGACACGCAACGCGCAACATTGTTTCGCCCTAAGGAATCTGCAAAGGGTGCTCCTTAAGTTGTACACACGAGAGGAATCAATGGCTCTGTTCCTGGCAGTCTCCAACCGCAAAGGTGGCGTCGGAAAATCAACGATTTCGACGATGCTTGCCTACGCGTTCGCAGTATGGTCGAGCAAAAGGGTCATGCTTATTGACCTCGATGCTCAATCCAATTCCTCCCTCATCCTACTGGGCGGTGAGCAATGGATCGAAGCACAGAAAAAGTCTTTCAACGTGGCAGCTTATATTGAGGATCGGCTCTACTCGATCGAGCAGACCAAGATCCCTGAATATACCATCAAGGGCGTCGGCGATGTGCTGATGGACGATGGCAGCGCCCCGGCACTCTCGCTGCTGCCCGGTTCGCTCAACTTCGAGGATATGCAGGACGAGTTGATCACGTATTACTCGCGCAACCAGACGCCCTACCAGCAGGCCAGAATCAGGTGTGCGGAGCATTTTCGTGCCGCCTTCAGTTTCGCGCGCCGCCATGCCGATATTATCATTATGGATTGCGCGCCTGGACTGTCGAATGCCACCCATGCGGCGCTGAAGCTGGCCAATCACGTCGTCGTACCATTTCGGCCGGACGCCGTATCTGCTTTCGCGGTCAACCGCATTTCGACAATCATCGAAGGCCAGTCGTTCGAGGCCGTGCAGGAGATGGCACACAGCCAGAGGCGCTACACATGCCTTGCCAACTATGTTCGACCGGGTGGCCGCGATACGATCTATATCGATGAAATCGCGCATGAACATCCAATGCTCGATACCCAGGTGCCGGCGATGCCGGATGTGGCGGACGCGTTCGACTTTCTGCTGGAGCCGATGTCAATTGAAGATAAGTTTGGCGCCGCGACCCCGACGCTGCGCGCCCTACACGATGAACTCGCCGTTAAAACCGGTGTCGCCGCTGAGCCAGTCTTGAGTGCACGCGCCTAGCCACACGCCCCGTCACAGGTTGATCGCCCATGAAGCGCACAACGAAGAAACTTACCGGTATCGGCTTGGAGCTGTTCCTGCGGCGCTTCTACGGGACCTATGCTGACATCGATGAGAAGCTTGCGGATCAATTGAGCAAGGATGGCGCGCAGACGTTTGCGAGCGTTCGTGTACGACACATCGCATGGCGCGATTGGCGGCCGCGCACAAAGGCCATGGCGGGATCGGTCGCGAAGGTGCCGGATAGACGTGATGCCGACGCTGCCGTGGCGGAGCAGGCTCCTGCTACACCCTCGCGATCAACGGCAACAACAAATGCCGCACCGGAGCCGACGGCCAACGACGCACCGTTTGATCCGTATGCGATCGGCCTCGTGCCGGTCTACCAGCGCGAAGGCGCCGAGGGACTGAGCGAAAAATTGGCAACCATTGGATCGCTCGACAATCTGCGCAAAATGGCGCGCTCGCAGCAAGTTGCGCTGCCCGCTGAATTGCGCGGGAGCGACGCAGATATCACGGCCGTGCGCGCGGCCATCGTAAGCGCCGTTGGCAAGCGCATCGCCAATCGGCGCGCGGCGGCTGGCTGACCCGACGAAAACGGCCTAGACTACCGCTTGATCATCCTGGTTTTGGTGAAAGGGCGCGTTTATGCCGATCACGATGCATGCCTTCATGGCGATCTGGAGCAACGTCAATCCCGAACTCAAGGACGAATGGTATCGCTGGCATACCGAGGAACATATGCCGGAACGCGTTGGCATTCCGGGTTTTCTTGCCGGGCGTCGCTATGATCTTGTCGATGACCGACTGGTGCCAGCGACGACGCAAGCGCGGCGTCTGCAGCACTGCTTCATGATGTACGAAGGCGAACGGCTGACGACGTTCAACAGTGATGCCTACCTTGAGCGCCTCAACAATCCGACACACTGGACGCGGGAGATGGCGCCGGGCTTTCAGAATTTTTCCCGGGGTGCCTGCGAACTGACGACAACGTCAGGCGACGGGTATGGCGGCTTTGCGCTGTTGATGCGGTTCGAAGATGGCGGGCGCAGGAGTGATCTCTCGGCTGCCACGCTGGAAGCGCTCGACCACTTCGTCACCACGCTGCCTGGTCTGGAGGGTGTTACGGCTGCGCACTTCGGGTTCTGCCGACCTGAGATCACGGATGTCGACACGGCGGAAAAACAGACCCGTGCAGGGACCAGCGAACAGCTCTTCGAAAGCGTGTTGCTGGTTGAAGGATATGATGCGGCGCTTCTGGTTCGCCATTTCGACGCGATAGAAGCCAATCTCGATGCGCTCGGCATGCCCGCGAAAAGCGCACGCTACGGGATTTATGCGCTCAGTCATTTGCTGACCGAACGAACAACCGAAGAACCCAACCGGCATCATTGAATCCATCTAAGTCTGAACTGCTCTAAGGCGCGGCGCGCCTTAACGCGTTTGGCTCACGGCTATTCCGTCGCTTTGCTCGGGGCCCTAAAGCGCTTCGCACACTGAGGGCGGTGCCATGTTCGCATTTGCCGTGCTTCACACGCTGGGCCGGACCGCGTTGCGGCCTTGATCGAGATGCCGCTTGAGGCGAACAGCGTCAAACTGTGCCCTGCGTCGCGGCCTGCCAAACGGATAGCGCCTGGCGGGTTTCAGCGACGTCGTGGACGCGGATGATCTGCGCGCCTTGCGAGACGGCCGCCAGAGCCGCGCCGATCGACCCTGCGCCGCGGGCTTGCGCCACGTCGACGCCGGACAGCGTGCCGACAAACCGTTTGCGCGACGCGCCGACCATTACCGGCAAGCCGAGCCCATGCAGCAGGCTTAATCCACTCAGCAGTGCGAGATTGTGCGCAAGCGTCTTGCCGAAGCCGATTCCCGGATCAACGACGATTTTCTCGCGCGCGATGCCCGCGGTCAAACAGGCCTCGAGGCGCGCCTCAAGGTAGTCGAACACATCGAGCAGCACGTCGTCGTAGACCGGATCGTCCTGCATGGTCTTCGGGTCGCCAAGCGCATGCATCAGGATCACGGGGACGTTTAAATCGGCAATCGTCCGCAGCGCATCAGCGTCAAAGCTCAGCGCCGAGACATCATTGACGATATCGGCACCTGCGGCGACCGCCTCACGCATCAAAGCAGCCTTGCGCGTGTCAACCGAGATGCGTGCCTCGACGGTGCCGGCGAGCGCCTCAACGATCGGCAACAAGCGACGTCGTTCCTCGTCCAGTGGCACGGCGTCGGAGCCCGGCCGCGTCGACTCTGCGCCGATGTCGAGAATGTCTGCCCCGGCATCTTCCAGGCGACGGGCATGATCGATTGCGGCCTGCGCATCGGGCAACGCACCGCCGTCTGAAAAACTGTCGGGCGTGGCGTTGACAATCCCCATAATGCGCGGCTTCGACAGGTCCAAGCCAACCAACCGCGTGCGCGGCTGCCGGATCATCTCAAACATGTCGGCGGCGTTGAGCGCGCGGCGGCCCCAGTCGCGTTCGAGGAATTCGCCGATGCCAGCGATGCGTCGGTCAACACTGGCGCCATTGCGCTCGATGACCTCGACGCCGGCAAAATCGAGCCATCCTTCCGCGAGGCGAAACCCGCCCCAGACTTCTTCTGCCGCATCACCGGCGTGGGCCGCATAGAGCCCGAGGGGGCGGATGTAGATTTCACGCAGCATGGGGGCATCCCGTCAGAAAAAAATCGGCCGCATCATAAGATGCGACCGATCCAAAAGCTACGCGTGACGATGGTGATCCCGTCAGGTCGGCTGTGGTTCCATGCCGCCGGTATCCGGTTCACCGCGTGGCGGACGCACAACGCCAGCCGATGGGACGGCCGAGCCCAGCGGCCCGGTGTCCTCGTCGTCCTCTTTGCGTACGATCTTGCCGCCATTCATCACCAGCATCGTTTCTTCACCGCTGATCGTCTCGTATTCCATCAGCGCATCGGCGACCGCATTGAGCTTGTCGACATTTGCCTCAAGCACTTCCCAGGCCTTCTTCTCGCCGTCAGTCACGATACGCCGGACCTCTTCATCGATCAGACGTGCCGTATCCTCGGAAATATTCTTTTGCTGGCCAATCGAATGGCCGAGGAACACTTCCTGCTGGTTCTCACTATAGAGCAGCGGCCCGAGCTTGGCGCTCATGCCCCATTCCGTCACCATCGAGCGGGCAATGTTGGTTGCCTGACTGATATCGCTCGCCGCGCCGGTATTGAGATGCTCCTTGCCATAGGCGATCTGCTCCGCGACACGACCACCGAAGGTCATGGCTAGGCGCGCCTCGCACCAGTTCTTGGAGTAGCTGAGCTTGTCACGCTCCGGCAGGCTCATCGTGACGCCGAGCGCGCGACCGCGCGGAATGATCGTCACCTTGTGCAGCGGATCGTTGCCCTCGACGAGAACATTGACCACGGCGTGGCCAGCTTCGTGGATGGCGGTCGCCTTCTTCTCCTCCTCAGTCATGGCCATCGATTTGCGCTCGGCGCCCATCATGACCTTGTCCTTGGAATCCTCGAACTCAAGCTGCGTTACGAGGCGCTTGTTGCGCCGTGCGGCAAGCAAGGCGGCCTCGTTGACCAGATTGGCGAGATCTGCGCCGGAGAAGCCGGGTGTGCCGCGTGCGATGACCTTCGGGTCGACATCCGGTGCGACCGGCACCTTGCGCATATGCACGCGCAGGATCTTTTCGCGGCCAGTAACGTCCGGGTTCGGCACGACGATCTGACGGTCGAAGCGACCCGGTCGCAGCAGTGCCGGGTCAAGCACGTCCGGCCGGTTGGTGGCGGCGATCAGGATAATGCCTTCGTTCGCTTCAAAACCATCCATCTCGACAAGCAATTGGTTCAACGTCTGTTCGCGCTCATCGTTACCACCGCCGAGACCGGCACCGCGATGGCGACCGACAGCATCGATCTCGTCGATGA
>JAGDYV010000085.1:0-9272 GCA_049116495.1 Hyphomicrobiaceae bacterium | reverse complement strand
ATGGTGAAGAACGGCACATTCGCTTCACCCGCAATCGCGCGCGCAAGCAGCGTTTTACCGGTACCAGGCGGGCCGACAAGCAGCGCGCCGCGGGGAATGCGGCCACCCAGGCGTTGGAATTTCTGCGGATCGCGCAGGAATTCAACAATCTCCTGTAAGTCGTACTTGGCTTCATCGACGCCGGCGACATCATCGAACGTGACGCGGCCATGCCGTTCGGTCAGCAGCTTAGCTTTGGATTTGCCGAACCCCATCGCGCGGCCGGAACCCGACTGCATCTGGCGCATGAAGAAGATCCAGACCGCGATCAGCAGCAGCATCGGGAACCACGAAACCAGCATGCCGAGGATCGACGGGACTTCGTCTTCCGTCGGACGCACTTCGATTTTCACGCCGGCGTTGCGCAGGTTCGTGACCAGGTTGGGATCTTCCGGTGCGTAGGTCGTAAAGCTGGAGCCGTTCTCCATCGTAAACGACAGCCGGCTACCCTTGATTTTGACATCGCGTACGGTCTTGGCCTCAACGTTGTTGAGGAACTCCGAATACGGCATCTCGTTGGCGCGGCGCCCGTCAGCGGTCGGGTTCTTGAACAAGTTGAACAACGCGACCAACAAAAGAATGATGATCACCCAAATCGCAAAATTGCGGAAATTGGAATTCATAGATTTTCCTTCGGGCCATGCCCTGGTACCGCCCCAAACTGCAGCGGATCAATCATGCCGGTCGTTGTCTCGACCGTTGAGTTGTAAAACGTCAAGACGGGGCCTGTCCATTGGCACGCCGCGTGGCCACCGGTCGGCGTTGATGTTCGTAAGATAGGTATCCGTGCAAAGTTTGCCAAGATTGAGCCACTGAACCATTTCCTCTCAGGCGGCGTCGACTTGCTGGTTCGACTTTCGACCATTTTCTAGGCCCGGGACCGTTAAGACTGTCTTGACAGCTGGTTTCACACATTGATCAATTTTCTCAACACCTTAACCAATTGCCTAACCTGAACTTCCAGGTCTTTCTTACCCACGTCGATCGAGCCGCTCAGTCATAAAGCGGCATGTAAACCGTGCTTCAGCCTGCGCCATCGAGCCACGGCGATGCATATTTAATGCCGGGATTGCGCAAAGCCCTGCATCGTCATCAATGGCCGGTGTCGCATAGAGCGCCTCTATCGGGCACGGCAGCCACCGGGTCGACGGATCGACGTCAAACGCCAAAAGGTCTTCGCGGTCCAACGGCCGGACCCGAAAGCTGACAGCGCGATCGCGCTCCAGGCCCTTAAGATCGTCTGGATCATCCGGGCTCGGAAAGGCGATTTCGAAGCGATTGTCCCAGATCAGCGGGCGCTCGGTAGCGGATTTGACGACCGGCAATGTCGTGCGGCTGGGTTCACGATAAATCGCGATGGCCCCAGATTTTGTTGGCGCGATGATGCAGTTTCCGAGGGTCGCACCCGGGAACTCAACGTGTTGCATATCACCCCACAGCCGTTCCACCCGCAGCAAGCGAACAGGCTCCGTTACCCCTCCAACCGCCGGGAGAACGCGCATCAGGGCCCGAATGGCGGTTTCATCCGCCATTTTTCCATTGGTCTCGGTGTGATCGGCGTGGATTTGATCAGATGGCGCGTTTCGCGGAGACGGCCAGATAAAGATGCCGGCCTGGTGCAGCAGCGGATTTTTCAGTTGCAGCCTCAACCACGTGTCCGCAAGTTGATCAAGGGCGCTGCGAGCTCGCGCCATGCGGCCGGCCGTCAACGCCAGCTGGGCACTGTCGAGGCCGAGTTGGCGGGCAGCAGACAACATCGCGCGAAGTTGAACACGCTCAAAGCGTGGGTCCGCATTGCTGGGATCATCGATCCAGGTCACGGCTGCTGCCTCCAGCGAGGCACGCAGGCGTGATTTCGGTACACCAAGCAGCGGGCGCAGGACGGCAAAGCCATCGCGATAGGTGAGCGGCCGGATTGCCGATAAACCATCAACGCCGGCGCCGCGCCCCAGCCGCATTATCAAGGTTTCGGCCAGATCATCGCGATGATGGGCCGTTACCAGCGCCGCACGGGCCGGGTTCGCGACCGCCTCGCGCATGTGTGCGAGCATCAGTCCATAGCGGGCCTCGCGAGCGGCAGCCTGGACGCCGGCAGTCGGCTTCTTATCGCGCCAGTTGAGGATACTGGCCGGAAGGCCCAGCTCAGCTGCCTGCGCTACGACGACCTGCACCTCTGTCGCCGCTTCCGGCCGCAGGCCATGGTCGACCGACAGGACATGGAGGGCCGGCGCTGCGCCTTGGGATTTGGCCCACTCGGCGGCGAGATGCATCAAGGCCGTGCTGTCAGCGCCGCCCGAGACGGCGAGAAATACATCCGAGTAACCGGCCAGCGATTCGAGTAGCCGGTCGCGCTCGAAAGCGTCCATGGGATCATTGTCGGTCTTGGCCATGTCTCGGCCAACTTGGGCTTCTAACCGGCGCAGCGCAACCGCCGCTTTTCGGCTGTGGCCCGAGCCAGGACACCTTCAGGCGCGTTGCGATAGCGCGAGCCGAGTTCGGTCAATGACGTACAGGCCGCCGCCTTTTGGCCCAGCTTACCGAGCGAAAGCGCCAATTTTAGAAGGCTGTCCGGCCCCTTGTTGCCGTCACCGTAGGTCTCGTACCCTTTCAAGAAGGCCACCGCCGCCTGCTTATAGGCGCCGCGGGCATAATGTGTCTCACCGATCCAGTATTGGGCATTGCCGGCCAGCGGCGTTTTGGGGTGCCGTGCGATGAACTCGCGAAACGCGGTCTGCGCAGCGCCATAGTCCTGTTGCAGCAGGAAACCGTAGGCCCTCTGATACTCCGTCTCGGGCCCATCTGTCACCGCCGCGGCAGGCTGCCGGGGCGCCGCCGGATCGGCCAAGCGTGCGAGAGCATCGCGTTGCGGGGCAGGTGTTTGCGGCGGTGCGTTGTCCGTGCCTGGGTAAACGGTGCCAGGCAGCAATTCACCCTGCAGCGTCGTGCCGGACTGACCGGGCGGCTGGAATAGGCCTTGATTGGTGTTGGGTGACACGGTCGTTGAACTCGCCCAGCCCGGCGCCGCGGCAGCCCCGCCCGGCGTCGTTGTCGGCGATGTTTCCACCGTCGCGGGTGGTGGTGCCACACCAGAGGGTGTGCGGCTGTCGGGAAGCGGGCGGCGCGCACGCGTCGATTCGGGCATGATCAACGCCGGGCGACCGGACAGCCGGCCGCTTTGTGCCGACAACTCGCGGATTTTGCCTTCGAGCGCCGCAATTTGCTGGGCCCCCGGCGGCGGTGTGCTCCGAAACGCGCTCTGTGATCCGGCACCGGTGGCCGCCGGCGCGGCGTTCGATGCGAGCGATCGCATCGTCGCGATTCGCACCTGCAGATCAATCAGGCGCCCTTCAATGTCGGCAGCCCGTTCAGCGAGCGGTCGAACCGGCTGTTGCGGCGCGGCTTGCCTTGGCGACGTTGCGACACCGGGTGCCCGTGGCTGCTGCGCCTGCGCCTGCGCCTGCGCCTGAAACGATGCCACGGCATGCAGGCCGACTGCAAGAAGAGGGAGGACAAAGCGCTCAAGATGCATCATCAGCTTTGCTTTAAGTTCGAGGGTCAATCGCAACGGTTATAGCGATTGCTGCGCCCAGCAGGCGCTGGCAACCTACCTATCCGATACCGTCAACGCTCGCGCAATATCCGCGCGCACACATCGTGTTCGGCGTGGCGAACTTGCCGCATGTTATCGATGGGCTGAATGGGACCTGTGCGTCGCGGCAGGACGCACAGGAAGTGCAGCGATCTGAATTGTATTCGACGATCACTTTATCGACGCGGTTTGATCCGGCAAACGGATCTCCGTGACGACCCGGCGGTTCTGCGCTGCACACGTCCGCACTTCGCAGATCGCGATGGGCTGCGCCTTGCCGTAGCTGAACACATTCAACCGTTTTGGTGAAATGCCGTAGCGAATGAGGCGTTTGCGGACGGCGACGGCACGGTCATGTGACAGACGCATATTGCGTTGCGACGAGCCAACATCGTCGGCGTGGCCGACAACGCGCACTTTTATGTTGGGTTGCGACCGGATCCATCGCGCCTGCTTCTTCAATACGCTGCGCGCACGCGCACTCAAGCGCGCAGAACCCTCATCGAAGAACACGCGGTCGCCCGCAGCCTCGATCAGTGCCTCGCGAATGTTCGCTGGATCCGGCGACACAACCGTCTGCCATCCTGCGACCGGGGCCTGAACTTCCTCGTGATCCGCCTTGGCGCCTTTGGTTGGCGGTGCGCCCAGTCCGTGCCGTACGCCCGTCGCCGGCAGTTGCTGCCGAATCAACGCCAACTCGCGCTGACCGTCAGCCGCGGCATGCGTTTGTGGATACGTTCGCACCAACTCGCTGAGCTGGCTTTCAGCCAAACTCCGATTGCCGTCACGGATCGATTGCCGGGCGGTGGCCAGCAGCCGTCCCGCACGTGCCTCTATCTGACGCCGCCAAGGCAATACTTCGCGTGGCAGCTCCAAGCCCGTTGTTGCCGGTTTTGATGCACCGTCCGCGGCCTCGACCGCAGGCGCCCAAAGAGCGATTCCGGTCATTGCGGCACAAAGCGCTGCAAGCGACGATGCTCGTAGCTGCGATCCCTCTCGCAGAAACATGTGAGCCCCCTTCACAAATATCTTCGGGGTAACTATTAGACCACACTAAGGCAGAACTGTGTTGCCGTCGCCATGAAAATAACGGCGACGGGAAAAACCTAAAATATCAATCGAATCAGTTGCATAGGCACGCATCGCCTGGGGATAAAGTCAACCGACGATTATGATGCGCCGCCGCGATTATTGAGAATTGTCTGTGCCCGACGATTCTGTGACCAGCACGAAATGTCGTTGCATACGGCAACAGGACGCTCTTTGCCGAAAGAGATCGTCCGAACACGACGGGCATCGACACCGCTGCGCGACAAGAAGTTGCGAACGGACTGCGCCCGCCGCGCACCCAACGCGATGTTATACTCGCGCGTGCCGCGTTCGTCGGCGTGACCCTCGATCGTGATCGTATATTTCGGATATTGCCCCAGCCAACGCGCTTGTTTGGTCAGAGTTTGCTGGGCCTCCGGTGTCAGGTCGGTGCTGTCGGTCGTGAAGTAGACGATGTCGCCGACATTCTGCGAGAAATCCCGACGTGTACCCGGGGTTGCGGGCGCGCCGCGACCATTGGCATTCAGACGCGCGCTTTCGGCGTCGAGCTTCTTCGATGACGAGGAGCAGGCTGCCAAAACCAAAGTAAGGCTTAGCACGGCGAGTTTTGCCAGGCTCAAAACGGCCCGACCGCGGTTGCGATCTGTCATGCGATACATCCCGTCAATCAAACATCGGCTAAGCGCACCACGCAAAGCGACCTACACACCCTCGATCGCGCTCATCGTACCCCTACAGGTTCTCTTGTCTGCGCAAAATATGGCGTCGGATTGTTCGAATAATCCCATTTTGCGGACGCTCTAATTCAGCACATCGATAGATCCGAGCCAATGACCAGCTCGCAATGATGCCCAGAAAAACGAAAACCGCCTGGCGCGGTGCGACAGAGCGGTCTTCGAAGAGACAAACTTGGCCCCGCGTAAACGCGAGCCCACAGCCGTTTACTGAGCAGCGCGCTCAACTTTAACGTCTGCACCAAGCTTCATTGGCTCGTGACGTACTTCTTTGCGGCATGCCCCCAGAGCAACTGCTGCAATAACCGTAGCAAGAACGATAGCGCTCTTCATGGTCTTCTCTCCTAGTTGTGTCCAAGGCACGCTGAACAGCAGATATAGACATCCCCCCCAACCAGGCGTGTCGGCTGTGAGACGTGTTCAGCTATTACCTATCTTGGGGTACTGTTGAAGCGATCGGGTTTCAATCACAGACGTTCGGTGCGCTCTGGAATCCACCGATCTTGGTGCGAAAATATCACTGAAACCGGAACGCATGACACAGTCACTCTGAGCCTCCGTTTTCGACCTCGTGCGCAGTTATCTGATATCTGAGCATTTAAGCTGTAATCATCAAATTATCATATTCAGCACAATGAGTTACAGGACTGCTTCGGCAGGCCATGGCCGTCAAATTTAAGGGCTGTGGGACGCGGCGCATCACCCCAAAAGCGGTGACCAGGCCGGATCTGACGCAAATGCCGGCGTCGGCACGCGTCGCTCATTATATCCAGTTAAATCAATGGAATAGATGCTTGGGCCACCTTTTGCACCGGGACGTTCCCGGAAGAACATCAAAACCCGTCCATTGGGTGCCCACGTCGGACCTTCATTATGGAAACCTTCTGTTAAGATTCGCTCTCCGCTGCCGTCCGGTTTGATGACTCCGATTAAGAATCGGCCGGCGTACTGCTTTGTGAACGCAATATAATCGCCGCGGGGCGACCAGACGGGTGTTGAGTAGCGGCCGGGACCGCCGCTGATTCTACGGGCCGCCGCGCCGTCGGCGCCCATCGTATAGAGTTGCTGTGTGCCCTCTCTGTCTGATTCGAACACGATCTGGCGGCCATCCGGCGCATAACAAGGTCCCGTATCGATGGAACTGGCCTGTGTCAGCTGCCGGGTCCGTCGCGACTGCAGATCGAGCTCGACGAGGCTCGACGCACCGCCTTGCTGCAGGCTCATCACAATACGTTGCCCGTCCGGCGCGAACCGAGGCGCAAACGTCATGCCCGGAAAGTCTCCGACAATCTGGCGCTGACCGGTGGCGAGATCCATCATCTGCACGCGGGGTTGGCCGTTGACGTAGGACATGTAGGTGATGCGCTGGCTGCGCGGACTGAAGCGCGGCGTCAGCACGAGTTCGCGGCCGCTGCTCAGGAGGCGGACGTTGTGGCCGTCCTGATCCATGATCGCCAGACGTTTCTGGCGGCGATCCTTGGGACCGGTTTCGTCGATAAACACGATCCGACTGTCGAAATAGCCTTTCTCGAGTGTCAGCTTCTCGTAGATCTGGTCGGCAATGATGTGACCGAGGCGGCGCCAGCCTTGTGGGCTGGTGGCAAAATGCTGCGCCGTCAATGACTTGCCAAGGACAACGTCCCAAAGGCGGAATTCGGCGCGGAAGCGGCCGTCCTTGAGGCGTGTAGTGTTGCCAACCACGAGTGCCTCAGCACCGACTGCACGCCAATCAGCGAACCGCGGTGCCCGCTTGAGCGAGTTGACCTGCTCGATAAACGCTGTCGGGTCGAGCGGGCGGAACAGACCGGATCGCTCAAGATCGGCCTGCACGATATCGGAGATCGCCTTGGCGAGGCGGGGATCGTCGCCGAGGAAAGGTGGGATGGCGATCGGGCGAGGGCGCAGGTTGGCCTCGTCGACGGTCACGCGCGTCTGTGCCGAGGCCGGTGTCAGTAGGCCGCCTGTGATCAGCCCGGCGCCGCCGAGCGCGGCGGCGCCAAGACCTGCGCCCAGCGCCTGTCGACGCGTGAATTCGCTTTGTTGCGCTTGATTTGCGTCAGCTTCCGCGTCACGCATGTTGTGTTGCCTCATTGTGCTCTGAGGTCGCGACCAATGATTACGGTACGCGCCTAGAACATCTTTTGCGGGTCAAACTTGACCACCATGTGGTCCCAGCCGCCCTTATAGAACTGCTTCGGCAGGTTGTAAGGCTCGCATTGAACCAAAGCTCGCATTGCATTATTCGCGGCGTCCTGAAATATCGCACCGCGGCCACGGCTGACAACTTTGGGTTGACCATCTAGCCGGCCGTCCGGACGCAACCGGATCTCGACCTCGACAACGATGCGATCAATTCCTTCAAGACCACTGTTGATGTTCCAACAGCGTGCGACTTCCCGCTTCATGATCGAGCCAAGCAGCGAGGCCTGACTAGCCGTCAGGCGCGTGTCGCGCCCTTCCGGCGCGCCGGCCTGGGCACCGCGCGGCAGCTTGCGGTCGTTATTCGGATCCGGCGAGCCAGCCAGAGGCGCCTTTGCATCCGGCACCTTGTTAAGCAAGGCTGCCATTCGGCCCTCGAACGATTGCTTCTTCTTGCGTTCCCGCTCACGCCGCCGTTTTGCAGCCAGCTTGCGCTGCCGTGCGCGCTTGGCCTTGAGGCGCTGCTTACGCTTCTTCTCAGCTTCGGCCTTCCTGCGCTTGGCCTCGGCGGCCTTGCGTTTCTTTTCCGCCTCCGCCTTCTTTTTCTTCTCGGCGTCCGCCTTCTTCTTCTTTTCCTCTTCGGCCGCCTTCTTCAAGGCGAGTTCGGCGGCCGCTTTTTCGACCGCCTTCTGCTTTTCTGCTGCCGCCTCTTTGGCCGCTTTGGCAGCGAGTTCTTCAAGCGTCGGACCTGCCGGTTTCGGCGGTTCCAGCGAAGCGAGCTTCTTGGCGATGTCGTCGGGCTTTGGTGCCGGTGGCGGCTCCGCTGATGGTGGTGGCTGCACGGCCTTGATAACCGGCTTCTTGGCGGCTTTCTTGACCGGTGCTTTCTCGACCTGCTTGGCGGCGCGCGTCTTGAGTTTCTTCGACGAGCGGTCGCCTTTGGTCAGGCGTACGAGATCATCGTCCGTGATCAGCGCCACCTCAACCGGTTCCGGCTCCGGAATTTTGAGCGGCGGCGTCGCCTGGAAACTGACCAGCGCCCAGCCGAGCAGCATCACATGCGCCGTCAGAGATATCGTGAGACCGACATACAAAGCGGTTCGCCTAGCCTCCGGTTTCAACCTGTGTGACGAGTGACAACTTGCGGAATCCAGCTTCGCGAATCTGCGCCATCACGCGTGCCACCGTACCATAAGGCACGCTTTTGTCGCCGCGCACAAAAATCGGCTGGTCGGTGCCGCCGCGCGCCTTGGCGATGGCCTGCAGCTTCGGCGTCAAAGCGGCGAGTTCCATCGTCGATTCTTGTTGATCACCCAGATAGATCTTACCGTCCTGGGCGACCGAGACCACGATCGGCTCACTCTTCTGGGCCTGTAGTTGCTTGCCTTTTGCGGCTGGTAGCTCAAGCGGCACGCCGGCGGTGAGCAGCGGGGCGGCAACCATGAAAATAATCAGCAGGACAAGCATCACATCGACGAACGGCGTGACGTTAATCTCGCTCATTGGCGGGTTTCCACCACGACGATGCCGCCGACTTTTGCCGCCTCCCTGCCGCGTGCTCATTCCCATGGTGCGTTCACTCCCGTTGCCGCGAAGGATCAGCCCCCGGAGCTGCTGTCGATTTGACGCGAGACGATCGCGGCGAATTCGTCGGCGAACGCCTCCAGGCGCTGGCTAAGGCGTGCCGCATCGGCAGAATACTTATTGTAGAAGATCACCGC
>JAGDYV010000084.1:0-30383 GCA_049116495.1 Hyphomicrobiaceae bacterium | reverse complement strand
AGCGCTGACGTCGGACAATGCCAAAGTCGATCGGAAGAACTATATTTGGGATGTCGTTCGTACCAGCAAGCGAATGAAAGACATCGTCAAAGAGCATCCCAAGACCCGCAAGCAGTATTTGTCGACGATGCGGGCATGTGTTGAGAATACGCCGGGCGTCTCGTTTCAGGGAGTTGGCGTGAGAGCAAACAAGCTTGATCAAGAAGCTTATTTAGGCCCGTTTGATGAAGCGAACAAAGTCAAATTGAGATTGCTCGGACCGATCCTTGAGCGGGTCGAGCACAATGGACAATCACGTAATTGCTTGCGAAAGTTAGGAAACGAAGGAGTGACCAAGAACGGGCACTCGGTCATACTTAAGCTGACCTACGGGAAACTCAACGTAATGTTGGGCGGTGATCTAAACACGCAGTCGCAAGATTTTCTTTTACAAAAGTATACCACCATAAAAACCAAGGCGTCGTCTTTGGAAAAGAAAGTCTACAAGATGACGTCTAAGGGAGCAGCTTTAACCGAGGCCGAGGAAAAACAACGCGACTCCAGTGTGGCTAAGTTGAAGTCATTGATCGCTGAGGCCCGTCAGATCTTTGAATGCGATATTACCAAAGCTTGCCACCACGGCAGCCATCACTTCTCCGAAACTTTCCTGCAAGCGGTGAACCCGATTGCCACTGTGATTTCCAGTGGCGATGAGGAAAGCCATTCACATCCGCGACCTGATGCGCTCGGAGCATTTGGCAAGTTCGGTCGTGGCAACCGACCATTAATTTTCTCAACGGAATTGGCTCGAAGCACGCGCGAATTCACGCCGATCATCAAATATCTGGATAAGTTGCGAGATTACCAGCAGCAAATGAGGGACGCTAAGACCAAAGCGGAGCGTAAGGCAATTACTAAGAAGCTTGAACAGCATCAAGATCGGAATGTTGCGGTGTATGGCATGATTACGGTTCGTGCCTTGGATGATCACCTGATCATCGCGCAGAAGCTTGAGGAGCCGCGCGGAAACGGCGACAAGTGGGACATATATGAGTTGACGTTCAACACCCATACGAATGAGTACGAGTACGCTGGTCACTAGGGCAACAGTCTGTTCGACATCGGTGGCGGTTACCACGTCGTTGCCGACAACATCAAGTCGGTCAAGCCGTTTGCGGCTAAGGATGTCGCCAAGATCGAAGAACGCGGCTACAACGTCAGCCAAGATTTCCAGTCTCGCTTGAAACCACGGCAGGCGCTGTCCTTTCAATCGCATCGCCGGCACAAATCATGGATTGGCGCGCACGCCCCAAAGACGGGGCAGCATAGGCTGCACCGCAGATTGCCAACAGCTAACGGCGCACCTTTCAGTTAAAGTACCACTCGGGCCTCTCAGCGATGGGAGGCGCTTTTCTCATCCGGCGCCAGGTTCTGCGATGCTGGCACGGCATTGCGGATGCGCCCTTCGACCCCACCCGAACAACGTTGTTGTAGAGAGGGAAGGGGTGTAAGGCAGATACGGGGAGCTTCAGAGGAGTCTTTCGAAGACGCCTACTCTAAACCAAGCCTTTTAAAGAAAATATTATTCCTTCGCCGAGCAGACTCTAGTAGGCGCTTGAAAGATATTGCAATAAACATAATTTTGTCCTTCCCCCGATATAAGTATTGCGCGTCTTCACCAGGAAAGGCTTCGAAATTCTCGCGATCGAGGTACTGTCGAAAGTCCCGCGTCCAATCAGCCAAAATATAGACAGTGGTCAAGGCGTTTTCGTCTATATCAATGACGGCGTTTCCTTCTGTTCTAGCTCGGCCTGATTTTATATTACGCACATAGTCCAAGGCCTTACCAACTGGATCGTCACGCGAGACATCGTCACGAGCTGGTTTCTTCAGCTCTACCAAGATTATCTGAGATGTGGGTGTTCCGGCGTCATGAAATGAAGCGAAGCCAGTTTCAAATATTGCCAAATCTGGGCGCTGCGTCGAGTTCGAATCCGCTGCGGTCATCTTCTTGATCGAAACATCGGAAAATAGATGCTCGTGAAATGTGAGACGCTCGTCAATCAGCCAAAGGTTTTGCTGTTCCTCGCCGACCTCGCCAGATTGTTTTCGAATAGGAAATATGATGTTGTGAAGAACTTCTTCTCGTCGATGTTTACCTTCATCAGTGGATCTAAGAAGGTCCGTTACAAGATCAATGATAGCTTTCCTGTGCGCGACGTAGCCAGCCAACTCACTTTTGGCTACATCACTCAGCCGCTCAACGATGTCTTCCCATCTTTCAAAGTAGCCATCTTGCGTCTTTTCCTTGGGGCTCGCGCTCAGTAGCCTGCTAACCTGTTCGTTTCGGTCTCGACGTTCCTCGTAAGCAGCGTGGTGCAGTGCATTCTCGATCGAACGCTCATCAGTTGTCTTCAACCTTTCAGCGATTGCTGCGACCTGGCCGCGGAGAAAATGATAACCCATCCCGTCTCGTCTTATATATTGTGCGATGGCTTCAAAGCGGTCATCCACCGCGTTCATCAAGTGTTGACTTAGATGCTCTTTGACCATATCCAGCGCTTTGCCCTTAACCTCGGAGACCGAAGAGGGCTCGCCCAGAAGGTCAGCTTTTCCGACTTGATTGTCATCACCCTCGTCAGAGCTGCGTTGCCAATCTTCTTTAAATCCAAGCCGCGTCGGATCTGCAATTCTATCTAGGTATTCACCTTGCACAATTCCAAATGCAACGAATTCAGGGTCACTTCCCAGTGGCTCCGAGGTCAAAACTGGAATTTCCCTCTCGAGTGCCGTTCCATCTACTTCCCGCCCAGCCGCGGACAAAACAAGTCGATGATGCAGGCCACGATTTGGCCTCAAACGAACGTGGTTGATCTTGAAATCGCAAGAACCAATGGAGAATTCATCAACATTCCCATCGATTAAAAGCTCTGTTCTAATCAATCGTGTTAGGTCTTCGGAATCTGGGTCCTTAAGAACCATCTTGAGAGTGTCATCGGCCAGTAGAATGGGCATGAAATGCGTGATGAAGTCCCGCGCAAGGAGGCCAGAATCCTTCTTCACATTCCTAGCATAGTCGCTTCGCATCTGTGACAGAGTAACCGTTGTCCCAATTGGTTCTTCGGTTTCGGAACCAGCTTCCGGAATCCCGCGAAAATCATAGCCAAAATCAAAGTGCTTACGATAGTGTCGTCCATCATCTTCATAAATGCTAACGATATCGATCTTTTCAAATACTTTTAAGTAGGTAAAGCGACCACGTCCTTTGCCGCCGCGCACTTTCTTCCATGGTGAAAACAGCTCGTTGAAACTGCGTGCATTGTTCGCATTTAATCCCACCCCATTATCTTTAATCTCAATTGAAAACGGATCGCCTTTCGAACCATCGGTTTGTCCAGGCTGCCGCGTCACAGTGATTGTGATCTCACCAGGATCACCACGCTCAGATATCGCATCCAGAGAGTTATGAACCGCCTCAAATACAGGCAATAGGGGCACTGACTTAGGCACATGAACTTCCTGGTCTATGAAGTTCTTTACGTTGGCTGGAATTTTTGTCATCGCAGATTGTGGCCTTTAGACCGGATCGGAACTACAGTTGCTCTACGCGTCATCGATTATCTTGACTTGCGTACACCTATCGTGTCCTCCGCGACAAGCCGGCAACAGGATCGCCGCTTGTTGGGTCGCTAACTCTTTGCCTTCAAGCGCACGATGAATGTTGGCACAGCTGCAGCCTGAACGGAAAATTTTTCAAACACCATGCTTTTCGTGTCTCCTAGTATTGCTGGCACAACAACTCCAACGGCACCAATTGCTTGGGCGGCAGCAGCATAAGTCGACAACTGCTCTTGGATATTTTCCATCTTAGCAAAGGTTCGACTAGTTTTTATTTCTAGGACAACGAATTTTCCGGAACTATTCAGAACTAGATCGGGTCGCAATTTTTGGTTAGCGAGCTCCGACAATGGCTCGACGATTGGAATCGAATTGGTTGACTGAAACAGTCCTTCGATGGCGCCGATAACCGCGGTCTCCGTGATTCGCACGTCTGTCTTCAAAGTTTGCATGTTCCGCATCAATGCCGCCATCAACGAAGGTAGTTCGGCGACTAGTAAGTCCGCGATATTTTCGGGATCAAAAATTAGATCTTTGCTTGAACGCCCTTGGGATGCACTCAATGCAGCTTGCGCCTGAATCATTTGATTTAATGCGGCAAAGCAAAAGGCGCAGACTGTGCTGTAAGCGAGAAATGCTTCTTGTTCATCGAAGTCCAACCGATGGTCGTGTGTAGCAGCGTTACGCCATTCCTTTCTATATCGCGTGAAGTACTCAAGCACGCGCGGACGAAACACGTTGTGCTTCGACAGATAATTTTCTATTTGGGCAGGCGTGTTCTTTGAACCGTCTTTAAGTGCGATTGCTTGATACGACTCTTTTAGAATTCCTTCAAAAACTTGATTTGTGCGGTATATTACGTCGGTAAACAGCTCCGCTTCCCCGTCACGACGAGCATTCAAGAAATGCCGTTCTGCAGCTTCCAAGTGACGAAGCACCAAGTCGATTCCGCCTACATCTTGGAGCTGCCGGAGTTCGTCGCGCTTCTCTTGCATCAATGCCTTAAAATCCATTGGTTCCAGCCCTACGGATCGAGACATGGGTGTTGGTGGGTGTCTCATACATTGGTTTTCACTAAACCTTCATCTGAATTCCTAGGTGCCCAACTTATCCAGCTTGGCGCGTATTCTCTTGTCTTCAGGGTCCCAAAATTCGAGCAAATACCGAGAACTGTTCCGTGAATCACCAAGCTACCGTTGGAGCGAGACAAGTCCTTAATTTGCACAAGGCTTCCTTGGTCGCGAGTGCCGGTCAACCAACAGGTCTTTGCGGAACTAGATGTGGCTTCCCATCGGTCGAAGACGTACCGCACCTCGACATTGTTCGCCCGTCGAATGCCTTGACAAATCTGCCCTCGTCCGCATCCATCTTTCTTTGTAGTCAACGGTGAGAAAACGTGCGCGCCCTGAACGAATACAAAGTCTCCTGGCGCTAGTGCAGCCTTCAATACTCCTCGATCGAGATGGTCAGAAATATTGATGATTTGAAGTTGTTTTATCGTTTCATTGAGCACCTCAGCCACGTAGAAATATCGCGGAAGAATATTGGGTCCTTCATATTTGTAGTAGAGACTGTCGTCTTCCACTCCGATTGGTAGGCCATTGCTGGAAATGATGCCAGAAGCCTTTGCGCTACTGGCGAATTTCATATTCAACAAGTCAACCTCAACTTCTCCTGCGATCTCGAAGACCCGAAGCTCATTGATGTAATTCCAGTTGCTGTACTGCAATCTCATCGCCGTGGAAACCGCCTGAGCATCGCGTACTTTGACTTCCGCCTCCCACTTGGCCTTAAGCTTGCGAAGCGTATTGGAGTCCAAACTTTGCGAAAGTTGCTTGGACGAATGTGCCTCATCGTGATGATGAAGGCATAATACCGCCAGGTTCTCGATTGCGTGGCTGTGGCTCTTGGCCCAATCCTCGATATGGTGCACAACAATTGGCAGTGCCGGATCTCGGCACACGCAGCATTGATATCGATTGCAGAATAACAGGCTAGCTAGCGTGTCGTTCGGTATCGGCGGACGCGATTCTTGTTGGATCCGAGTTATAAATTCATTGCTCAGACCGACGGATGTCAGCTCCGCGGCTGTTGCCTGCTTGATCCTTGAGAGAGTCCATCCATCGATAGCAAGCTTCTCAGCGCTTTGCAGGTCCAGACCACGAGCTATTAGGGCCTTTACAGTTGCTCGCATCGAGATGCTATTTACCTGATTCTTCAGCTAATCGAGTCGAGTTACCACAAGTTTATTTGTGTTGTTTTCACTACCGAGGTCCGTTGCTTGGTGAAAGTTCTGATTGAAGACTTCATGCCAGTTCGGACATACATGATCTACGAGACACTCAAAACGCGCGCCCATTCCGACAGGTAGGCTATCGATGCAAACGTCTTGCTAGTTAGCCTGCGCCCAATCGACCGACTGACTCCCGCCAGTATCGCGCAGTATTTCCCGACAACCTGTTAGCCCGGCGTTAGCCGTAACCTGATCGGCTGTTCCTGAATTCTTCTAACCCATTGAAATATATGGTGCCGGCTGAGGGATTCGAACCCCCGACCTACTGATTACAAAGCCTTCGTCCGACCAAGCTAACCCCTGGATACTCTTGCATCGGAACATCAACCGTATCGATTGGATGTTCCTTTGCGCAGCAGCAACTGGGCCGGGCGGAGATTGAGGTATCTGCGCAACATCTTCCAGTCTTTATGGCCTGTGACAAGCGAGACTTCCGGTATGTCGAACCCTGCCTCGAACAGCCTGCTGGTGGCTTCGTGGCGGAGGTCGTGAAAGCGCAGGTCCTTGATACCGAGTTCGCGGCAGGCACGTCTAAAGGCAGAACCTACGGATCTACCGTTGTATGGAAACGCACGATCGCAGACCGGTTCCCGACGACGCTGCTTTTCAAGAATCGTGACGGCATCGTAGCCGGTCACATCTAGCAATGGCACCTGTTGATGGTTTCCCTGTTTGCGCCGTGGATCTTTTCGATTGCGAACCGTTGCCAGGCGGGCTTCCAGATCGATGTCGCTCCATGACAGGGAACAGATTTCGTCTTGCCGCATGCCTGTCGCCACCGCGAACTCTACGATCCGACCGACAGGGATTAATTGCCGGGGATTGTTGTCGTGGTAGGCGATGATGCGATCAAGTTCATCTTGGGTAGGGCGCCGGTCGCGCTCATCTCCTTTTCCGACCACGCCGAGCCGGCGAAGTGCAACGCGAGCTAGCGTAACTTGCTCCGTTGGGGTTTCGATGCCGTGTACTGCAGTTGCGTGGACCAGAATTGTCCGGATATAGCCGAGGTCCATGCCGATCGTGACAGGGCCAGCACCTTCCTTCGAACGAGCCTTGCCGAAAGCAATAAGCCGCTCCCGATTCAGCGAGTTGAGTGGAATTCGACCGAGGTCAGCCTTCAATTTCTCAAGGTTCTTGGCCTTGCTCCTCAAGAGCGGACGACCGACCTCTTGCATATCCGCGATATGCAGATCGATAAGATGGCCAAACGTTGATTTAGTGTCGATCCGAGGACTCGATGGATCTTGACCAAGGTCAACGGCACGCTCTGCTTCGATCGCCCAGGCTTCGGCATCGCTCTTCAGTCGGAATGTCTTCGACGCATTTTGCCCCTTGCGGCGAACCTGAGCGCGCCAACGTCCAGAAGGCAACTTGTTAAGCGATGCCATTTGAGCGACAAGACCTTCGAACCGTCCGGCGTGCACACTACATGCACACGGAAACTGAGAAACGCTGCGTAATGCTGAGACAAAGTGCGAACAAACGTGCACACGCTCTCTCTTTAGTCTTTTGAAGTTATAGGAAAATCGTTGCAATATCAATCACATAGATTCTGTGTGGCACCTATGATGGATTGGACGGATCGGCATTGCCGGGTGTTCCATCGTCAGCTGACGCGGCATGCCATGCTCTATACAGAAATGGTCACGGCTGACGCAATCATTCGTGGCGATCGCGAGCGGCTGATCGGTCATGACGCTATCGAACATCCAATCGCCCTACAGCTTGGTGGGGCCGATCCGGCGAAACTTGCTGATGCCGCGCGGATCGGAGAGGAGCGGGGATACGACGAAATCAATCTCAATGTAGGTTGTCCATCTGACCGCGTGCAGGGTGGCAACTTTGGGGCTTGTTTGATGGCCGATCCGGCGCTTGTTGCACGTGCGGTCACAGCGATGCGCGAGGCTGTCGATATCAGGGTTACCGTCAAATGCCGTATCGGTATCGATGATCAGGATAGTGAGGCGGACTTCGCGAACTTTATCGATACCGTTGCTGATGCAGGGTGCCAGCTGTTCATCGTGCATGCCCGTAAAGCCTGGCTGCAGGGGCTGAGCCCGAAACAGAATCGGGAAGTTCCGCCGCTTGACTATGATCGTGTCTATCGCCTGAAAGCCGCCCGCCCTGAACTGACGATCATCCTGAACGGTGGCATAACAACGCTGGTGCAGGGCCAGGCCCATTTGGCACACGTCGACGGTGTCATGCTTGGCCGCGCAGCCTATCAAACCCCATGGATCTTAGCGTCCGTCGATGCATTGTTCTTTGATGATCCCTTGACACAATCAGACCGCGACGCGGTGTTGTCGGCGATGGCGCGATATGCCGATAAACACATCGCACGTGGCGGGCGCCTCAATAACGTCACCCGTCACATGCTTGGGCTTTATCACGGACAACCTGGCGGGCGATTGTTTCGGCGTTACATCGCCGAACACGTTGACAATCGAGACAGCGCGACGGGGGATGTGCTACGCGGGGCCGGACGTCTTGTTGCCGAAACCCGTGAGGCGATGTTCCTACGTCGCCAAAGCCTGACGTCTGTCGAGTAGCGCTGCGGGAAGGCGCAGAAAGAAATCGCATGTTTGAGGCCTTGCCGCTCGGCGAAGCCACCGCCATTCTGGCCGTGCTAATGATCACCGGCCTCTGCGTCGGTTTTTTGTCAGGTCTGTTGGGGATAGGCGGTGGCGGTCTTTTGGTGCCGGTACTCTACGAAGTGTTTGCATTTCTTGATGTACCGGATGAAAGCCGGTTGCATCTCGCGATCGGCACGTCGCTTGCCGTTATGATCCCGACGACGCTACGGTCTTTTTGGGCGCATCGTCGTCACGGCATGGCGGATAGCGACTTTGTTCGCCGCCTGGCCTTGCCGGTGTTGATCGGCGTTGTCTGTGGCAGCGTCATTGCAAAATGGAGTCCAGACCATGTGCTCAAGTGGGTCTGGGTGGTCTTCGGACTGCTGCTGGTGTGCAAACTGTTTTTCGCAAGAGATAACTGGCGCCTCGGCGATGATGTGCCCAAGAGTTTTGCCGTTGAGGCGTATGGCGTCCTGGTTGGCATGATCTCAACGATTATGAGCGTGGGCGGTGGTTCCTACATCACGGCACTCTTGACGCTCTATGGGCGATCGATTCAGCAGGCCGTTGGGACTTCGGTGGGATTTGGTCCACTCATTGCGATTCCGGGGATGCTGGGTTTCATATGGGCGGGTTGGCATGTCACAGGATTGCCGCTCGGCTCGGTAGGTTACGTCAATCTACTCGGCACTGCAGCGCTCGCTCCAACCAGCGTCTTTATGGCACCGATCGGAGCCAAAGTCGCACACGGCGTGTCGCGGCGTACCCTCGAATTAGTCATGGGCTGTTTTATCCTGACGATCTCGTTTCGGTTTCTGGTCTCAATCTTTCTTGGCGTTTGAGTGTTCACCGACGGCGACGCTCAATTGTGTTCAAAGATCGTAGCGAACCATATGATTGTCCCAAGACCAGGGGGCGACTGGGGAGGCTGGCGAAATCTGTCTTGGCTCTGCAAGAGCTAAGTGACCAGTGCCGCTGGCTGTAACAAACTGTCCATTGCGAGAGGTTGGCGCAATTCCGGAAACGTCAGTCAGTGGATGCATGGCGACCACACTCTGACGCTCAATATCGATAACGACACAGTGCTGACCGCGAGACGATGTCACTGCGCAGAATTTGCCGCTCCGGTCGACAGCAATGGAGCTGACGTAGTGACGCAATGCGCGATGTAGCTCTGGGCTCTTTGGCAGATAGCGAATGCGCTTGCCGCGTTGATGTAAGCCAACGAGGTCAACCAGTCGAGCACGTGCCCCCTTGAACTGGCAACCGAAGATCACCGTGTCGCGAATTCCAACGTCCAAATGCCGAATGGAAACCTTCGCCATGTTCCGGGGCAGCACCTGTCTGTCCAATAGGTCACCCGTTGTGCGATCCACATAAACCAGTGAAGGCGCCATCGTTGCAAGATTGAGTGGCCGGCGGCCGTAATCGGGATGAGTCTGAATGCCACCGTTGGCGATCACAAGCGTGCGGCCATCGCTCAGTAGATTGACATCGTGCGGTCCAATGCCATGTGCCGGTAGTTCACCGACACGCTGAAAACCGCTCATCGCATCCCAAACGCCCACGGCGCCTTTGCCTTGCTCGAAGTCGTTTTCGGTTGTGTAGAGGAGGCGGCCATCTCGGGCAAAAACGCCATGTCCGTAGAAGTGCCGGTCGGTTGGTGCATGAAACGTGATCGGCGCGCGTTTAACAGACAGGCTGAAGGCGACAGCAAAGTTACCCGGACGGCGTGCGAAGGCAACGCAGGTTCCCGTTGCCGGATTGATCGTGATATCGTGTCCACGCATCGGTAGTGGTGTGACGCGCAGAGGGCCTTTGTCGATGTCATAGATGACGGCCGAATGGCTTGAGTCGGCATTGCGTGTGGTGGCTACGATAACGTTACGATCAGTGGCGCGCAGCGACGTACCAGTGGCACAGTTTGCCAGCAGTGCCATGCTGCCAGCTGTGAATAATCGTCGATCAATCGCCATCAGAAGCATTGAACCCGATTGCAAGGCCAGCCGCTCGTTTGATCCGGCCGACCGCCTGCGCGCGGATACTCTTCAACGGAAAACCGATTGCGATCAACCGATTGCGAGTCGCCGATTGCTTAAAGGGATACCGAAGATTGGCAAGGTCACCGGTCACATCCAATAGGAACTCGAACTCGGTATTGAGACTATCGATTGCGCTGGCAACGGATGGATCGGCTTGTTTCTGACTATCGAGATAGATGTCGGCTAAACCGCCGGTTGCGAACAGATCCCGGATACCTCTTAGGTTGGCGTCGATCAGCACTATGCCGAGGCCGCTACGCCAAAGTACCGGTCGGGAGACCCGACGTTTCGGGCCCAACCCGATAGCCGGGACGATTCGGCGGTCGCGAACCATGAGGAGGGCTTGATCGAATGCCTTGACCAGTTCCAGCGTTGTCTCCGGTAGCTTGAGGTAGATGGGATTGTCGGGACCCGGTGATGACCAGAGCTTCATGAATGCGCCGTTGTCAGCCCATGCGGCAAGAGCCTCTCGCACGATGGTCCGTAGGTTATCAATGATGCTCAACGCAAACCGGCAGCGATAAGTGTTGCCTTTCACCCGCGCCAGTTCCTTAGCGTTGGGGCCGTGCAACAAAACTTCAAGTGCGCTGAGCCCCTGTACGGCGACGCTCTTCGACGACAACCTGCCAGACGCGATGGCGTCATCGTCCTTTGCTGCCAGGAGGCGCCGGATCTGGCGTTGGCCGATTCCTTTTCGATCCGGCCAAAAGAACATGCGCTCAAGTCTGTTCTGGTCCTTGATCGGCCCAAACGTGATGATTTCAATGTATCCCCAAGACGCGATCGTATCCCGCAAAGCCCCTCTGGTTGCGATGAGATTGGCTATGGATGGCATTGAGCAGAGGAGGGTGCTGGTCTTCTGAAGCTGAACAATTTCGTGTTGCAGTTTCTCGTAACCCGGAATGATGAAAGACTTCCGGGCCTGTTTGGCAAGTTTCACGTGGTTGAAGGCTCCCGCCGGCACGATTGACGACAGTAGAGTCGTGACGACGAAAAGGCCTAGAGCGAATTGACGAACGCGATCAGGCTTTCCCGGTCGCTCTTGCCAAGACGGGAGAATGCTTCGCGCGAGTTGCGCGCTTCGCCACCGTGCCAAAGTATTGCTTCCTCCACATTGCGCGCTCGCCCGTCATGCAGCAAAAACGTATGGCCGCTCACAACTTGCGTCAGCCCGATGCCCCACAATGGTGGCGTGCGCCATTCCCGTCCACTTGCGCGCCCTTCGGGACGATTGTCTGCCAAGGCTTCGCCCATATCGTGCAGCAGCAGGTCAGTGTAAGGCCATATGCGCTGTCTAGCCAGATGGGGAGACACTGTACTCGGCCCTGTTGTAAAAGAAGGCGTATGGCAGTTGGCACACCCAACATCATTGAACAAAGTGCGGCCGCGAAGAACAGTTGGATTGTCGGCGACGCGTCGCGCCGGAACAGCTAGATTGCGCGAATAGAACACAACGAGCCGAAGCAGATTGCGGGGAACTTCGGTCATGCCCGGGCGAGCACCATGTGGTGCGCGTCGGCATTTGGGCTGAGCCGTCGTACACTCGCCAAATGCAAGCGGCTGAAATTCGGTCGATAGCCCCATGTCGCCGGCAAAGGCGCCGACGGATTGTTCCAGCACATCGGGTTTCGCCGCTTTCCAGCCGAAGCGACCCAAGGCCAAGCGCTTGCGTGTGTTGGACCAGACCCGATTTGCGCGCCCTGATATTGAATCGCCATCACGGTCATGCGGATCCGCAGCGGCTGTGATGTCAGATTCGCGGATTGCCTCCAGCAGTCCGAGGCCGATCATTTGTGGCGCCACCCGCGGAGAGATCATGACGGCAGGGTGCAAGGGACCGTATCCCAGATCGGTAATTTTATAGGTCGGCGCCCGCAGCGATACGGAGTCACCACCGGCCAGTACGACCTTTCTTTCGCGGTAAGACACATGCATGCGCCCCTCGGCGGCATGACCTTGAATGGCATTGTCCTGCAATTGTAGCCCGTAAGTCGGTTCTGGAACCGCGCTGATGCGACCTGATGTAAGGGCCTCTTGATCTTTTTTGGTCTGGGGCGGGATGGACAACTTTAAGAACATTGAAACGGCATTGTCGTCAGGCCAATTGGCACGTGGCGGATGCCCGCGACCATCCTTCAGATGACAACGCTGGCAGGAACGCGCGTTGTAAAGCGGCCCGAGACCGTCGGATGACGTCGTCGACGCTGGAGAAGAAACCCAGAGTTTGCGGAAGACGGCATTGCCGATTTTGAAATCAAATTCTTTGGCAAACTCGAGATTGCCGGACGAGTGCGAGAAAGCGTTGCGGTTTAGTAAACTGTTCCTCGACGTCGCCGATCCACCAGGGAGCGCTTCGCTTGGATGCGGGCGGTCGTTGTTCTCAGCGTGCAAAGCGCTGTAGACGGCACTCATCGCCACAAACGCGAGAGCAAAGCTCAAAGATTTTTTTGTGCCATCGTGCATTCGCTCGATGCCTCGTCGATGGATGAAAAGAGACCATAACAGATTTGCCGATTAAGGGATTTGAGATGATGTCGCAGATTAGCGCCGGAAAGACGAAGCGGCTGCATTTCGTGCGATGTATGCGGCCGTCGATCAGCCGGCTCAATTCTTACGGCCTGACGCAAGCCATTGTAGTGCCGATAGCAGAACGATGGCGGCGCATCCCCAGATGATCAAATCGAAGTCACGAAACCACGTGCCGCTGAGCCACCGACGCAGGGCATCGCCGTATGGTGAGAACGATTTTAGTCCGAACAAGCCGCCATTACCCCATGGCGCGGTCCAGATCCAGAAGCGGGAAATATAAACGAAGAACGCTGTGGTTAGGACGACGGTCGCGAGCCCGACCAAGTGATAAAAGTAGCGCAGTCCGGTCATCATAAGAGCTCCAGACTGCTAAGGTCTGCATTGAAGACCAGGATGCTGCCGCGTCGCACAACGTCGCCTTCCAATGTCAGGTAGACAGAAACGTGCTTGAGGTAGCGCTCAGGTAGTGGTTTTCCATCTGAGTTGCCGATCAAAAAGAAGTCACTCCCATCGACGGGTTGACCCGAAACGAACACAGGTGGGGCGCCACCAATCAGACAGAGGTTGGCGCAGGCGCGATGAGAAAGCCCCCGGCCCGGCCTCATTGCGCCTGCGAGGCATTTTCCATCGCAGATTTCACCCTTGAGACGCCACCGGCCAAGTGCTTCAGTCTTGATGGTGGGTGTGGAGCCATCGACAGCGACGATGTTCTTCGGACCGCCACCGACCTGTAGAGCGTCGATATCACCTCGCTTAAGTGCAATTCCTTTGAGCCGGACGAGTTTGCCGTTAAGTTTCGCGACACGGGCCTGGACACCGCGTTTTCCGCCGCCCGTCAACAGTAGCGTCTGCCCGGCCGGAATGTGCTTGCTGCCTCGCGTAACGTGCAACATGGGATAGGGAAGTGTGTCCAACCGCCCGACGACGACTTGAGGGCCCCAGGCCCAGCGAAAATCTCCCTTGCCAGGGTCGTCCTGCGATACGCCAAGCGCGAAGGACAAAGCGGCGAAGCCTCCGATCAAAAACGCCGCGACGCCAAATAGAAATATGCGCAGACCTGCCGGCGTCGGCAGATAGCCAACGAAGAACTCGTCTCGACGTGGCTCGTTCATGGGCTCGTTCTCTTTGGCAATGGTATCGGCTCGACGTGCGTTCCTGGCTGGTTCATTTCGGAAAAGACCTGCACCGACGTGCCCTCAATCCGCAAATTATATGTAGGTACCTTTTCGGTAAACGGCGCCGGCGAGCAGCCGTCAGTGAGGCGGTATTGGAAGCCGTGCCAGGGGCAAGTGACGCATCCGTCAATGATGCGTCCTTCGCCGAGTGGACCATTCTGATGCGCGCACGCATTGCCAATCGCGGACAACGCGTTCTCATGACAGAAGACCGCCACTCGATCGCCGTTCGAAAGTTGGGTGATTCGTGCTTGGCCTTCGATGAAGTCGGAAATCCCACCGGCGAGATGCCAACCATCGTCGCCCGCTGCGGCCTTGCGATGCCGACTTTCGAGGAGCGCGGCACAGGCATGCAGGCCGCAGACCAATGCGATGGATAGACCGACGATGATCGTGAACGTAGAGTTGTTTTCGCTTTGCAGGGAGCCGAGCGCAACGTGTCCGATCACCATGGCATAGGCAAAATAGATGCCGTAGTGGAGCCATTTCCAGGTCCGTGCGGTCAGAAAGTTCAGCCAAAAATCATGACTGGTTGTGGCCAGCGCCGCCATGGCCAGAAGGGCCATGATGCCAAGTGTTTCGAATGGAAAACCGAGTAACTGGGCGTAGCCGGTGTTCGACGTGAGCAGCGCCTCGAAACGAGGCGTCGGGCTGAAGTTGAAATACCAATTGAGAACAAATGCAGCGTGCGTCAGCGCAACGAGGAATGTAACGACGCCAAGGTGCCTGCGGTTGTAGAGGAGCGGTAGGAAGCGCTTGTCGAGTCGTGCCAGAGGCCCGATGCAAAGGGTCAAGGTGAGTAATAGGAAGGCGCAAGTTCCAAACGCGCGGGCCCGCACAATCGCGCCGTCTGCCGGAAGAGAGTCGCCGAGATATTGCGGGGTCAGGCGAAGATAGATCAGGACATAGACAAAAACCAACACAAGCACGATCAGATCATAAAAGATCTTCGAGTTCGTCCATTGAACGGGTGTGTATTTGACACTCATCGATTGCGCTCACTTCGGTGCTTCGAGACGGACAGCGGCGTCACGCGATGGCGGCGTCTGGCGGATCAGCAAGGCGGTCGCAAGGGTCAGCGGGATCAGGACGGCAAGCACCATCCAGACGCGGGCATGGGCATCTCTGACCGGGCGATATCTTCCAGCCAACTCATCTCCGCCGCGCTCAAGGTCGAGCCAACGCCAAAGCACTATTGGCCACAGAAGTAGGATGCCCGGGACCAGTAGGGGCCGAAAGAAGTACGCCCCACGCGCGTCTTCCGAAACGCGGTCAATTCCGTAAAGCAAGAAAACGATCGCCATAGCGCCGCCGACGTACAACCAGACCGTCGCAAGCCACACCAAAGTAGCGCCTAAGCCCATTGTTCTTTACCCGCAAAACAATCGTTATCCATCAATGGAGGTCCATTTTACAAAGGTCAAATAAGGTCGGGATCCGCCATAATCTCAACCAACGACGGCCCTTGGAAAGTAAATGCTTCGGTCAAAGCTTGCTTGAGCTCATCGGCTTTCGTGACCCGGGCACCGTGGCCACCGCAAAGTCGCGCAAAAGTTGAGAATGGGGGATTGTGAAGGTTTGTTTCCCATACCGGCCATTCACCTGCACGCTGCTCCTTGGAAATTTTCCCAAGCTCAGAATTGTTTAGCAAAATATGCGTTATATTCATGCCATACTTCGCTGCCGTCGTGAATTCCATCGCGTACTGGCCGAAGCCGCCGTCGCCGGAAATCGAGATCACTTTGCGTCCTTTGTATTCGTCGAAGTCTTGCGTCGCGCTCCAGGCTCCGATGGCGGCCGGCAGGCTGAAGCCGATTGATCCAAGGTAGCCTGACATGAGTACGCGTTGTCCTTGCGTTTCGAAGTAACGACCAAACGAGTACGTATTGTTGCCGACGTCGCACGCGATAATCGCATCAGCTGGGCACAACTCCGTTAAGGTTTCAAAGATGGCGGCGGAATGCACGCCTTGGCCTTGCTCTTCGCTGAGCCGCGTTTTTTTCTCGGAGCGCCAAATCGACCAACGCTCTCGCAGTTCGGCGATTTGGTCGACCTCGCCGGCGAGGCCTGACAGGCGCGACGCGATGGCTCCGCAGAACGCGCCAATCTCGCCCCAGATCGGCAGCGCGACAGGGTGAAATTTTCCGAGCTGCATACGCTCGAAATCAACTTGGATGATCGGTTTGGATCGATCGATCCCGGTATGGTTGGCGAAGGATGATCCAAGCGCGACGATAAGGTCGGCCTCGTTCATGAACCAACTGGCAATCGGTGTTCCCGAACGTCCGAGCACGCCCGCGGCATTCGGATGGCTGTCCGGAATCAAGCCTTTTCCTTTGAAGGTGGTGACGACGGGCGCGCCAATTTGCTCAGCGAAGGCAACCACTGCGTCGCGCGATTCCGTCGCTCCATGACCGATCACGATCAAGGGGCGCCGGGCGGCATTGATCATGTCCGCTGCACGCGCCAGGTCATCGTCATGCGGGACGACAACGGCGCCGGAGACCCTGCCCGACGGGGTGCCAGCGGCGCCGTCACTAGGAACGGTCTGTACGTCGTCGGGAAACACAAGATGCGCGACATCACGTTCGACAATTGCGGTCTTGCAAGCAAGCGACATCAGTTCGGCGTGTTTGGAACTGCCAAGCACTGCTTGCGAGAACTTGGAAACCGCCGCGAACGCGGATGCGAGATCAATGTCCTGAAATGCGCCGGGGCCAAACACCTGGGTTTGAACTTGGCCGGTCAGCGCCAGCAGAGGCGCGCGGTCGACTTTGGCATCCCAAACCCCGGTTAGTAGATTGGTTGCGCCAGGTCCGGCAATCGTCAGGCAGGCAGCCGGCCGGCCAGTAAGCTTGCCGTAGGCGGAGGCTGCAAACGCTGCGGCGCCTTCATGACGGACGCCGACAAAGCCGATCTCACCGTCCGATGCGCGCCTGCGCAGCGCGTCTGCGAGGCCTAGATTGGAGTGGCCTACCATGCCGAACACACGCTTGATACCCCAATTGACCATTGTCTCGGCCATGACATCGGTTACGGTGCGTACATGGGCGGGTTCGGGCTCTAAGCCGATGACGATACGACCGTCGCGCACTTCAACAGGGAACAATTCCTGGCCGGTGTCTTCGTGACCACCTGGTGGTGCGCCGGTCAATGGGTCGAAATCCCAGCCGTGCCATGGACAACGGATCCAACATTTCCCATCGACACCGGTTTCGATCGATCCTTCACCGAGCGGGCCACCCTGGTGCGGACAGTGATTGTCCATGGCGGCCCATTGACCATTGAAGTGCGACAGGCACAGCGAACGATTTCGTGGGGTCACCGACTTGACGCGCCCTTCCGGCAAGTCGTCCACGTGTCCGACGTCAATCCACTCAAGTGACTGATCGTTCATGATACCGTCCTTATGTGCCGTCGCATCAAGAGAAAAACCTACAGCAGATGCATATGGCAAGTCATAAGAAACTGCGTTCGATATCCAGTAACTTTTCGTTGTGTGATCTGACTAATCTGTGACCGAACGACATTGCATCACCGGTAGGATCAAAACGCAAACAAGTGCCATAGAAATCAAGCCAAGCGCGATCAGGTCGCGTGCACCAATCGGCTCCGCGACGAGCAAGGCACTTGCGATAACGCCAATCGCTGGAACAGCCATCGTCCCGATTGCCGCGACGATCGCGGAAAACAGATGTACGATCTTATAGAAGGCCCACTGCCCGAATATCATTGGCAGCAGAAAGACATAGGCCAGTGCCCACCAAACATCGGCGCGAAATGTCGACAGGTCGGGAAATGGCTGCAGGAGTATTGCGCCGACGGTAATTGGTAGTGCGCCGATCAACAGCATCCACCCCGCTGTGACGGCAACATTGGTTGACCAGGCAGTGCGCTTGAACAGCACCGTTCCCATCGCCCAACTCATGGCAGCTCCAACCATGAACATCGCGCCGACCGGCGCGGTGCGCACGATCGCCAAGTCCGGCCCGATTAGAACGATTAATCCAATCATGCCAAAGCCAAGCCCGGCGATTTTGTAGCCGGTCAATCGCTCAGACAAGAGGAACGTGGCAAATAAGGCCGCCCAAATTGGCATGGTGTTCGAAATGATCGAAGCACGACCTGCCGGCATGTGTGTCAAACCGTAGCCTGTCAAAAGATGCCAGCCAACGATCGCAAACGTAGCGCACGTGATAAGCGCCGGCATTTCACGCCAACGCGGTAGCAAGTTCGAACCACCCAACGCGGAAATAGAGAGCAAGCCGATGGCCCCCGAGAGCACGCAAGCCGAGCGGAACCACCAAACGGGAACCTCGCTAAGCGCGATCTTCATCATCGGCCAGTTGCAGCCCCAAACAATCGTGAGGCCGACAAACAGAAGGAGGCCGCCAACATGCGTTTTGATCTCTAAGACCTCGCAATGGATGATACGTCGACAGTAGCCTTCATAATCGACGTGCTAGGATTGCTCGCAATACGTCGGTCAACCGGAACTAGATTTTCTGGTTGTAGTCGCCGATTTCTGGATGGTTGGACAATTGACCGTCGATGTCAGCGAAGATTGCACGCATGTTGGCTTCTGCCGTCGGGCTCTCAACCACGACGACCAGTTCGGGCTTGTTGCTTGAGGCTCGGACCAATCCCCAAGTGCCATCTTCTAAGACCACTCTGATGCCATTTACCGTGATGACTTCCTTGATCTTTTGACCGGCGATCTCGGCCCCTTGATCAGCGAGCCCCTGATAGTGCGCGACAACCTTGTCGACGACGTCATACTTAATCTCATCGGCACAATGCGGTGACATCGTTGGGGATTGCCAAGTCTGCGGCAGAGCCCGCAGAAGGTCTGCCATCGACTTATCCGGGTTTCGGTCCAACATATCGCAAACGGCGAGCGCCGCGACGAGACCGTCGTCGTAGCCACGACCAAGCGGCGGTTGGAAGAAGAAGTGACCGGATTTCTCAAATCCCACCATCGCGCCAATCTCATGCGTGTGGCGTTTCATGTAGCTATGACCAGTCTTCCAATAAACGGTCTTTGCCCCGTTGGCTTTCAACACAGGGTCAGCCATGAAAAGGCCGGTTGATTTAACGTCAGCGACGAATCTCGCGTTGGGGTGGATGGCTGAAATATCACGAGCGAGCATCACGCCCACCTTATCGGCGAAAATCTCGTTGCCTTCGTTGTCCACGACGCCGCAGCGGTCTCCGTCTCCGTCAAATCCAAGACCGACATCCGCGCCATGCTCGCGGACTGCTGCGGCCATCGCGTGCAACATCTCCATATCTTCCGGGTTCGGGTTGTAGCGCGGGAATGCGTGGTTGAGTTCAGCGTCGAGCGGAATGACATCGCAACCGATGGCCTCCAGGACCTGCGGAGCGAAAGCACCCGCGGTACCATTGCCACAGGCGGCCACGACCTTGATGCGCCGACTAAGTTTCGGTCGGTCGGACAGCGCGGCGATGTAGCGATCCGCCATGTCGGGTACGAAAATGTACTTTCCAGATCCACTCGTCTTGAAGTCGCCTGAGAGAACAATCTGTTTCAATGCCGACATTTCGTCCGGCCCGAACGTTAGGGGACGGTTCATGCCCATCTTTATGCCGGTCCAGCCATTGTCATTGTGGCTAGCCGTGACCATTGCGACGCCTTCGACATCAAGTGCGAATTGGGCGTAGTAGGCCATCGGCGAGAGCGCGAGGCCGATATCGTGGACTTCAGCACCGCCAGCCAGCAAGCCATTGATCAGTGCCTGTTTGACCGATGCCGAATACCAGCGGTAATCATGCCCGACGACGACACGTTTGGGCACGCCGCGCTGCTCAAACAAAGTTGCCATGCCAAGCCCGATACATTGCAGGCCCATCAGATTGATTTCTTCGGGAAACAACCAGCGCGCATCGTATTCGCGGAACCCAGTGGGTTTAACCAGTGGCAGACGTTCAAAATCAGCGGAATTCGGCTTTAGGTCGGCGCGTGGCGTCGGCAGCATTGTTCAATCCCTCTGTCGATCAGCAACTGTGTAATCTGACGAGGCAAGGCTGCCCGTCAACCCGTAAAACAAACAATGAGACGTCTACGTCCGATATACCATGAGTTTGAGGCGCATGACCGTTTCTCAGCCCGAACTTTCAATAAGCATTAACGCGCGTTCCTGTAGCGGCCCGCGGGAGCTGAAATGTGCCGAACCTTTAGCAATGTCTTGTCGGGAAAGCCAACGCTTCAAATAGTCAGTTCTCTAGGATCAGGCGGCCGCTGCGCATCTCCGCGCGCCTCAACTTGCCAAGAAAACTCATGCCAAGCAGGGTGACATGCAACTTACCGCGTTCATGTACGGATGCTTTCACGTCGCGAACTTCTATGTCGCCAATAGAAATTCTGTCGATGGAGACAAGCGCAACGCGGGTTGTGCCATTGGCGGTACGTGTCTTGTATTTGTAGGCGCTATTCGACACGAAAATGCCGGCGCGTTCAGCATCCTCATGAGTTAACGATACGTATGATGCGCCGGTGTCCACAAGAACGTCAATCTGGCGCCCATTGACGCGAGCAGGGGTCTTGTAATGGCCATAGGCTCCAGCAGTCAGCTCTACAACATATCCGGCGCTACGTGCTGTTGGCGCGGGAAGCGTAGTGGATTGAGCTCTCTGAGCTTTTCGAGTGGATTGCTGGAAATGCGCAGGCTTCGACGCTTGCTGTAGGGTTGGTGAGAACATCGTCTTCAGTTCGTCAAAGTAGACGAAAGTGCCAACCAGCATGGCACCGGCAATGCTCCATGATACGGCTTCACCAAGCGCGGTTTTAGAACCGGAAGAAAGCGTCATGTACAACACCCAACGACACGCCGGGGCTGTGCAACGGGCTCACCCTCTTAGCGTAAGGAAATCTCCAGAGAACTCATAAGAGCGCAGTCGCGTTAAAAAATTCATACCGAGCAGGCTCTCACTCAAAGCACCGGGTTTCGCTACCATGACACTCATATCGTACATCGTGATCGAGCCGACGGCGATGGAGTTGATTTTTGTTGATGCGGCGTAAGCAACGCCATTGGCCGTTCGCACAGGCACCCTGAAATTCAACTGCTCGATATTGATGCCGACGGCACGTGCATCTGAAGCCTTAAGCACGATGCTGGACGCACCGGTATCGACAAGCATCATCATGGTCTGGCCGTTAACGATCGTGCGGGCTGTGAAATGCCCGTTTGGCTGCCGACGAATGCGGACCGCCTGTTGACCGGCGCTGCGATCGTCAGAGATGGAAAGCGTATGTCCGGGCGGCATCAATTCGCCAGCAATGCGCTGATAGATATGCTTGGCGTCGTTGCGAAACGAATACCCCAAAACGAGTACCAGCAGAACACAAACCCAGATGAGTAAATCTTTGAAGCTCTTGGAAAGTTGGCCGCGTTGACCGGCAAGAAACGGTCCAGCAATGAAGATGAGCAATGCTATCGAAGAGATTAGCGCCGCCAACATCCCGCCATCCATGCCACCAATCGAACCGGAATCGCCCATCGAAACGGCAACAACGGCTGCCAGGCCGAGCATCGACAGAATTAGCCACAACATCGCTCACAAAGCCTTTCAGAGTGTTCGACCGCCGGGCCAGTTTATGGTTCACTGCAGGCAACAATAGGGACTGGCTTGTATCCGGATTCAGAAATTCGCTGACATTGACTGCGTGGTATGTAGGTCGTGCCTCTTTGTTCCACAATTGCGGGGGCGACGACCTAGCTACCCATCAGGGTCGGCGATGGCGCGATCAATCGCGGTTGACGAGGCCGGCGCATGCCGTTGGCAGCCGGGACTGACGGTTCTTTTCTATTTTTCTTAGACGTAGGGATCGCTGACGTCGTCGTTGCCTGAGATCGCCCCGACCGAGAGGGCAATCCGTGCTCAGGCAAAGGCGCCATGGCCTGAAGAACGCGGGTGGAAGGAATTCGAATAATGGCCTGAGTGCCCCGGCGCAACTCAGACTTCAACTCGAAAGTGCCGCCATGCAACTCGATCAAACTTCGAACGATTGGCAATCCTAAACCTGTACCGCCCTCTGCAGAGGTGTGCGCCAAGGAGCCCTGGCCGAACGCTGAAAGGACCTTGGGGATTTCCTCTTTCGGTATGCCGGGCCCATTATCTGCTATGCAGATCACTTGACTGCCATCCGCTTCGGTACGCGCTGAAATTGTAATCTCACCGCCGCGGGGAGTGAATTTGATAGCGTTGGTAATCAGATTGAGAAAAATCTGGCGTATGGCGCGTTCGTCAGCCCAAATTGTTGCCATGCCGGCGCCAAAATCTTGGATCAGTCGCAGGCCCTTGTTTTCGGCGCGCAATTGAAGCAACCGATGGCAATCATCGAGTGTATCGCACACGTTCATGGCCTGCTCATGCAATTCATACTTGCCAGCCTCAATACGTGACAAATCGAGGATCTCGTTGATTAAATTCAACAAATGAGCGCCGCTTGAGTGAATGTTGGCTGTGTATTCCCGGTACGTCGGGTTCTCCAGAGGCCCCATGATTTCTTTCGTCATCACCTCAGAGAACCCAAGAATGGCATTGAGCGGAGTGCGCAATTCATGGCTCATTGTTGCCAAAAATTGCGATTTTGCGAGATTGGCTTCTTCAGCGCGGCGGCGCGCCTGATCCGACGTCACTCGGGCCTCTTCCAACTCCGCGATCAGCAGATCCTTCTGTGCACGAAACTCAAGCATGGACTGCGCAGTCGATTGCAGGCCTTTGGCAAGGAAAATGAAATACACGTGCACGCCGATTGCCATCGCAGCGAGCGCAAGATAGAAAAAATCGCCTAGCATCACGAGCCGGGTGACGACCGCAACGGTCATCGGAACGGTGCCAATGTAAAGGTTCGCCGGCACCGTCGCAGCGAACGTCATGCGAATGGCGATTATGACGATCAGCGAGGCAAATAGAAAAACGTGCGATGAAAATAACGCTTCAGGCGAAGCGGCACTGCCAACACCGACGAGAGCAAAACCGGCCCATGCCATGCCGCCCACTGCTTCGGTAATGAACAACCGTCGTTGCCAGACTTTGGTGTCCAGTTCGCCTTTTGGGACGGCAACAAATCGACGACAAACGTCCAACAGAAGCACTTTCGCGCCGATCACGATGATCAGCCATCCAATTGCCTGTTCGTATGGCGCCCAAAACATCGATGCTAGCGAAAATATCAGCGCAAGCAGCAAAATTGTCCATTGAGCGGCCAACTCATTCTGCACGAACATTGCGAGCAGCTCGTAGCTAAACTCGGTTTTGTCCCGCATACTGTGTTTTAGTTCGCTGCGGACGTTATTGTAGGTAGCTGTGGTGCGCGCAGCACGAGGCGAGCGGGGCGAACGCCCTACTATGGTTCGTCTCTTCACCGTGCCGGCGGTGTGCGCCATCACTGAGGACATCCTACTCGCGGCGCTCGAAAAACGCGGTGTTTTCGCTGTGCCGGCTTCCACAAGAGTGGGTATTTTGGCCCGAAAACAATAAAGGTAAGTTTAACCATTCCCCCGAAAATGTTGATTGAACTAGCAAAATCGTCCCGATCCTGGCTTCGACATCATCTGTTTGGACGATCTGTACGATTGCCGTTGGCCCTCGTTATGCTGTTGGCAATAACTGTTGCCAATTTGGAATGGAACGACATGCCCAACTCCGTCAAAGGACCGGCTGAGGTGCGCGATGGCGATAGCTTGGTGATCGGTAAACATCGGGTACGTCTTTATGGGATCGATGCCCCGGAGCGCGAACAGAACTGCCAGAAAAACAACCAACGGTGGGCCTGCGGCCGCGCGGCGCAACGCCATCTCGCTCGTATGATCGGAAATCATTACGTTGAATGCACTGTCATTAAACGGGATCGCTTCGATCGCTTGCTCGCGCGCTGCCAGGCCGGTAAACGCGATCTTAACCGACAGATGATCCGAGATGGGATGGCCGTTAGGTTCGGCAAGGAATACCGGGAAGAGGAGCAGCACGCCCGCCGCGACAAGGACGGGGTTTGGAATAGTAAGTTCCAGAAGCCTCGCCAATGGCGACTTGAGAACGGCCGACGTTAATGTCTTTTCAATTCACCAACGAGACCTCATAACGTTTACAAAAGTGCTGCAACCGGTCTGGAGGAGCCACAATGAAACTGATTGATCAACCGCGTGCACCGAACCCGCGCCGCGTGAACATTTTCTTGGCAGAAAAAGGGATTGAGTTGCCCACAGAAGAACTCAATCTGCCCGGCAAGGAACACCTTACGCCTGAGATCGCAGCGCTCAATCCGATGCAGACATTGCCGATCCTGATCCTGGATGATGGCACGACACTGTCAGAATCGATCGCGATCTGCCGGTACTTTGAAGAGTTGCATCCGGAGCCTCCCTTGATGGGCACGACGCCATTGGAAAAGGCAACGATTGAGATGTGGCAGCGTCGAATGGAACTCTATCTGATGAACAATGTGGCAGCCGTCTTTCGCCACACTCACCCGGCAATGGCGGAACTCGAGGTGCCTCAGGTAGCTGATTGGGCCGAGGCGAATCGTCCGCGGGTCCAACGTGCCCTCGAAATGCTCGATAACCAACTCGCAAAATGCCCTTATGTGGCGGGAGATAGGTTCACAATAGCGGACATCACCGCCTTGGTCGGAGTGGATTTCACAAAGATGGGGCGGATCGACGTGCCGGAAACCCTCACCAATCTTGCCCGTTGGCGCGCAGAGGTATCTAGCCGCCCGAGTGCGAAGGCAGGGCTTTCCTGAAACGCCCAGGCAGCGCGATGATAGCGGAGATGGAATGGTCGAACGGCGTGAAGGAAATGGCCTATGCAACTAACCGTTATCGGAAGCGGTGACGCGTTTGGATCCGGGGGGCGGTTGCAAACTAGCTTTCACGTCCGCGACGGAGGGAGTGCCTTTCTCGTCGACTGTGGCGCAAGCACACTCATTGGAATGCACCGAGAAGGGCTGGATCCCTGCGATGTCGAAACGATTTTCATCTCGCACCTGCATGGAGATCATTTCGCCGGGCTAGTCTGGTGGAAGATTCATGGACATCATTCGGCACATCGTTCCCGCAAACTGACGATCGCCGGCCCCATCGGCCTGCAGCAACGGCTACATGACGCCTGCGAAATATTGTTCCCAGGATCCGGCCATCTCGAGCCAAGATTCGAGATGGAATTCGTTGAGTTTGAAGCGGAAGTGCCGATCGTGGTGAACGGCACAAAACTCACAGCTTTTGCTGGAGAGCATCCATCCGGTGCCTTGTCGGCATCGCTTCGATTGGAGCGCCGCGACAAGGTGTTATCTTATTCCGGCGATACGCAATGGGTGGACAGTCTACTCAAATGCGCTGTCGGTGCCGATCTTTTCATCACCGAGTGCTACAGCTACGATGAGACGCGTATTCCCTACCATCTCAATTGGCAGGTCTTGTCCGGCAAGATCGACCAACTTGGCGCCGCGCGGGTTTTGTTGACGCATATGAACCTCAATATGCTTGCCAACCGAGACAAAATTCAGCGATCGGATGTCCTGATGGCGAGCGACGGCATGGTTATAGGTTTCTAAGGCCGCGGATGTTGGCAGCTAAAAATATCACCTATGGCAACAACGTTTGATCAGCTGCTCGCCGAAATTGCTGTGTGCCGCATCTGCATTGAAGCGCCTCGGCGTAAGCCGCTCCCTCACGATCCTCGCCCCGTCCTTCGCGCAGCACCAAGCGCTAGAATCGCAATATGCGGCCAGGCACCCGGCACCCGTGTGCATGCTTCTGGTATGCCGTTCACGGACCCATCCGGCGACCGTCTGCGAGAATGGATGGCTGTTGATGCGATGACGTTTTACGACGCAACCCGCATCGCGATTGTTCCGATGGGATTCTGTTTTCCCGGCCTTGACAGCAAAGGTGGAGATCTGCCGCCACGGCCTGAATGTGCCCATGCTTGGCGACAGCGCATCCTGGAACAACTTACGAACGTGCGGCTCGTATTGCTTGTCGGCAGTTACGCAGTCAAATGGCATCTTGGGCGGACCGCAAAGTCCAATCTCACTGAAACGGTGCGGCATTGGAGAGATTATCCCGCCGTTCCGATTGCGCCAAAAGCTGACGCGAAGATCCGGGCCATTCCTGTGCCGCACCCTTCGTGGCGGAACAACGCATGGATCAAAAAGAACCCCTGGTTCGAAGCTGATCTTCTGCCTGAGCTCCGGTCTGCTATTGCGCAAGAACTGGAAAGCGCTTGACAGCATTACAGAAAACGGCTGTGGAGAGAAAAAAATTCCACACGAGTTTGCTAATTGTAGTTCTGGGAGCAAATCATGCTCGATGCTATGGACGTTAAAATTTTGGACCTAATCCAAAATGACGCAACTATTGCCGTTGCCGACATAGGAAAGTCCGTTGGGCTGTCGACCACGCCGTGTTGGCGTCGTATTCGGCGGTTGGAGGAAGCCGGTATTGTTAAGCGTCGCGTGGCAATTCTCGATCCGACAAAAGTTCATGCCGGTGTAACCGTTTTTGTTTCAATCAAGACCGATGTTCATACGATCGACTGGCTCGAGGCGTTTCATGAGGTCGTCATTGAATTCCCCGAAGTAGTGGAATTCTATCGCATGTCCGGCGACGTCGACTATCTTCTCAGAGTGGTTGTGCCGTCGATTGAGGCCTATGACGCATTCTACAAGAAGTTGATATCGCGTATCTCAATCACGAAAGTCTCTTCTGCGTTCGCGATGGAGCAGATCAAATACACAACCGCTGTGCCGCTGACCTTTATACGTGATGCTGTCGCCGGTGGCAGGACGACCGCTGCGGATACAGCGGCAATCACGGGAAAGTCATGACATTGAAAACGGGTGAATTTGGCGTGGCATCTCAGAAGACCATCCACGCTCTGAGCGGTCTTGAGTTTCTTGAGCGGATCTGTGATGGCCGGCTTCCACAAGCGCCAATTGCAGAGGTTCTAGGTTTTCGCATGATTGAGGTTGATAAGGGCTTCTCGGCATTTCAAGGAAGGCCGACCTTCTCCGTCTACAACCCCACTGGTACGGTGCACGGGGGATGGTATGGGACGCTACTGGATTCTTGCATGGCTTGCGCTGTCCAGACGACTTTGGACCAAGGTGTTGGGTACACAACTGTAGAGTACAGCGTCAATTTGGTCAGGGCGATCGTCGAAGAAACTGGCCCAATAAGAGCCGAAGGTCGGGTCGTCCATACGGGACGCAGGATGGCAACTGCGGAAGGGCGCCTTATGGACGAAGACGGCAAAATACTGGCGCATGGCACGACAACCTGCATGATCATGACACGACTGGAAGGTTCAGTTGCTTGATGGCGGACGCAAAGCGCAATCCCGCGCAACCCACCATCTCTGATATCGAAGAGGCCGCGGCCAGCCTGAAGGGCGCGGTTCTGCGGACGCAGTTCCTCAATAGCCGCACATTGTCATCGCTATACGGTTGCGAGATCTGGCTGAAATTCGAGAACCACCAATTCACTGCGTCGTTCAAGGAGCGGGGCGCGCTCAATCATCTTCACGCTCTTGGCGAGAACGCCCGTCGCCGAGGTGTCATAGCAATGTCGGCCGGCAATCATGCACAAGGCGTTGCGTATCATGCGCAGCAGTTGGGCATTCCAGCTACGATTGTCATGCCTGAGGGCACGCCGCAGGTGAAGATAGATAATACGGAAAACTTTGGCGCGGAAGTATTGGTTACAGGGACCACTCTTGAAGAATCTACCGCAGCGGCACGCCATCTCTGCAAAGAGCGTGGTCTGACGTTTGTCCACCCCTATGACGACCCGCTGGTCATTGCCGGTCAAGGCACATTGGCGCTGGAAATGCTGGACGAAAAGGCGGATCTGGACTGTTTGGTCGTACCAATCGGCGGCGGCGGCCTGATTTCCGGCATGGCGATCGCTGCCCGGTCGCGAAAACCAGGCATCGAGATTATCGGCGTTCAGACCCGCCTTTATCCATCCATGTACAACGAGGTTAAGCATGCCGACCTGCCGGCTCGCGGCGATACGCTGGCTGAGGGCATCGCCGTTAAGTCTCCGGGAAACCTCACGCGGGATATTGTCGGGCGTGATGTCGATGACATTGTCCTGGTCAACGAAATTGAACTGGAACGAGCGCTGGCCCAGTTGATTACGATTGAAAAAACTGTCGTCGAAGGGGCCGGCGCCGCTGGGTTGGCGGCCATTCTTTCCGATCCCGGTCGGTTTTCAGGCAAGCGCGTTGGGGTCGTACTCAGCGGCGGCAACCTTGATACACGCCTGCTCGCCGGTGTTCTGACGCGCGATCTTGCCCGGCAGGGACGGATATCGCAGCTGATCATTAACCTACAGGATCGGCCAGGACAGTTGGCCCGCGTCGCTGTCGTTCTGGCGGAAGCTGGCGCCAACGTCGTTGAAGTACTGCATCAGCGCGTATTTTCAAATCTGCCGGCCAAAGGGGCAGTGCTCGAAGTCGTCATCGAAACACGTGACCGGAAGCATTTGGTCGCCACGATCGAAGCGCTTCGATCTGACGGGCTTGAAGTAACGTGTGATACCGTTTGAACTTCAGTGGACGGTTACGCTGACTGGCGTGATCCTTGTATTGTTGTGCTAGAACCCCATAGCATCGGCTCTCATTTCCGCGATCAGGTACCACCCATGCAGGACACATCACCAAGTCAACCGACCAGCAAGCGCGAAACGATAGCGATGCTGCGTGAGCTTGAGCGCAAAGTGCTGTGGCTTTCGTCCTACATGATCCATCACGCCAATCATGAGGTGGATCGTGGCGACGGCATAAAGGTCGGTGGCCATCAGGCCTCGTCGGCGTCAATCGCAACACTTATGACGGCGCTCTATTTTCACATTATGCGCCCCGAAGACCGCGTTGCGGTTAAGCCACATGCCAGCCCGGTATTCCACGCCATCCAGTATTTGCTCGAAAATCAAGACCTGGACAAGTTGAAGAATTTTCGGGGCTTTGGCGGTGTCCAAAGCTATCCCTCACGAACCAAAGACAAGGACGATGTCGATTTCTCAACTGGTTCCGTCGGTCTTGGCGTTGCCGTCACCGGGTTCGCCAGTTTGATCCAGGACTACGTGCACGCCAAAGGGTGGCAGCGCGAAGGCCAGGAACCGTGGGCCAAGGGACGCATGATTGCGCTGATGGGCGATGCCGAAATCGACGAGGGCAACATCCATGAAGCGTTGTTGGAGTACTGGAAGCACGGGCTGACCAACACGTGGTGGGTGGTCGATTACAACCGCCAGAGTCTTGATAGCGTGGTGTCCGACCAACTGTTTATGAAAGTGGCTGGACTGTTTGAAAACCTCGGCTGGGAAGTCGTGCTTATCAAGAATGGCAAGTTACAACAGCGCGCATTTACGGAAATTGGCGGCGACCGCCTGCGTCAGTGGATCGACGATTGTCCCAATCAACTTTATTCAGCGCTGGTCTTTCAGGGCGGGGCCGCATGGCGCAAACAGCTTCATACGGATCTTGAAGCGTTCCCGGATACGCTGGCCCTGATTGACAATCACAGCGATGACGAACTCTCCGAATTGATGACCAACCTTGGCGGTCACGATCTGGAATCGATCGTCGAAGCATTCGAAAACGCACCCGAAGACAAACCTGTCTGTTTTATTGCCTATACGGTAAAAGGGTTTGGACTTCCGCTTGCCGGCCACAAGGACAACCACGCCGGGTTAATGACAAAGGCGCAGATGCAGGAATTGCGCGCCGCCATGGCCATCAATCAAGGCGACGAATGGGACAAATTCGCAGGCCTTGATCGGACGCGCGACGAGTTGGAAGCGTATCTGTCGAGCGTCCCGTTCAATGCCAAGGGGCGTCGACGCCTCAATTCACCGCAGATCGCTGTGCCGCCGACGATCTCCGTCGAAGCCAGCGGCAAAGTCGCCACGCAAACGGGTTTCGGAAAGGTGTTGGATCAGATCGCACGAGACGGCGGACCGCTCGCCGACCGCATTGTGACGACATCACCGGATGTCACGGTCTCGACCAATCTAGGCCCATGGGTCAATAGGCGCGGTCTGTTTTCGATGTCAACGCAAGAGGACATATTCAAAGAGCGCGGGCTGATGTCACCGCAAAAGTGGGAGATGAGCCCGAAAGGCCAGCACATCGAACTTGG